>JAKONI010000220.1 GCA_022702015.1 Beijerinckiaceae bacterium | reverse complement strand
GTCTCCTTCGAGGCCACCGCTTCGCGGCGGCACCTCAGGATGAGGCCGAGGGCGGGGGGAAATGGGACTGTTCCGGCCAGTCTCCCTGGATGAGGGGGAGCGGGGGAAGGGGCGTCCGGTTCCGCCGGGGCGAAGCGTCAGGCGTGGTGCTCGGCCTGCTCGTCCTCGTCGATCATCTCACCCTGGAGGAGCTTCATCGGCGCCCGGTGATAGAGCTTGATGTCGTGGAAGGGGTCGGTGAGGATCTTGGCCGCCCAGACTACGCCGGTCCGCACGCTCTGCTGGAGGCAGAGCTGGCCGACCCGGAACAGCAGGCCGCCGATGGCCAGCCACAGCCAGATCCAGCCGACGTTGTGCGCGAGGCCGGAGACGTCCTGGGCCGGGTTCAGCAGGCCGAAGAAGGTCGGGTCGAAGTACAGCGGGGCGGGGGAGAGCACCCAGATCGCCAGCAGCACGATCTTGCGCCGCAGGTTGTAGCCGACCTTGATCTCCTCCTTGTGCTCGTGGGTCGCGTGGTTGACGTGATCGTAGCCCTTGGGCTCGAAGAACAGGTGCCCGGCCTGCCGGCTGGTCATCGCCAGGAGCCAGCCCACCAGGGCCGCCTTGGCCGGGTCCTTGAACGCCAGCACATAGGCCACGAGGAAGCAGATGGCGCTGACCATATGCAGGCTCTGGTTGATCAGGTTGTGGTGGTAGTAGCGATGGTCGTCCCAGCGCTGGATGCGCAGCGTCTCCCGGAAGCTGGCCATGGATCGAAACTCCGTTCTCTCGTCGCTGCGATGATGTCGCCGGCCCCCGGAGGCCGCCGGCCGGATGCGGGGGGACGGGCGGGTCAGCCCGTCTTGCGCATGCGGATCAGGGAGAAGTGCCCGAGGGGGGGCAGTGCGCGCCGCTCCACGATGACGATGCCGGGGGTGGCGGCCGCCCAGTCGGCGTAGCGGGCGTAGGAGAACTCCGTCCGCCAGCCGAGACGGCTGGTGAGGGGCATCAAGGTCCGCTCGATGGCCCGGCGCAGGCCGCGCTCGGCGCCGATCCGGCTGGTGATGATGATCTCGCCACCGGGGCGCAGGACGCGGGCGAACTCGTCGAGCGCCGCCTCCGGGTTCGGCACGGCGGTGACGACGTACTGCGCCACCACCACGTCGAAGGAGGCGTTCGGCAGGTCGAGGCGCTCGGCATCCATCACCGCGAGCCGCTCGACGTTGCGCAGGCCGAGGCGATCCACCCGGTCCCGGGCCTTCTCCAGCATCGGCGCGGCGATATCGATCCCGAAGACGCTGCGCGCCTTGGCATAGGCTGGGAGCGACAGGCCGGTGCCGACGCCCACCTCGAGCACCCGCCCCCCGACCTTCACCGCCGCCGCGGCCGCGAGGCTGCGGCCCCGCGCGAAGACCGGGCCGAAGACGAGGTCGTAGACCGGCGCCCAGCGGCCATAGGCCCGCGCCACCCCGTCGCGATCGAGGGCCGCGCCGAGCGCCCCCTTCCGGGAGGTATCCCGGCTGTCCAATCCGAGTGCCAAGTGTCGAAACCTTCCCTCAGGCGGTGGCGCCGGGGCTCGCCCCCCTCGCCTCCCGGATGCCGGCCCCGCGCGGCGACGGTGGGGAGCCGTGCCCCCGCACCGCCGCGACCCGTCCTTCGGTCTCTGAAGCCGCCCGCAGATGTAGGGTTGATTTTTGAAGGTTCTGTGACGCCGTGCAAGGCATCTCGCACTATTGGATCGCGAGTTGCCCGTTTTGATGAGCCGGCTTCCGAGTCAATACATCTAAAAACTAGAAATTATACGGCAAATCATCTGCGGAAAAATCGCGATCCGTGGGGCGAGCGCACGCCGGGCACGAGCGTCCGGCCGTGAGTTTCCCCTACAGGGTCAGCACATCCACCGCCGCACCGAGCCGCGCCCGCGCGATCTCGGCGACGTGGCGGTGGTGGGTGAAGAGGATTGGCTGCACGGTGCCGCCGATCTCCGCCAGGGCCTCGAGCCCATGGGCGGTGCGGGCGTCGTCGAAGGTGAGGAACAGGTCGTCGCCGACGAAGGGGGCGGGCTCGGCGCGGCCGGCGTAATCCTCCAGGTGGGCGAGCCGCAGGGCAAGGTAGAGCTGGTCGCGGGTGCCCTCGCTCATCGCCTCGATCCCCACGAGCCCCCCGCCGGGGCCGCCTGAGGCCCGCCGGCCGACGAGACGGGGCGTGTCGGCCTCGTCGTAGCTCTGGGCGAGGCCGTCGAAGGCGCCGCCGGTCAGGCGACCGAACAGGGCGCCGGCGCGGGTGATGAGGGGGTCCTGCTGCCCCGCCCGGTGCCGGGAGACCCCCGCCCCCAGCATCATCCCGGCCAGGCGCAGCACCGCCCAGGAGCGAGCGGAGTCCTGCATCTGCGCCTCGGCACCCTTGCGTTCCGCCACGGCGAGTTCGGCGCCGGTCCCCCCTTCGAGCTCCGCCCGCTTGGCCAGGGTCTGCTCCCGGTCGGAATAGACGACCCGGCTGCGGTCCTCGATCTCCTCCGCCTCGGCGGCCAGCGCCGCGAGCCCGGCCTCGATGGCCTCGGGGGGCGTCTCGGCGAGGCCGGCGCGCAGTTCGGCCTCGGGCAGGCCATCCCCGGCCGTGGCGAGGTCCCGCGCCCGCAGCCGGGCGAGGTCGGCCCGCAATGCGGCGCGGAGGTCGAGGCGGGCATGGAGGGTGGCGAGGTCGTCGAGCGAGGCGGCGTCGGCTTCCGCGCCATGCTCCGCCGCGAGTGCCGCGAGGCGCCCCCACGCGGCCTCTTCCTGTTCGGCGGCTTCCTTGGCCGCGTGCGCCGCCTCCTCCCGCAGGCGGGTCAGCTCCGTCCGCCGGACGGCCTGCGCCTGCGCCGCCTCCAGGCGGTTGTGCAGGGTGCGGATGCCGGCGCCGGGGGACATGCCGGCGAGGTCGGGGGCGAGGTCGCCGACCAGGGCGGCGGCGGCGGACTGGAACAGGTCGCGGTCCCGGAGCAGGCCCTTCACCCGGCGGGCGAGGTCGCCCTGCTGCGCCAGCGCCGGGGGCACCTCACGCCAGGCCGCCAGGGCGCTCTCGGCCTCCTCCATCCCGGAGGAGGCGGGCAGGGCGAGGGCGGCCACCGCCTCGTGCCACTCCCGCCGCCAGGCGTCGCGCCGGGCGGCGGTCTCGGCCAGGGCCGCCTCCTGCCGCTCGGCCGCCTGCCGGGCCGCCCCCAGGCGGCCGGTGGCCTCCCGGGCGGCCTCCCAGCGCGTGCCGAGCGCGGCGAGGTGGCGCTCCAGCCCGTCGAGCCGGGCGATGGGGTCGAGCCCCGGCAGCGTCTCCAGCCCCGCCCGGGCGCAGAGGGCGGACAGGGGCCCGGTGGCCTCCGCGATCTGCGCGGCGAGCTTGTCCCGGCTGATGCGCTCGTCGGCCAGATCCTGCTCGGCGGCGATCACCGCCTGCGCCTCCGCGAGCCAGCGGGCCATCTCGACGGGGGGCGCCGGCCGGATCCCGGCCCCGCGCCACGCCTCCTCCCAGGCGGCCTGTCCCTCGGCGATGTCCGCCTCGCTCGCGGCCAGGGCCTGCTCCTCGTCCCCGGCCTCCGCCTGGGCGGCGGCGAGGCGGTGCTGGTCGGCGGCATGGGCGGCGACCCGGGTGGCATCGGTGGCCCGGGCGTCGGCGAGGCGGTCGGCGGCCTCCACGGCCCGTTCGTAGGCGGCGACGGCCTCGGGCGCCGCCGCCACCCCGGCGAGGAGGGCGGCGCGCAGGGAATCGAAGGCTCCGGCCCGCGCCACGCGGGCGGCATCCAGGCGCTCCTGCGTCGCCACCGGCCCCTGGGCCTCGCGCTCGGCGAGCCGCCCGCGGATCTCCGCGACCCGGCGCCGGGCGGCGGCGAGGCGGTCGGCGACCCGCGCCCGCTCCCGCGTCGCCTCGTCGAGGAGCCCCTGGAACCGGCCGACGGCCTCCACCGACGGCAGCGGAACCCGCGCCAGGGAGACCGGATCGCCCACGGCGGGGGAGAGGCGGGAGGCCCGGTCGCGCAGGAGGTCCCCCGCCCGGCGGATGCCGTCCTCGTATTCCCGGTAGCGGGCCACCGTGTCGCGCAGGCGGGCGAAGGGGCGCAGCATCTCGCGCAAGGGGGCCGGATCGAGGATCGCCCCCGCCGCCTCGGCCTCGCGCACCAGCCGCTCGTGCTCGGCACGGGCCCGTTCGGATTCCCGCACGGCCTGCGCCTCGGCCGCGTCGAGGGCACGGCCCTCGCGCAGGAGCCGCTCGATCCGCGCCCGGGCGGCATCGGTGGGCAGGGCCTCGCCGAGGGCATCCCGGTCGCGCAGTCCGAGGCGGGCGCAGAGCCGGTCGACCGCCTGCTGCGCCCGCTCGGCCTCGCCGAAGAGGCGGGTCAGATCGGTGCCGTCCTTCTCGAACCGGTCGATCCCCCGGAAGGATTCAAGGATCTCCTCCGCGCGGTCCGCCAGGGGCGGCATCACCGGCAGGGCCTCCACCTCCGCCCGCGCCCGCGCCAGGGCCGACCCGGCCCGGACGGCCTCGGCCTGCGCGGCCCGGCACTCCCCCAATGCCTCGCCGAAGCGGGCGACCCAGGCGGCCTCCGCCTCGCGGGCGAGGGGATCCTCCGCGCATCGCGCCTCCAGGGCGTCGATTTCGGCCAGCACCGGCCCGACGCGCTTCAGCCGTTCGAGCCGCGCCCGGTCGGCGGCGAGGCGGCCGCGCTCGGCCCGCAGGGCGTCGAGGTCGGCGGTCGCGGCGGCGATCGCCTCGTTGAGGGCCTGCCACGCGCCGGTGGAGACGCCGAGGTCCCGCTCGGTCTTGCGGGCGTCCTGCCAGCGGTCGAGGGCCTGATAGAAGCTCCGGTGCCCGGCCTTGCGCGGGGTGAAGATCGCCTCGGCCTCGCCATCGAGCTGCGCCTGCAACTCGGTGAGCCCGCGCAGACCCGAGCCCGCCGCGAACAGGCTGGCGCCGACCTCCCCCTCCACGGCGACCATCTCCTTGCCGCCCCGTCGCAGGGCCTCGGCGTCGAGGCCGAAGGCGCGGCAGAAGACGGGACGGGTCAGGCCCCCGACGAAGGGGGCGAGGGCGTCGTCGGGCAGGGGCGCGTCGGCGGCGTCGATCAGCGTGCGGGCATTGCCCTTGCGGCGGCGGAAGGCGAGGCGCCGCCCGTCCGCCCCGACGATCTCGGCGCCGACGCGCAAGGCGGGCATCTCGTGCAGGAAGGCGTAATCGGTGGTCTTGCCGAACCCGAACAGCAGATCCGTCACGGCGGAGAGCGCGGTGCTCTTGCCCGCCTCGTTGAGCCCGAGCACGACGTGCAGCCGCGCCTCCGGCCGGAAGGTCAGCACCCGGTCGGTGAAGGCGCCGTAGCGTTCGAGGTTCAGGGTCAGGAGGCGCATCGGCTCAGCAGGTCCGGCCGGAGAGCCGCCCCAGGACGAGGGCCTGCGCCTCGGCGCACAGGGCCTCGAACTCCCCCTCGATCCCGGCCTCTTCCGCCACCCCCGAGGGCATCCGCCGGACGATCTCGGCCAGGGCCGCCTCGGCGCGGGCGCGGAACTCCGGGTCGCGGTCGAGGTCGGCCATGAGGGCGGTGGGGTCGATCGTCGCCGTGGCGGCGGGCGCGGCCGTCCGGGGCCGGCGGGTCTCGACCTTCAGCCGCTCCAGCCAGATCTCCTCGTGGACCCGGTGGGCGGCGGCCTGGACCTCGGCGGCGAGGTCGTCCCGGTCGGCGCAGAGCCGGTCGTGGGCGGCGCTCTCCCCCGTGAGGTGGACCCGCACCAGCACGAGGCGGGAGGCGGCGACCTCCCCGAGCGGCCGGAGCGCCGCCTCGATCCGCCCATGGGCGGCGGCCACCTCGGCGATCTCCGACAGGTCGACGGACAGGCGCTCGAACCGGGCCCGGTCGAAGACGTGGCGCTCGACGCCGGCGACGTGCCCGTCCTCCACCGTGACCAGCACGGCGCCCCGGGGGCCGCATTCGCGGACGCTGCGCCCCTGAAGGTTGCCGGGGAAGACGATCCACGGGTCGCGGGAGAGTTCCTGGTATTCGTGGATGTGGCCCAGCGCCCAGTACTCGTAGCCCCGCCGGGCGAGGTCGGGGATCGAGCACGGGGCGTAGGTCGCGTGCGCGGCGTGGCCGGTGCAGGAGGTGTGCAGCACCCCGATGTTGAACCAGCCCGGCACGGCGGCCGGGTAGGAGAGCGAGAGGTTCTCCTCCACCGCCCGGTTCGGGAAGCTGCGCCCGTGGATCGCCACGCGCAGCGCCTCGATCCGGTGGGTCGTCGCCCGGTTGGCGGGGAAGAGGTGGACGCGCTCCGGCAGGGTGATCGACTTGGTGATGACGCTCTCGGCGTCGTGGTTGCCGCGCACCATCACCACCGGGATCTCCGCCCGGTCGAGGCGCCCGACCTGCCGGGCGAAGAACAGCCCGATGGAGGCGTCCGCCCAGTCGCCGTCGTAGATATCCCCCGCCACCACGACGAAGGCGACCTTCCGCGCGATGGCGAAGGACACGAGGTCCTCGAACGCGGTACGCCCCGCCGCGGCCAGCCGCCGGGCGAGGTCGGCATCCCGCCCGGCCAGCCCGGTGAGCGGGCTTCCGAGGTGAAGGTCGGCGGCGTGGACGAACTGGAAACTCGGCATCCGGGTCCCGGGCGGCGGCCGGTGTTCTTAGGACGTTCCGGTGCGGCGGCTCAAGGGCGGGGTGTGGACATCCCGCGCCCTCGCCCCGGCCGTACCCCTGTCATCGGGCGCGGCGAGCCGGGGCGGCGGAGCGGGTACGCCCTACGGCACCACCGGCCGGGGGATGATCTCGGCCACCGGCACCTGCGCCGTCTCCGGCGGGCCGGGGGGCGTGGGCTGGGGCGGGAAGGTGCCCTCCCAGCCGCCGCCGAGCGCCTTCGACAGGGCCACGAAGTCCGTGGACATGCCGGCGGTGGCCTGGGACAGGTTGGTCTCGGCCTGGAGCACCACCTGCGCGTTCTGGAGCACCGTCGTGAAGATCTCGACGCCCTGCGTGTAGCGGGCGCGGGCGAGGTCGAGGCCCCGGCGGGCGTCGCCCACCTGCCGGGCGAGGCGCGCCCGGCGCCCGGCATCCCCCTGGAGGGAGGCCAGCGCGTTGACGACCTCGTGCCAGCCCTGGAGCACGGCCTTCTGGTAGGCGATGGCCGCCTCCTGCTGGCGGGCCTGCTGCAACACGAGGTTCGACCGCAGCCGCCCCCCCTCGAACAGCGGGATCGAGAAGGAGGGGCCGATGTTCATGTATTGCAGCGACGAGCCCCGGAAGACCTTGAGCGGATCGACCGCGTTCACCGTCGGGCTGGCGGTGAGGGTCACACGCGGGAAGAACTCGGCCTCGGCCTCGCCGATGTCGGCCACCGCCGCATGGAGGCTCGCCTCGGCCTGGCGGATGTCGGGCCGGCGGCGGATCAGCTCGGAGGGAATGCCCACCGGCACCTTCGGCGGCACCGGCGGGATACCCCGGCCCCCGGTGAGGTCCTGGGCCAGCGCCAGGGGCGGCTCGCCGAGCAGCAGCGAGATCGCGTTGACCTGCTGGATCTCCTGTTGCTGCAACTGCGGGATCTGCGCCTGGATCGCCTCCACCTGCGAGGCGGCGCTCGCCACGTCGAGCCCGGTGACGAGGCCCTTCTGCTGGCGGACGCGGACCACGTCGAGGATCTGCTGATTCACCCGCACGTAGGTCTGGTAGATGCGGATCATGTCCTGCGTGCCGCGCAGCTGGACGTAATCGCGGGCAAGTTCCGCCTGGGCCGAGACCAGGGCGGCCCGGCGCTGCTCGGCCGCCGCCTCGGCCTGGGCCTGGGCGGATTCCACCGAGCGGCGGACCCGCCCCCACAGGTCGAGTTCCCACGAGGCGTCGAAGCCGAGGGTGTAGCTCTCGAACCCGTTGGTGAGGGGCGCCGTGGGATCGGTGCCCCCGGTCGTGCCGCCGAGGGAGTTGGACAGCAGGCCGATCGTGCCGTTCTTGCTGAATTGCTGACGGTAGGCCGAACCTTGGCCCGAGAGGGTCGGCAACGCGGCGGCGGCACTGGTGCCGAGTTGCGCTCGGCTCTGGAGCAACCGGGCGCCGGCCGTCTGCACGTCGAGGTTCTGGGCGGCGATCCGGCCCTCCAGCCCGTCGAGGATGGGATCTCGGAAGGCGCGCCACCATTCCACGTCCGGCGGGGCCTCGGTGGTGCGGTGCAGCAGCGGCAGGGAGGCGCGGACGGGCCGCCCCGGGGCCGGCTCCACATAGCTCGCGGAGGCCGTGACGGCGGGGACCGGGCGGACGAAATCCGGCCCGACGATGCAGCCGCCGAGGAGGTCGGAGAGGCCGAGCAGGGCGGCGCCGGGCAGGATGAGGTCGAGGGTGCGGATCGCCATGTCAGTGCCCTCCGCCGCCGCCCTTGGCGGTCTTGGCCGAGATGAGGAAGCAGAACGGCACCACGAGGAAGGCGACGATCGCCGTGTATTGGAAGACGTTGCCGTAGGCGAGGATCGAGGCTTGCTTCATGTACGTCTGATAGGTGTGCGAGACCGCCTCCTGATGGACCGAGCCCGCCGCCCGGCCCAGGGCGCGCAGCGTGTGCTCGCTCTCCTGGACGAAGGTGTTGTAGCCCTGCCGGAGCGGCGTCATGAAACTCGAAAGGTGCGCCTGATCCGCCTGCCGCCGCTCGGTGACGGCGGCTGTCGAGAGCGAGATGCCGAGCGAGCCGAACACGTTGCGGAACATCGAGAACATGGCCGCCCCGTCGCTGCGGTATTTCTGCGGCAGGGTCAGGTAGGCGATGGTGGAGATCGGCACGAACAGGAAGCCGAGGGCGGCCGTCTGCATGGAGCGCATGAAGACCAGGGTGCCGAAGTCGATGTCGGGGGCGAGCTTGCTCGAATACATCAGCGCCACGCCCATCAGCGAGAAGCCGAACATCACGAGGTAGCGGGTCTGCACCACCTTCATCAGCTGCCCGACGATGGGGATGAGGACGATCACCACCATGCCCCCCGGCGACAGGATCAACCCCGATTGCAGGGCCGGATAACCGAGCACGTTCTGCGCGAATTGCGGGATGATCACGGCGCTGGCGTAGAGCGTGAAGCCCATGGCGCCGATGAGGATGCAGCCGATGGCGAAGTTCTTGTCGCGGAACACGTCGAGATCGATGATCGGCTTCGACGCCGTCAGCAGCCAGCAGATGGCGAAGAACACGCCGAGGCCGCCGATGACGGTCATGGTGACGATGAAGGGCGAGCCGAACCAGCCGTCGTCCTCCCCCCGGTCGAACACGATCTGGAGGCAGCCGATGCCGATGACGATGAGCGAGAGGCCGATATAGTCGATCCCGCGCTTGCGGTTCTTCTTGGCCTGCTCGTGCGGCGGGTCCTCCACGAGGATGGCGTTGAGGATCACCGCCACGATGCCCACGGGGACGTTGACGAAGAAGATCCAGCGCCAGTCGAGGTGCTCCACGAGGTAGCCGCCGAGCGTCGGCCCCAGCACCGGGGCGACGATGGTCGCCACCGCCGTGACGCCGAAGGCGGCCCCGCGCTTGGCCGGGGGGAAGGTGTCGAGGATGATCGCCTGCTGGCTCGGCTGGAGGCCGCCGCCGAAGAAGCCCTGCATCAGCCGGAAGAAGATGATCTGCCCGAGGCTCTGGGACAAGCCGCAGAGCAGGGACGACACGGTGAACATGCCGATGCAGATGATGAAGTAGCGCTTCCGCCCGATCGTGTCGGAAAGCCAGCCGGCGATGGTGAGCACGATGCCGTTGGCGACGAGGTAGGCGGTGAGCGTGTAGGTCGCCTCGTCGCTGGAGGCGGCGAGCGACCCGGCGATGTAGGGCAACGCCACGTTGACGATGGTGGTGTCGAGGATCTCCATGAACGCGGCGATCGTCACGACGACCGCGATCAGCCACGGATTGTGGCGCGGCGTCCAGGTCTGTTCCGCCCCGGCGCTCACTTGAGCATCACCGTGGGCTCGACGCTGATGCCGAGCGGAAGGGGCTCGTCCTTCTTCAGGCCGGAATCGATCACGATCTTCACCGGCACCCGCTGCACGATCTTGATGAAGTTGCCCGTGGCGTTCTCCGCCGGGAAGGCGGAAAACTTCGAGCCGGAGCCACGCTGGATCGAGTCGATGTGACCTTGCAGGTCGAGGTCGGGATAGGCGTCGATGGCGATCGTCACCTTCTGGCCGGGGCGCATCCCGTCGAGCTGCGTCTCCTTGAAGTTCGCCGTCACCCAGACATCGGTGGTGACCAGCGACATCACCCGCTGGCCCGAGGAGACGTAGTCCCCCGCGTTGACGTTGCGCCGGGTCACCCAGCCGTCCTGCGGCGCGCGCACCACCGCCCACTCGACATCGAGCTTCGCCCGGTCGAGGCGCCCCTGCGCCTGCTCAAGCTGCCCCTGCGTCTGGCTGACCTGCTCCTCGGACTGGGCGATGTTCTGCTTCACCGGCTCGGCCTGGATCTTCCTCGCCTCGGCCTGCTCCACCTGGGCCTTGGCCTGCTCCCGGTTCGCCGCCGTGGTGTCCACCTCCTGCTGGGTGGTGGCGAGCTTCGGCAGGCTCTTCTGCCGATCGTAGTTCGACTGCTGGAGTTGCAGGTTGGCCTTGGCCGAATCGAGGTTGGCCTTGGCCAGTTCGAAGGCGGCGGGGAAGTTCTTCCGGGCGATCTCGACGCCGAGCTTCTGGCTCGCCGCCTGCGCCTTGGTGGTGTCGAGTTGGCCCTGCGCCTGCTCCTGGCTGAACACGTATTGCCGGGCGTCGATGTGGAACAGCGGGTCGCCCTTGTGGACGAACTGGTTGTCGGTCACGTCGAGGGTGACGACCTGACCCGCCACCTGCGGCGCGATGTTGACGATGTTGCCGTCGGTGTAGGCGTCGTCCGTCGAGGCTTTGCCCCGGGTCGTGAGCCAATAGTAGATCCCGCCGCCGATCAGCGCGACGATCACCAGGGCGGCGATGCCGATGACGAGGGGCCGGCGCTTCTTGCGCCGCCGCATGCTGTCGTCCTGGCCCTGCTTGTCGTCCCCGCCCTGATCCTTGCCCTGATCCTGGCTCTGGTCCTGGCCCTTGCCCTCATCCTGGGCCTTGCCCTGGCTCTTGCCCCGATCCCGGTCCTTGCCGTGATCCTGGTCCTCGTCCGAGGCCCGGCTCGGGGCGTTTCCGCCCTGCCGCCCGGATTCCGGTTGACCTTCGCCCTCGGGGGCGTCGCGGTCCCGGTCGCCCCCGAGATCGAGGTAGTCCCGGCGCCGGGATGCGGGCCGCCCACGGCCCGACCGCTGCCCGAACGCCTCGTCGTCCTCACGCATGCTTGGCTGCTCGATCCTGACCCTGCGCCGGAGGGCGGCAGGACTGAACGGCCAGCATCCCGGGTGCCGTTGCACCGACATAAGCGAACCGTTAGGTACGCTTATAAGAGGGGCAACGTCGAAGATGTCAACGGGAGACGATACCACCCACGGGCGTCAAACCCGCCCTGTGCCGCGGGGGCAACGCCGTCGGCGGGAAATCCTCGCGGTGGCCGAGCGGATCCTGCTGCGCCAGGGATTCGCCGAGACGACGATGCAGCGGGTGGCCGAGCAGGCCGGGGCTTCGAAGGAGACCCTCTACCGGCATTTCCTCAGCAAGGACAACCTCGTGATCGAGATCGTCCTGGCGCGGACGGAGGAGTTGCGCGCCACCCTCGACGCGAATTTCGACAGCGGGGCGGGCCTGCCCGACGTGCTGCGCGACCTCGGCCTCAACCTGCTGCGGGCGATGAGCGGGCCGGAGGTGATCGCTCTCCTGCGGATCGTGGTGACGGAGACGGTGAGCAACCCCGCCCTCGGCATGGCCCTGTTCACGGCGGGGCCCGAGCGCACGAGCCGGCGGTTGACGGATTACCTGAAGGCGGCCGAACGCGACGGCGCCTTCACCGGCGGGGACCCGGCGCTCGCGGCCTCCCTGTTCATCGGCGCGGTGATGGGCAACGAGACCGTCGTCAACCTCCTGCGCCCGCCGGAGCGGCCGATGACAGCGGAGCGGATCGCGGCCCGGGTGGAGGAGGCGGTGGCCCTCTTCCTGTCCCGCTACGCCCCCTCCCCGCCCGGCAGGTAGCCCTGGGCCGAGAGCCACTCGGATATGCCGGTGCGGATCGCCTCCGGGATGGTGGGCTTCGGATCGGCCCGGCTGGCGATCCAGGCGTTGAGGCCGTCCAGCACCGCCGGGGGGAGGTCGACGACCTGACCGTTCGGCCCCGTCCCGGCCCTCAGCAGGGCCTCCGCCGCGACCTGGGCGATGCTTGCCGCGATTCTCTCCATGAGTCCGACCCGGTAGACCTGTCCGACGGTGTGAAGGCCCCCCCTTATGCGATGGGAGGGCCGCTTCCGTCCATCGCGCACCGCCGCTCCCGTGCGCGACAGCATGTCTGGGGATGCGGGACAAACCTTGATGCGAGAAACCCCGCCCGGTGAAAGGCGCGGCCGGATGCCCGGCTTGCAACCTCCGGCGGTTCCGGCGACACCCTTCCTGGATCTGGACCAATGAAAGAGCGCGGGGCGGGGAACGATGGGCGGCAGCGAGCCCGGGACGGAGGCGGAGGCCTGTGAGCGCGTGCGCGCGGCGGCGGGCCGGGCGGAGCGGCTGCGGATCGTCGGCGGCGACACGAAGGCGGGGCTCGGCCGCCCGCCGCAGGACGAGGCGACCCTCTCCGCGCGGGGCCTCACCGGCGTCACCCTCTACGAGCCCGCCGAGATGGTGATCGGCGCCCGCGCCGGCACGCCGCTGGCCGAGGTGGAGGCGCTGCTGGCCTCCCGCAGCCAGATGCTGACCTTCGAGCCGGTGGATTACCGCGCGATCTACGGCACCACCGGCGAGCCCACCATCGGCGCCGTGGCGGCGATCAACAATTCCGGCCCCCGGCGCATCAATGCCGGCGCCGCCCGCGACAGCCTCATCGGCGTGCGCTTCGTCAACGGACGGGGCGAGGCGATCAAGTCGGGGGGGCGGGTGATGAAGAACGTCACCGGCCTCGACCTCGTGAAACTCATGGCCGGCGCCCACGGCACGCTGGGACTGCTCACCGAGGTGATCTTCAAGGTGCTGCCGGTCAACGAGCGGGTGGCGACCCTGGTCTTCGCCGGCCTCGACGACGCCCGCGCGGTGGAGGCCCTGGCGGCGGCCCTCGGCTCGCCCTTCGAGCTGACCGGCGCGGCCCACCTGCCCGCCGGGCTCGGCACCCCGGAGGCCCGGACGCTGATGCGCCTCGAAGGCTTCTCGGACTCCATCACCTACCGGCTCGGCGAGCTGCGCCGCCTGCTGAAACGCTACGGCACCCCCGAGATCCTGGAGGGCGAGGCCGGGGCCGCCCTGTGGCGGACCGTGCGCGACGCCGGCCCCCTGGCGGAACCGCAGGGCGAGGCCCTGTGGCGGATCTCGACGGCTCCGTCCCGGGGGCCGGCGGTCACGGCCGCCGTGGCGGCGAAGACCTCGGCCCGGTGGTTCTACGATTGGGCCGGCGGCCTCGTCTGGCTGGCGACGCCCGCCGGGGGCGATGCTGGAGCGGAGGCGGTGCGCGCCGCCGTCCGGGCGCAGGGGGGCCACGCGACTTTGGTGCGGGCCCCCGACGCGGTGCGCGCCGCCGTGCCGGTCTTCGCGCCGCAACCCGAGGCGCTGATGCGGATCACCGCCGGCATAAAGGCCGCCCACGACCCGGCGGCGATCTTCAACCCCGGCCGGATGTACGCGGGGATTTGACCGTCTTCCCCCTCCCCGCGAGGGGGCGGAGAGCCTTGAGGCAGGATCGAACCGTGCAGACCAACTTCACCCTCGCCCAGCTCGCCGACCCCGCCCTGGCGGCCTCGGAGAAGATCCTGCGGACCTGCGTGCATTGCGGCTTCTGCACCGCGACCTGCCCGACCTACCTGCTGCTCGGCGACGAGCTCGATTCTCCCAGGGGGCGGATCTACCTGATCAAGGACATGCTGGAGGGGGGCAAGGCGGCGAGCGCCGAGGTGGTGCGCCACGTCGACCGCTGCCTCACCTGCCTGTCCTGCATGACCACCTGCCCGTCCGGGGTGCACTACATGCACCTCGTCGATCATGCGCGGGCGCATATCGAGGAGACCTACGAACGGCCGGCGGGCGACAGGCTGCTGCGGGCGGTCCTCGCCTTCGTCCTCCCCTACCCCGCCCGGTTCCGCCTCGCGCTCAGGGCGGCCAAGCTCGGTCAGCCGCTCCGGGGCCTCGTCGCCCGCCTGCCTCAGGTCGGCAACCGTCTCGCGGCGATGCTGGACCTCGCCCCCGCCACCATGCCCGCCCGCAACCCCACCAACCGACCGGGCACCTTCCCGCCCCGGCAGGGGCGCCCGGAGAAGCGCGTCGCCCTGCTGCGCGGCTGCGCCCAGAGCGTCCTGCGCCCGGACTTCAACGAGGCAGCGATCCGCCTCCTCAACCGCCACGGGGTCGAGGTGGTGCAGGCGCAGGAAGGATGCTGCGGGGCGCTCACCCACCACATGGGTAAGGAGCATTCCGCCCACGCCCACGCCAAGCAGGCGATCGATGCCTGGGACGCCGAGATCGCCAAGGGGCTCGACGCGATCCTCGTCACCGCCTCCGGCTGCGGCACGACGATCAAGGATTACGGCTTCATGTTCCGGGACGACCCCGCCTACGCGGAGAAGGCGGCCCGGGTCTCGGCCCTGGCCAAGGACGTGACCGAGTTCGTCGCGACCCTCGGGCTGATCCCTCCGGTGGTGGAGAGCGACCTCGTGGTCGCCTACCACTCCGCCTGCTCGATGCAGCACGGCCAGGGCATCCGCACCGAGCCGAAGGCCCTCCTGAAGAAGGCGGGCTTCACCGTGAAGGACGTGCCCGAGGGGCATATCTGCTGCGGCTCGGCGGGGACCTACAACATCCTCCAGCCGGAGATCGCCGGGAAGCTGCGGGCCCGCAAGGTCGCGAACATCGAGCGGATCCGGCCGGACGTGATCGCCACCGGCAACATCGGCTGCGCGACGCAGATCGGGAAGGGCACCGCCATCCCCATCGTCCACACGGTCGAGTTGCTGGATTGGGCGACCGGCGGTCCGAAACCGGCGGCCCTCGATGGTCTTGTCCCGCAACTTGTGGCGGCGGAGTGACGTTTGCGTGACTCGATCACGCAGGCGGCCCTTGCCAAACCGCTGCCACGGTTTGTAATGATACCGACCCCTTTCCGGTCCCGCCGGCCGCATCCGCGGCTCGTGGACGCGGCCGAATTCTACTGAGAAAGCGGACGCGGCGTCGCAGCGGGGCTTTCACCCGCCCGGGCGACGGCGGACCACTTGATCGACCGGACAGGTGTCGGACGACGCGGCGATCTTCGCCGCACCAGGATTTCACGGCCGGCCTTTTCTGACCGGTCGAGATGCTTTCGAGAGGTCGGCACACGATGGAGGGACGCACAGCACCGCTTGCCGCTGCTCGTGCCCCGCGCGCACGCACGACGCGCCGCGCCGTTTCCTTCATCCCGCCGGCCATTTTCAACCCCCGGCGCCCAGGGCGCCAGACGGCGGTTGACGGCACAATCCCATCCCCCTTCCCCGCGGCCTCGGTGACGAGGCCGGCCCCGCGCCCGACGGTTTCGCAGTCGGGCGAGGCGCCGCCGGGGCTCCGGGCACGGAGCGAGACGTCGGCCGCCATGCCGAGAGTTCGTCATGGCCAACAAGATGCTCATCGACGCGATGCACCCGGAGGAGACCCGGGTCGTCACGGTCCAAGGTTCTAAGGTCGAGGAGTTCGACTTCGAATCCGCCAGCCGCCGCCAGCTTCGCGGCAACATCTACCTCGCCAAGGTCACGCGGGTGGAGCCCTCGCTCCAGGCCGCCTTCGTGGAGTACGGCGGCAACCGCCACGGCTTCCTGGCCTTCAACGAGATCCACCCCGACTACTACCAGATCCCCCTCGCCGACCGGCAGGCGCTGCTGGAGGAGGAGGCGCGGGAGGCCGACGAGTACCGCGAGCGCGAGGAGCGCCGCCGCCGCTCGCCCCGCCGCTCCCGCGGTCGCCGGGCGGAGGCCCGCTCGCGCCGCGACGAGACCGTGAGCGCCGAGGACGGCGCCGAGGGCGTGCAGGCGGTCGAGGGCGAGGAGATCCTGGCCGGCGGGCTGCCCGACGCCCTGTCGGACAACGCCGAGGCGGTGCGCGAGGAACTCGCCACCGAGGGCCAAGCCTCAGGGGGCCAAGCCTCAGAGGGCTACGGGTCCGAGGGTCACGTGGCCGAGGGGCACGCCGGGGGCGAAGCCCAGGCCGGCGAAGGCGCCGTGGCCTCGGACGAGCCCGCCCCCGGCGAGCCCGTCGCCGCCTCCACCGAACTCGATTCCGAGGTTCCCCCCGAGGCGGTAATCGCCGTCACCGAGGAGCTGACGAACGTCGCCGACGCGACGGATGCCCCCTTCGCGGAGGCCACCCCCGTCGAGGCCTCGGTCGAGATCCTCGAGACCGACGCCGACGAGTCGGACGAGGATGAGGGCGACGAAGAGGACGACGAGGACGAGGACGACGAGGAAGAGGGCGACGAGGAAGAGGGCGACGAGGAGGAGTCCGACGACCCCGACGCCGAGCCGAAGATCGCCCAGGTCGGCGGCGATGCCCTGGGCGAAATCCCGGAGCGCCCCCGCGCCCCGCGCCGTCATTACAAGATCCAGGATGTCATCAAGCGCCGCCAGATCATTCTGGTGCAGGTGGTGAAGGAGGAGCGCGGCACCAAGGGCGCGGCGCTCACCACCTACCTGTCGCTGGCCGGGCGCTACTCCGTGCTGATGCCCAATACCGGGCGTGGCGGCGGCATCTCCCGCAAGATCACCTCGGCGGCGGACCGCAAGCGCCTGAAGGAGGTCGTGGCCGATCTGGACGTGCCGGAGGGGATGGGCGTCATCCTGCGCACCGCCGGCGCCTCGCGCTCCAAGCCCGAGATCGCCCGCGACTTCGAGTACCTGATGCGCCTGTGGGAATCGGTGCGGGCGCTGACCCTGTCCTCGATCGCCCCGAGCCTCGTCTACGAAGAGGGCTCGCTCATCAAGCGGGCGATTCGCGACCTGTACAACAAGGATCTCGATGAAGTGCTCGTGGCGGGCGAGGACGCCTACCGCGAGGCCAAGGACTTCATGCGGATGCTGATGCCCGACCAGACCAAGGTCGTGAAGCCGTACCGCGACACGACGCCGGTCTTCGCCCGCTACGGGGTGGAGCAGCAGCTCGATGCGATGTTCTCGACGCACATCTCCCTGAAGTCGGGGGGCTACCTCGTCATCAACCCGACCGAGGCCCTGGTCTCGATCGACGTGAACTCGGGCCGCTCCACCCGGGAGCACGACATCGAGGACACCGCCCTCAAGACGAACCTGGAGGCCGCCGAGGAGGTGGCCCGCCAGCTGCGCCTGCGCGACCTCGCCGGGCTGATCGTCATCGACTTCATCGACATGGAGGAGAAGCGCAACAACCGCGCCGTCGAGAAGAAGCTGAACGACTGCCTGAAGAACGACCGGGCGCGCATCCAGGTCGGGCGGATCTCGCCCTTCGGCCTCATGGAGATGAGCCGCCAGCGCATCCGCACCGGGCTGCTCGAATCCTCCTCGGTGCCCTGCCCGCATTGCGGCGGCTCGGGCTTCGTGCGGGCGACCGCCTCGGTGGCCCTGCACATCCTGCGCTCCATCGAGGAGACCCTGCTGAAGTCGGCGAGCCACAACCTCGTGCTGCGCACGCGGACGGAGGTGGCTCTCTACATCCTCAACCAGAAGCGGGCGCACCTGCACGAGATCGAGATGCGCTTCGGCGTGACGGTGATCATCGTCGCCGACGAGCGCCTCCCGCCGACCTCGGCCTTCGCCCTGGAGCGGGGCGACCCGGCGCAGCGGGCCGAGGGCCCCGTCACGGGCGTGCGCGCCACGGCGATCTCGCCGTCGATGGAGTTCGAGGATGAGGCCGAGGACGACACCGAGGAGACGGAGGCCGTCGCCGAGGTGGAGGTCGAGGCGGCCGAGACCTCCGGCGAGGAGCGCGAGGAATCCCGCGAGGATGGCGAAGGCCGTCGTCGGCGCCGTCGCCGTCGCCGCCGGGGCGGGCGTTCCGAGGGTCAGGAGGCCCGGGAGTCCGGTTCCGAGCAGGATACCGACGAAGGTGAGGACGAGGGCGAGGACGAGTCCGCCGAGGCCCCCGCCGCCGAGGGCGGCGAGGGCGGCGACGCCTCCGCCGCGGCCGACAACGACGAGGGCAATGCCGGTGATGGCGAGAAGGGCCGTCGCCGTCGGCGCGGGCGCCGGGGTGGCCGTGGCCGGACGGAGCGGACCGGTGGCCGCGACGACGAGGGTCAGGCGGGCGAGACGGAGGGCGAGGTCAGCCCCTCCTCCGAGGAGCCTGTGAGCGCCGAGACCCTTGAGGCCATCGAGGCCGCCCCGACCGTTCCCGCCGCCGAGCCCGTCGGCGAGACCCCGGTCTCCGCGACGGAGGTCGCCGAGGCCGCCGCGCCGGCCCAGGAGGCATCCCCGTCCGAGGAAACGGCACCGGCTCAGGCCCCCGCCGCCGTGGCCCCGGTGGCGGCCGAGCCCCCGGCCGAGCCGGTCGCCGTCGTCCTGACCGAGCCGAGCGATCCCGATCGTCCGAAGCGGGCGGGCTGGTGGTCGCGCACCAAGGCGGCGCTGACCGGCGAGTGATCGCCCCTTCCCCGCTCTCCGCGAGGAGAGCGGGGGGTCACTCCCGTCGAGCGAGCGTGAACGCCTCCTTCATATTCAATCTGCAATAGTATCCGGCGAAATTTTCCTACTGCCGGATACCCTATGTTCACGCTCACCCGGAAAAGGTTCCCCCCCGTCCAGGTCGCCGCGTCGGCGCCCGCGGTCGAGGAGCTAATCCCGGTGGTTCCGGCGCCTGCCGCGCCCGTGGACCGCGAGGCGATCGCCCTGCCCGGACGCCTCTCGGCGGCGGCTTCCGAGGCCGGCACTTCGCTGGGCTGGATGGCCCACGATGCCACGGGCATGGCCGAGCAGGCGCGCCTGATGGCGGCGGCCACCGAGGAGTTGGCCGCCACCACCCGCGAGATCGCGAGCCGGTCCGGCGAGGTGGCCGACAGCGCCGAGGCGGCGAGCAGCGGCATCGGCGCCTGCGCCGAGGACCTTCACCGGGCCTCCGACGGGATGCGCCGGATCGAGGGTGGCACCGACGAGATCGGCCGCCGGCTGGACGGGTTCTCCCAGGCGGCCGCGCGGATCGAGGAGATGGCCGGGGCCATCGCGGCCATCTCGGGCCAGACCAACCTGCTCGCCCTCAACGCGACCATCGAGGCCGCCCGCGCCGGCGCGGCCGGGCGGGGCTTCGCCGTGGTGGCCGCCGAGGTGAAGGCCCTCTCCGCCCAGACCGCCCGGGCGACGGACGAGATTCACCAGCGCATCAAGCACCTACGGGACGAGATGTCGGCGATGCGGGAGGCCGTGAGCCAGAGCCGGGAGGCCGTGAAGGCCGGCTCCAGCGCCATGTCCCAGGCGAGCAGCCGCGTCGCCACCGAGAGCGGCAAGGTCGCCTCCGTCGCCGCCGAGATGCGCGCGACCTCCGGCCTCCTCGATCAGCAGATCCAGGCCACCAGCGAGATCGCCGACAGCGTCGGCCGGGTCGCCGCCGGGGCTGGCAAGGCCGGGCAGGAGATCGGCGACGCCATCGCCCGGATCGACCGGATCGAGGATCTGAGCCAGACCCTCCTCAGCCGTCAGCAAGGCGAGGAGAAGGACCTCCTGCTGGCCCGCCTGCCCGCCGATTGCGCGGTCTGGCGCCGCCGCCTCGCGTCGGTGCTGATCGGCGCCCGGCCGGTGGCGGCCGACCAGGGCGTGATCGCGTCCCACCCCGCCTTCCCCGCCGCCGTGGAGGCCGCCCTCTCCCAGGCCCGCACCCAGTGCAAGGCGATGCTGACCCATATTCCCGCCAGCCGCTGGGACGAGGCAACCGCCGCCTTCCAGGCCTTCGAGGCGGCGATCGCCGAGGCTCAGGCCGCCGCCTGAGGCGCCTTCGCCTCCTCCGGCGGCAGGTAATCCTCCACCGGCTGCGCCGGGCCGCCGCGCAGGAGCGTGTAGAGGAAGGGCACCAGCAGCAGCGTGGCCGGCGTCGCGAAGGCGATGCCGCCCATCACCGCCCGCGCCAGCGCCGCGTTCTGCTCCCCGCCCTCCCCCGTGCCGAGCGCCATGGGGATGAGGCCGAGGAACATGGCCGAGGCGGTCATCAGCACCGGTCGCAGCCGGGTCTCGCCGGCCGCGATGGCGGCTTCCGCGGCGCTGCACCCGGTGGCCTCCCGGTGCTCCTTGGCAAAGGTGACGAGCAGGATCGAGTTCGCCGAGGCGATGCCGACCGACATGATCGCCCCGAAGATCGAGGGGATCGAGAATGTGGTGCCGGTGATGAACAGCCCGGTGGTGATGCCGCAGAAGGCGATGGGCAGGGCGGCGATGACCACGAAGGGGTCGCCCCAACTCTGGTAGTTCACCGCCATCAGCAGGTAGACGGCGATCAGCGCGATGCCGAGCCCGATGCCGAGGCGCAGGAAGGCCGAGCGCATGCTCTCGATCTGCCCGCGCACGGTGATCTTGTCCGGGGCCTTCAGGTTCTTCTGTTCCTCCTGCACCACCTTGTCGATCTCCCGGGCGACGGAGCCGAGGTCGCGGTCCTGCACCGAGGCGAAGATGTCGTAGGTCGGCTGGATGTTGACGTGGTTGATCACCGTCTGCGTCGGCACCCGCCGGAGGTCCGCCACGCTCGACAGGAGGGTGAGCACCCCCGGCCCCGCCCCCGAGGTGGCGGCGGCGCGCACGAAGAGCGGCGTGTTGCGCAGGTCGGTGAGGGAGCTGTTGCGGTATTCCGGCGTCTGCACCCAGAGCTGGTAGGGGATGCCCGTCTTGGGGTCCGGCCAGAAGTTCGGCGTGACCTGATAGCTGCCCGACAGGGAGATGTTCATGTTCTGCGCCACCGACTGCTCGGTGAGCCCTAGCTCCGAGGCGAGGCGCCGATCGACGTCCACATAGAATTGCGGAACGTTGACGATCTGCTGCAGGTGTACGTCCACGAGGCCCTTCGTCTCGCGCAGGCGGCGGACGATGGTCTGGGCGACCTCCAGGTTCTTCTCCTTGTTGCGCCCGGAGACCTGCACGTCGATCGGCGTGATGACGCCGAAGTTCAAGATCTGGGTGATGATGTCCGCCGGCTGGAAATAGACCGTGAGGTCGGGGAAGCGCCGCATCAGTTCGGCCCGCAGGCGCTTCTTGTAGCCCGCGACCGAGCCGTGACCCTCCTTCAGGCTGATGAGCATCTGCCCGTCGTTGTAGGAGACGAAGGAGCCGTCCGAGAAGGCGAAGTTGTAGTTGATCGAGGGCAGGCCGATGTTGTCGAGGATCTGCTCGATCTCGCCCTCGGGGATCACCTCCCGCACCACGTCCTCCACGTCCGCAAAGACCTGCTGCGTCGTCTCGATGCGCAGGCCGGCGCGGGCCCGGAGATGCATCGTCAGCTGGCTCGATTCGATGTCCGGGAAGTAGTCCTGGCCGGTGAACAGGAACAGCGTGCCCCCGAGCGCCAGGACGGCGGCCGTGACCGCCGCCGTGATGAGCCGGCGGCGCAGGGCGGCGTGCAGCAGGCCGACATAGCCCCGGTGGAAGCGGGTGAACCGGTCCTCGAAGCCCCGTTGGAAGGATCCGGCGAAGCGCAGGAACGGCTTCGAGACCGTCCCGAAGGCCCGGCCGAGGCGGGTCCGGCGGGGGGCCTCCTGATCCCGGTCCTTCCGGTCCTTGGCATGCTTGGCCGCGTATTCCGGCGCGACGATCACGTCGATCAGCAGGGGCACCAGGGTCCGTGACAGGAGGTAGGAGGTCAGCATCGCGAAGACGACCGCGAGCGCCTGCGGGGTGAACAGGTATTTCGGCGTGTCCGTGAGGGCGAAGACGGCGGTGAACGCGGCGCAGATCGAGAGCGTCGAGATCAGGGCCGGCTTGGCGATCCCGGCGGCGCCGTGGACCACGCTCTCCCGGAACTCCTCCCCCTCCTCGAACAGGCGGTAGGTGTTCTCGATCGCCACCGTGGCGTCGTCCACGAGGATGCCCACCGCCAGCGCCAGCCCGCCCAGGGTCATGACGTTGATGGTCTCGCCGAGCGCGGCCAGCACGGCCAGGGAGGTCATCACGCAGAGGGGGATCGAGATCAGCACGACCACCGTGGAGCGCCACGAGCCGAGGAACAGCAGGATCGCCAGCCCGGTGAGGGCGGCGGCGATGGCCGCCTCGTGCAGCACGCCCTCGATGGCGTTCGACACGAACACCGATTGGTCGAACAGCAGCTTGATGTTCATGCCCTCGGGGGCGGCGGCGTGGATCGTCGGCATCGCCGCCTTGACGTTGTTGACCACGCTCAGCGTCGAGGCGTTGCCGTTCTTGATGACCTGCATCAGCACGGCCTGGCTGCCGTCCGAGCGGACGACGTTGATCTGCGGCGGGCCGCCGTCGCGGACATAGGCCACGTCGCGCACCAGCACCGGCTGCCCGGCCACCACCCGGATCGGGGCGGTGTTGAGCGTCTCGATGGACGGCGGCGTCGCGTTGAGCTGGATCGGGTATTGCAGTTCGCCGATCTTCGAGAGGCCCGAGGGGACGGTGAGGTTCTGCGCCGTCATGGCGTTGGTGACGTCCAGCGGCGTCAGGCCCAGCGCCTGGAGGGCGTTGAGGTCGAGGTCGACCATGATCTGCCGGGGCGCCCCACCGAACGGCGCGGGCAGCGTCGAGCCCGGCACCTGCGCCAGCGTCTGGCGGATGCGGTACTGGGCGTAATCGTAGATCTCGTTGAGGCTCTGCCGCGCCGAGGACAGGGCGAGCTGGATCACCGGCACCGAGGAGGCCGAGTAGCGCACGATCACCGGCGGCTGGGTGCCGGTGGGCATCACCGCGCGGATGGAGTTCGTGGACGAGACGACCTGGGCGATGGCCAGATCGATGCTCACGCTCGAATCGAAGTAGATCCGCTGCACCGCAGTGCCCTGGAGCGTGGTCGACTCCATGCGGCGGATATTGTTGACGTTGTTGGAAATGCCGTACTCGGCATAGGTGGTGATGCGCTGTTCCATCTCCGGGGTGGACAGGCCGGTATAGGTCCAGACCACCACGACGACGGGGATGTCGACGACGGGCAGCACATCCTTCGGCGTGACGACGATGGCGCCGATGCCGCCGAGCATCATCAGCACCGCGAGCACGTAGGTCGTGATGCGGAACTTGAGGGCGTAGAGGACGAGGCCCATGCGATCTCCCGGCCCACCGGGGTGGAACCGGGTGGCGGATTCGATCTAGGGCGCCCCGGCCCTCCAGGTACATCCGCGCGACGCCGCAGGGGGGACCAAGTTGTTTCCGCCAGGAAACACTACATCGCCGGCCTCACCGCAGCAGGGCCGACTTCACCACGTCCAGCGCGTTGGCGATCTCGTCCAGCGCCGTGTGCTCCACATCGCTGATACCCCCGAGGTCGGCCACGTCGGCGGCGATCAGGAAGACGTCCTGGCGCTGCTCGATGGGCCGGTCGGCGATAGCCGAGGCGGCGCGGAGATTCTCGATCCGCCCCGCCCGGGTCTTGGCGCGGGCGATGGCCTCGTACAACTCCTGCTCGACGCGCAGCGTGTCGTAGGATTTCTCGAGGATCGGGTTGGAGCGGATGCCGAGGATCGCCGCCTCGATCTCCTCCTCCGCCACGTCCCCGTCCGCGACGATGACGTTGGCCGCCGCCGAGACCGCCGCTTGCAGGAACAGCGCGTCACCGGCATAGGACATGATCGTCCGGCCGAAGCGGAGGATGGCGTCCTGGAAAATGCTCATACAGGTCTCCCGTGGACCACAGATGGTGTGGCGAGGGGCCTGAGTGTCAAGCTTGCCCTCAGCAGCAACGGAAACCCGAGGTGTTGCCCACGCCGAACCGGGCGTTCTCCCGGTTGCGGAAGAACTCCGTCTCGGTCATCGGCTCCCGGTCGGGGTGGGTGCGGCGGATATGCTCGGCATAGACGCCGTAATCCCCCTGCCCCACCATCAGCCGGGCGCCGTCGCAGACGCATTTGGTCAGCGTCCGCAACTGGCTCCGGAACCCTTGTGTCGCGGCCATCGGCTCACTCCGCGGGGACGATCTTCGGGTCGGTCTCCAGCGCCGTCCAGCGGTCGGCCCGCAGCGCCTTCGCGCAGGCCATGACGCCGAAGACCGCGATCGCCACGACGAGGGCGATGAACAGGCTGGCCAGCACCGCGTCGATCCGGTCGTTGAGGATGATCTGGCTCATCTGCCCGGCGTTCTTGGCCGGCGCGAGGAGCTTGCCCTCGGCGGCGGCGGTCGCGTACCGGTCGGCATGCGCCAGGAAGCCGATCTTCGGGTCGGCCGAGAAGATCTTCTGGTAGCCCGCCGTGAGGGTGCAGATGCATAGCCACACCGTCGGGATGATGGTGACGAAGGCGTATTTCTCGCGCTTCATCTTGAAGATCACCACGGTGCAGAGGGTCAGCGCCACCGCCGCCAGCATCTGGTTCGAGATGCCGAAGAGCGGCCACAGGGTGTTGATGCCGCCCAGCGGGTCGGTCACGCCCTGGTAGAGGAAGTAGCCCCAGGCCCCCACCGAGATCGCCGTGGCGACGATGCTCGGGCCCCAGGCATCGGTCTTCTTGAAGCTTGGGGCCACGAGCCCCACGAGGTCCTGCACCATGAAGCGGCAGGCCCGCGTCCCCGCATCCACCGCCGTGAGGATGAACAGCGCCTCGAACAGGATGGCGAAGTGGTACCAGAAGGCCATCATCCCCTTGCCGCCGATGGCGGAGGAGATGATGTGCGCCATGCCGACGGCGAGCGTCGGGGCGCCGCCGGCGCGGGAGATGATGGTGTGCTCGCCGACGTCGGCGGCGGTCTGGGTGATGACCTCCGGGGTCGTGGAGAAGCCGAGCTTCGTCACGGCGGCGGCGGCGGTCTCCGGCGTCGTGCCCACGAGGGCGGCCGGGGAGTTCATGGTGAAGTACACGCCGGGATCGATCACGCAGGCCGAGACCAGCGCCATGATCGCCACGAAGGATTCCATCAGCATCGCGCCGTAGCCGACGAAGCGGGCATCGCGCTCGTTGGCGATGAGCTTCGGCGTGGTGCCCGACGAGATCAGGGCGTGGAAGCCCGAGACCGAGCCGCAGGCGATGGTGATGAACAGGAACGGGAACAGGCTGCCCGCCCAGACCGGGCCGGTGCCGTCCACGAACTTGGTCATGGCCGGCATCTGAAGGTGCGGCGCCACGACGGCGATGCCAAGCGCCAGCCCGACGATGGTGCCGATCTTGAGGAAGGTCGAGAGGTAGTCGCGCGGGGCCAGCAGCAGCCACACCGGCAGCACCGAGGCGACGAAGCCGTAGCCGATCAGCATCCAGCACAGCTGCGTGCCGGTGAAGGTGAAGGCCGGGCCCCAGACCGGGCTCGCGGCCACCTGGCCGCCCCCGAAGATCGCCGCCATCAGCAGGACGAAGCCGAGGATCGACACCTCGCCGATCTTACCGGGGCGGACGTAGCGGGTGTAGAGGCCCATCAGGATGGCGATCGGGATCGTCGACATCACCGTGAAGGTGCCCCACGGGCTCTCGGCCAGCGCCTTGACCACGATCAGCGCCAGCACCGCCAGCAGGATGATCATGATGAGGAAGGTGCCCACCAGCGCGATGACGCCCGGCACCGCCCCGAGTTCGGCGCGGATCAGTTCGCCCAGCGAGCGCCCGTCCCGGCGCATGGAGACGAACAGGACCACGAAGTCTTGCACCGCGCCAGCGAGCACCACGCCCGCCAGGATCCAGAGCATGCCGGGCAGGTAGCCCATCTGCGCCGCCAGCACCGGGCCGACCAGCGGGCCGGCGCCCGCGATGGCCGCGAAGTGGTGGCCGAACAGCACGCTCTTGTTGGTGGGAACGTAGTCCAGGCCGTCGTTGTGGCGCAGGGCCGGGGTGGCGCGGTTGCCGTCGAGCTTCATCACCTTCTCGGCGATGAACTTCGAGTAATATCGATACGCGATGAGGTAGACGCAGACCGCCGCGACCACGATCCAGAGGGCGTTCACGGCCTCGCCGCGCTCGGTCGCGACGATGGCGAGGGCGGCGGCGCCGAGCGCCCCCACGAGGGCCCAGGGCCCATGCTTCTGCACAGCGGTCATGGCGTGGCCTCCCCGGCCCACGGCGGTGACGGCCCTCACGGAGCCTTGTGATCTGGCCGCGTTCTGCCGGAAATTTCACGCCCTGCAAAGGTCTTCGGGCGACCGGGCGCGGACAATCGGGCGGCGGCTGTAGGCCCGCCGGCCGCCCCGGTGAATTTTGCATACGGCGGCCCCGGAGCGGTATCGTCGCCCGCGCCTTGCGCTATAGGTCAGTCGCGCCCCGCCGGTCCCGGGACCGGACGCGGGAGGGATCGCGGGCCGCGCGGGCGGAACCGGCGGCGTTCGGGTGGAGACGGGACAATGGCCAAGGTCGCTTTTCTGGGTCTCGGCGTCATGGGCGGCCCGATGGCGGGCCACCTCGCCAAGAAGGGGCACGACGTCACGGTCTACAACCGCACCGGCGCGAAGGCCGAGGCATGGGTGAAGACCCATGGCGGCGCCCACGCCGCCACGCCGCGCGAGGCGGTCCGGGGCGCGGAGATCGTCTTCGCCTGCGTCGGCAACGACGACGACCTGCGCAGTGTCGTGCTGGGCGAGGACGGGGCGCTGGCCGGCATGGCGCCGGGGGCGATCTTCGTCGATCACACCACCGCCTCGGCGGAGGTGGCCCGGGAACTCGCCGCCGCCGCGCAGGAGAAGGGATTCGGTTTCATCGACGCCCCGGTCTCGGGCGGTCAGGCGGGCGCCGAGAACGGCGTGCTGACGGTGATGTGCGGGGGCGAGGCCGGGACCTACGCGACGGTCGAGGAGGCCATCGGGTCCTACGCCCGCGCCTGCCGCCTGATGGGGCCGGTTGGGTCCGGCCAGCTCACCAAGATGGTCAACCAGATCTGCATCGCCGGATTGGTGCAGGGTCTCTCGGAGGGCGTCCACTTCGCTAAGCGGGCGGGCCTCGATGTGGAGGCGGTGCTCGACGTGATCGCCAAGGGCGCGGCCGGCTCCTGGCAGATGGAGAACCGCGGCAAGACCATGAACGCCGGCAAGTTCGATTTCGGCTTCGCCGTCGATTGGATGCGCAAGGACCTGGGCATCCTCCTCGACGAGGCCCGTCGCAACGGGGCGAAGCTGCCGGTCTCGGCCCTGGTGGACCAGTTCTACGCCGAGGTGCAGGCGATGGGCGGCAACCGCTGGGACACGTCGAGCCTCGTCGCCCGGCTGGAGCGCTGATCCCGGACGGGCCGGGCTTCGGTCAGCTGTCGCTGCCGAGGCCCAGGCCGCGGATGAGGTCGCCGATCGGGTCGATCCGGTTCGGCTGCGCCTTCCGGGCGACCGGGGCGGCCTCGACGGGGGGCGATGCCGGGCGGGCGAGATCCGCCTGGGCGAGGCGGGCCTGACGCGGCGCCACCTTGTGCCGGCGGGCATGGGCCACCTTCCGACGGGGCTCCGGGGCCGGGCTCGCCTCGGCGGTCCGCAAGGGCGCCGTGGCCGAGGTCCAGGCGACCGGCACCGGCTCCGCCTTCGCGGCGGCGATCCGATCCGCCGTGGCCGACGTGCCCTCGGCGACCGGCAGGGCCGAGGGGGGGTTCACCCAGGCCGAGTCCTGCAGGGCCACCGCCGCGACGGGCCGCGACGGGTATGTCGTGCGCTCGTAGTTGCCCGGATGCAGGACGTGAGCGGCGGCCAGAAGGCCGAAAGCTGCAATCGCTGCCGTGGCGAGGGTGGACTTGTAGTGTTCCATGGCGGCAGAACGTGCCGTCAAGCTAATGGTTCCGCTTGAGCGGCGCGGAGACTTCGGCTGTGCTGACCCTCTGGGCGACACGACGGCCCGTGACCCGGGGTTCCGTTACCCGGTCGGACGGGTGCGGCGGGCCGTGGCGAGGGCGCAGGTGTGGTCCATGATGTCCTCCGCGCTGGCGATGGGCGCGCGGTAGGCCAGCAGGAGGTAGCCGGGCTCGGGATCGCCGGGACGGGTCGCGACGGCGGCGAAGCTCGTGCGGGTGAGGTCCCGGCGGCCGGGCAGGCGCGTCAGCGCCGCGAAGGGGTTGAACGCCTCCGCCTCGGCGGCCCGCACCCTCATCGCCTGGAACCGGTCCCCCGCCAGGGGCACCGGGAAGGGCTTCCAGGCCGCCCCGACCGCGCGGCCATGGGTGTCGAGGGCGTCCAATACCTTCGGACGCAGGCAATCGAGATGGATGTGGAGTTGGTCCTGGCTGCGCCCCCGGGCGGAGTTGACCGCCAGCGCGACCTCCCCCTCCGGCACCCGGTCCTTCAGCTCGTCGGACACGAAGTGGCGGGCGGCGAGGGCGGCCCGCCAATAGGCCGCGCCGTTTGGCCCCCGCAGGGACGAGGCTTCAAGCCCCTTCACCGTGTCGGTGGGCATGACGACGAGATGGGTCGACTCCCCCGGCGCCCGCAGCACCGCCGTGCCGGGCCTCTCCCCCTCGCCGAGATCGACCGACAGGCACGGGAAGGTCCGGTTGGCGATCCGCTTGGCCAGGACGCAGGTCTTCAGCGCCATCCAGAGGACGTCGCGGGTCGGGTCCGGGGCCGCCTCGGCGGACGGGGCGAGCAGAAGGCCGGCGAAAGCCGCCGCGATCCCGGTCCGGCGCCCCCGCCCCGCCTCAGTGCCCATGCCCGTGGCCGTGATCGTGATCGTGATCGTGCGAATGGCCGTGGCGATCGTGGTCGTGCCCCTGGGAATGGCCATGATCGTGCGCGTGACCATGGTCGTGGGCGTGACCATGATCGTGCGAATGGCCGTGATCGTGGTGATCGTGGCCATGGTCATGGCCGCAATTGCTGTGGTCGTGCGCCATCTTTTCCGGGCGGAAGGCGCGGCGGACCGGGGTGGCGGTGCAGCCCTGTCCGCGGATCAGTTCGGCGGTGGCCGGCGAGGCGGGGACATGCAGCCCGTCGCCGCCGATCTCGGCGGGAACGTGGTTGCCGCCGAGTTGCCACGCGAGGCGCATCAGGCGGGCGGGGTTCTCGGCGCGCACCTCCAACAGGTCCTCCGCACCGGCGCGGATGACGACGAGCCGGCCATCCTCCAGGCGGAGGGCGTCGCCGTCCTCGAGCGCCCCGGCCTTGGGCAGGGCGACCTCGACGCTCAAACCACCGGAGGTGGTGAGGGAGGCGGCCGGGGCCGTCCGTCCGGCATGGTCGAGTTCGATCGTGTCGGCGACGCGGTCGGCGCGCACCGCCGGTCGGCGGACGATCGTGGTGGCTTTCAGCATGGTCGCCTCGAAGCTGTCGCGGGCAAGGGGCTTTGCCGTTCGCGCCCGTGGCATAGGGCCGGAGGGGAAGCGGGCGCAATGGTCTGTCTCGCCCCACGGAACCTTGGCCGTAGGGATCGCGTTGGGTTGCTGCTAAGCTCGATTCGCCACCAAAACGGCAAAAGCCGCCCCGGATGCACAAGGGAGTTGTAGAGACATGAAGAAGACCCTCGCGGCCGCGCTCGCCGGCCTCGCCGCCCTCTCGCTCGGCGCCTGCAACACCCCCGAGGACCGGGCGCTCGGCGGCGCTGGCCTCGGCGCGCTGGCGGGCGCGGCCATCGGCGGCGCGGCCACGGGCCGGGCCGGCGGCGCCCTGGCGGGTGCGGCCATCGGCGGCGCCGGCGGCGCCATCGTCGGCGCCTCCACCGCCCCGCGCTGCCCCTACGGCACGTACCGCGACCCCTACGGCAACGTGTACTGCCGGTAAGACTTAGGATGCCGAAGGGCGAGCCCTCCGGTGGGATCGAGGGGCGATGCCCCCGGAATTCGCGGGGCCCCGCCCCGCACCCGCCGGAGGGCTTGCCCACTGGACACCTATGACGGGCGTCGCGGGCCTTCCGCCCCGGGCTCCGCCGGTTTATCCGGTGGCGGCCGGGGCATCCCGGTGGACGATCGCCAAAGCCCGCCGATGAATCAGGACAGCCGGACGCCCACGCCTCGCGGGTCCGGGATCTGGGGGAAGCTCGGCGGCGCCGGCCTCGGGCTCGCCGTGGGCGGGCCCCTCGGCGGGCTGATCGGCGGCGTCGCGGGTCATTTCCTCGTCGATCGGGTCGGCGCCCCCTTCGGCCCGACTCCCCGGGACGTGATCTTCACCACCGGCCTCGTGGCGCTGGCGGCCAAGATGGCCAAGTCGGACGGCGTGGTGCTCCCCTCCGAGGTGGAGGCCTTCGGCCGCGTGGTGCATGTGGAGCCCGCCGCGCGGGCCGGCGTGACGCGCCTGTTCGACCTCGCCAAGCGCACCACCGACGGCTACGAGGCCTACGCCCACCAGCTCGCCACGACCTTCGGGGACGAACCCGCCCTGCTGGAGGACGCCCTCGACGGGCTGTTCCAGATCGCCGGGGCGGACGGGGCGATCCATGAGGCGGAGGAGCGCTACCTGCGATCCGTCGCCGGGATCTTCGGCTTCGACGAGGCGGCGTTCCGCGCCATCGCCGCCCGGCACGTCCGCCTCCCGAACGATCCCTACGAGGTCCTCGGCCTCGACCGTGGGGCGGACGACGCGGCCGTGAAGGCCCGCCACCGCGCCCTCGTGTCCGAGCACCACCCCGACCGGGCGCTGGCCCGGGGCCTCCCCGCCGAGGCGGTCGCCATCGCCAGCCAGCGCCTCGCGGCGATCAACGCGGCCCACGACCTGATCGTGGCCGAGCGCGGCCTGCGGTGAAGACGCCGTTCATTGGACGTCCGACCCGGACGGCAGGACCCTCGCGATGACCCTCACCCCCGATACGCCCCTCGCCCGCCGGGTGGCGCCCTCGCCGAACCATGGCCCCCGGCAGGGGACCCGGCCGGACATGCTGATCCTGCACTACACCGGCATGGAGAGCGGCGTGGCGGCCCTGGCACGGCTGCGCGATCCCCTCGGCGAGGTCTCGGCCCATTACCTCGTCTTCGAGGATGGGGGCATCGTCCAGCTCGTCCCGGAGGCGGCGCGGGCATGGCATGCGGGGGCCGGGGCGTGGAAGGGCGTGACCGACGTCAACTCGCGATCGATCGGCATCGAGATCGTCCATCCCGGCCACGCCGGCGGCCTACCCCCCTACCCCGAGGCGCAGATCGCGGCGGTGATCGCCCTTGGCCGCGACATCGCGGAGCGGTGGGGCATTCCCCCGGAGCGGGTCCTCGCTCATTCCGACATCGCCCCGGAGCGCAAGGAGGACCCCGGCGAGACCTTCCCGTGGCTGCGCCTCGCGGAGGCGGGCCTCGGGCATTGCGTCCCGGCTGCCCCCCTGCGCGATGGGCGCTTCTTCGCAAGGGGGGATTCAGGCCAGCCGGTGGAGGCGTTGCAGGCGATGTTCGCCCTCTACGGCTACGACGTGCCGGTGACGGGGACCTTCGACACCCGCACCGGGGCGGTTGTCACCGCCTTCCAGCGCCATTTCCGGCAGGCGCGGGTGGATGGCGTCGCCGACAGTTCGACGATCACCACCCTGCGCGACCTCCTGGCCGCCCTGCCCCCGGCCGCGTGAGCCCTCAGGCCCGGTGGATCCGGGCTTCATGCTCGGCGCGGGCGTGGTCCGGCTCCGCCGCGGCCGCGCCCCGGGTGCGCCACAGGCTGTAGGCGACGCCGCCGCCGAGCAGCACCAGCGTGACCACCAGGGACACCCAGGCCGGCACGTCGATCCATCCCAGCGTGTCCGCCACCACGATCTTCGCGCCGATGAAGATCAGGATGAAGGCCAGCGCCGTCTTCAGGTAGGCGAAGCGATCGACCATTGCCGCGAGGGCGAAGTAGAGCGCGCGCAGCCCGAGGATCGCGAAGATGTTCGAGGTGTAGACGATGAAGGTGTCGGTGGTGATGGCGAAGATCGCCGGCACGCTGTCGACGGCGAAGATCACGTCGGCGCCGTTCACCAGCACCAGGGCCAGGGCCAGCGGCGTGAACCACAGGGCCTTCCGGCCGGTGCGGGGATCGGCCTTGCGCACGGCGAAGCGCTGCCCGTGCAGTTCCGGCGTCACCCGGAAGCGGCGCTTGAACCAGCGGACTATCCGGCTCTCGCCGAAATTCCCCGGCTGCTCCTCGCCCGAGAACAGGATCTTCAGGCCGGCATAGATGAGGAAGGCGGCGAACAGCGACAGGATCCAGTGGACCTGATGCACCAGCGCGGCCCCGAGGCCGATCATCAGGCCCCGCAGAACCACCGCCGCCAGAATACCCCACAGGAGCACCCGGTGCTGCGCGGCGCGGGGGATGCCGAGCCCCGTCAGGATCATCGCGATGACGAAGACGTTGTCCATCGACAGCGACTTCTCGACCACGAGCCCGGTGACGTACTCCTCCCCGGCGTTCCAGCCGAACTCCCACCAGATGAACCCCCCGAAGGCGATGCCGAGGGTGAAGTAGAAGGCCGTGAGCAGGAGGCTCTCCCGCACGCCGATCTCATGCTCCTTGTCCCGGTGCAACAGTCCGAGATCGAAGGCCAGAAGGGCGGCGATGAGCACGTGGAAGCCCAGCCACATCCAGACGGGCTTGCCGAGCCATTCGACGAATAGAAAATCGACCATGAGCGGGACCTGTTGATCCTTCCGGAAGGAAAGCATCGACTCCGACATCACGCGCGCTTCAAGGAGCGCACGCCAGAGGGGCCCGCAGTCGATAGGCGCGACGTAAGCGGCGGAAGGCGGCGAATCAAGGGCGGGCGGCCGATACCCCCGCTTGACACAGGCCAGCCCGGCACGCCCTTCGGTGGCATGGCTGAGGGACACGAGATCGCGGTGGTGGGGGGCGGGCCGGCCGGGCTCGCGGCGGCCGAGGTGCTGGCCGATGCCGGCCGGGCCGTGACGGTCTACGACCGGATGCCCTCGCTCGGGCGCAAGCTGCTCATGGCCGGGCGCGGCGGCCTGAACCTCACGCATAGCGAGGCCCTCCCGGACTTCCTCGCCCGCTATCACCCCGCCGGCAGCCTCGACGCCGCCGTGGGGGCCTTTCCGCCGGAGGCCCTGCGCGCGTGGTGCGAGGGGCTCGGCGAGCCGACCTTCGTGGGATCGAGCGGCCGGGTCTTCCCGGAGAGCTTCAAGGCGTCCCCCCTGTTGCGCGCGTGGCTCGCCCGCCTCACGGAGCGCGGCGTCGCGATCCGCCCGCGCCACCGCCTCATCGCGCTCGGGGACGGGACCCTCACCTTCGAGGCGCCCGAGGGGACGCGCACCGTCCGGGCGGGCGCGACGCTGCTGGCGCTCGGCGGGGCGAGCTGGCCGCGCCTCGGCTCCGATGGGGCCTGGGTTCCGCTGCTCGAAGGGCTCGGCGTCGGGGTGACGCCCCTGCGCCCCGCCAATGCGGGATTCGCCCTCGATTGGTCGGAGACGTTCCGCGAGCGCCATGCCGGCACCCCGCTCAAGCGGGTGGCGCTGACCTTCGCCGGCCGGACGGTGCGCGGCGAGGCGGTGGTGACGCGGCAGGGCCTTGAGGGCGGCGCCGTCTACGCCCTGTCACGGCTGTTGCGGGAGGCCGTCGCCCGCGAAGGCTCCGCCCGGCTGATCCTCGACTTGCGCCCGGACCTCGACGCCTCCTCCCTGGCGGCACGCCTCGGCCGGAGCCGGCCGGGGGATTCCCTCTCCGCGCGCCTGCGCAAGGCGGCGGGCCTCGCCCCGGTGGCGGTCGGGCTGCTGCGCGAGGCGGCGGGCACGGCCCTGCCGACGGAGCCCGCCATCCTGGCCGGCCTCATCAAGGCGACGCCCCTCACCCTCACGGGCACGATGGGGCTCGACCGGGCGATCTCCACGGCGGGCGGCGTCACCCTGTCCTCCCTCGATGGGCAGGCCATGCTGCGGGACCGGCCCGGCCTGTTCGTGGCGGGCGAGATGCTGGATTGGGAGGCGCCCACGGGGGGCTACCTGCTTCAGGGGGCCATCGCCGGCGGCCGGGCCGCCGCCGGGGGGATGCTCGCGTGGCTGGAAAGCCGGGGGATCTCGAAGGGCGTCACGCCCTTCGATGGGGTGTCGGGGTAAGACCCCGACAGGCGCAGGGCGCCGCCCTGCACCCGCCAAAGGGCCCGGCCCTTTGGAAACCCGGATTTACGGCTTGGCGCAGAAGCCCACGATCCCCGTGGCCTCGGAGGGACAGGAAGCGCCCTCGCCCTCGTAGGCCGGGGTGCCGGCGCCGAGGCAGCGGGCGGCCACCATCGCCTCCTCGCCCTCGCAGGTCACGGCGCAGGCCCCCGCGCAATCGGTCTTGCGCAGGCGCCTGAGAGCCACCGTCGCCGCGCCGGGCTGGCCGGCGGGACCCGGCTCACCCCTTTGACCGGGCTCGCCCCTGGGACCGGGAGCCCCCGCGTCGCCCTTCGCGCCCTGCTCGCCCCGGGGACCCGGCAATCCTGCCTCGCCCTTCGCACCGGGCTGGCCCTGCTCGCCCTTGGGACCCGTATCGCCCTTGAGACCGGCCTCGCCCTTGGGCCCAGCCTCGCCCTTGGGCCCCGCCTCGCCCTTGAGACCGGCCTCGCCCGCAGGTCCCCTCTCGCCCGCCGGACCGGGGGCTCCCTGCGGACCGGGCGGGCCGGGGGGGCCCTCCGGCGCGCAGTTGGCGATGGTCGCCTCGCGCTCGTCCTCGCCGCTCTTGAGGGTCACGACGCAGGTGGACGACCGATAGGGCAGCTTGAACAGGAAGCGGCCACGGCTGTCCGCCTGGATCGAGACGTCGCCATCCATCTCCACGATGGCGCCGGGCTTACGGATCGACCCCGACAGGCGAAGGTCGCCCGCCTCGATCCGGGCATCGTAGACGGTGATGGGCTGGGCGGGACTTTGGGCCCGATGGACCGGACGGCGCGGCGCCGGCCGCCCGGGATCGGGCTGGGCCGGCTGGGCGTCGGCCGCCGTCGCCGCCAGGGCCATGATGAGAACGGACAGGAGGGGGACAGGGCGCATGATCGACCCGTGTTGACCCGCGCCGATCGCGCGGCGGCGAACCTTGGCGCTGGCCTCCCCGAACGGTCAATTGCAAACGCTGATCGAAAACAGGTTCAGATTGCAAAAGTGCGCCCGGACACGGCCCCCGCTCACTCCACCGTGACGGATTTGGCGAGGTTCCGGGGCTGGTCCACGTCCTTCCCCATGAAGACGGCCACATGGTAGGCGAGGAGCTGGATCGGCACCGCGTAGACGATGGGGGCCACCAGCGGATCGAGGGCCGGCATGGTGAAGGTCGCCATGGTATCGAGCCCGTGCTCGGCCGCCCCCTTGGCGTCGCCGATGAGGACGATCCGCCCGCCGCGTGCGGCGACCTCCTGCATGTTGGAGACCGTCTTCTCGAACACCGCGTCGTGCGGGGCGATGACGATCACCGGGACGCTCTCGTCGATGAGCGCGATCGGGCCGTGCTTCAGCTCCCCCGCCGCGTAGCCCTCGGCGTGGATGTAGCTGATTTCCTTGAGCTTCAGGGCACCTTCCAGCGCCATCGGGTAGCTCGTGCCCCGGCCGAGGTAGAGGACGTCCCGGGCCTTGGCGACCTCCCGCGACAGCCCCTCGATGGCCGGCTCCTGGGCCAGGGCCTCGGCCATCAGGCCCGGCGCCTTGATGAGCCCGTCGATCAGCCGGCGCTCGCCGCCGGCGTCGAGGGTCCCCCGCGCACGGCCGGCGGCGATGGCGAGGCACAGGAGCACGGTGAGCTGGCAGGAGAACGCCTTGGTCGAGGCCACGCCGATCTCGGGTCCGGCCAGCGTCGGCATCACCACCGAGGATTCCCGGGCGATGGTCGAGGTCGGCACGTTGACGACGCTGAGGGTGTGCTGCCCCTGAGACTTCGCATAGCGCAGGGAGGCCAGGGTGTCGGCGGTCTCGCCGGATTGCGAGATGACGAGGGTCAGCCCGTCGCGCTCCAGCGGCGCCTCGCGGTAGCGGGCCTCGGAGGCCACGTCGATCTCCACCGGCAGCCGGGCGATCTGCTCGAACCAGTAGCGGGCGACGAGGCCGGCATAGAAGGCGGTGCCGCAGGCGGTGATGTACACCCGGCTGAGCTTGGCGAAGTCGAAGGGCAGCGCCTCCGGCAGCACCACCCGGCCCTCCGCGAGGTCGACGTAGTGGGCCAGGGTCCGGCCCACGACCTCCGGCTGCTCATGGATCTCCTTGGCCATGAAGTGGCGGTACTCGCCCTTGTCCACCCGGAACGCCTGGGTGGCGATGATCTGGCGCGGCCGCTCCACCCGGGCCCCGGAGGCGTCGCGGAACTCCGCGCCTTCCCGGGTCAGGATCGCCCAGTCGCCCTCGTCGAGGTAGGCGATGGCGTCGGTGAAGGGCGCGAGCGCCAGGGCATCCGAGCCGAGATAGGTCGCCCCGTGGCCGTAGCCGACGGCCAGCGGTGCCCCGTGCCGGGCGCCGATCAGGAGATTTTCCTCGCCCGCGAAGATGAAGCCCAGCGCGAAGGCCCCACGCAGGCGCGGCAGGGCGGTGGCCACCGCCTCCACCGGCCCCTTCCCCCCGTCCATCAGGCGGCTGACGAGCTGGACGACGACCTCGGTGTCCGTCTCGCTCTCGAAGCGGACGCCCTCGGCCTCCAGTTCGGCCTTCAACTCGCGGAAGTTCTCGATAATGCCGTTATGGACGACGGCCAGCCGGGCGGTGGCGTGCGGGTGGGCGTTGGCCTCGGTCGGCCGTCCGTGCGTCGCCCAGCGGGTATGGCCGATGCCGATCGTGCCGGTGAGCGGCTGCTCGATGAGCTTCGCTTCCAGGTTGGCGAGCTTGCCCGAGGCGCGGCGGCGCTGAAGCTGGCCCCGCTCCAGGGTGGCGATGCCGGCGGAATCGTAGCCCCGGTATTCGAGGCGCCGGAGCGCTTCGACCACCTGTCCCGCTACCACGTCACTCCCGACGATGCCGACGATGCCGCACATGATCCGACTTCCATTCGTCCGCCCGACCGGGGCCGGGCTGTTATATGCGATCGATGTTACCGCATCGCACGGCCCGGATCACGGGGCCTGTCCCGAACCCGTCCTCATCCCGAGAGCCTGACCGAAAAGTCCCTCCATCCCCTGTCCCCTCATCCTGAGGTGCGGCGAGGGCCGCCTCGAAGGCGGCCCCCAGGGACCGCGGAGGGACCGGGAACCCTCCCTCGGGGCCCGGCGCGCCAGGCACCTCAGGATTGAGGCCGAGGGGGGGGGATCGTGCCGAAGGGTGGCCGCTACTCCGCGAAATTCTCCCCGTCCCGGGTGAGCACCCGCTTGATGCTCGCCAGATGCAGCCGGGCGCTCTCGGGATCGCCCTCGCGCATCTGCGCGGCGGCGGCCTTGGCGATGGAGGGATCCACCGGCAGGAGGCGGCGGCCGGTGGAGAGGGCCTTCACCTGCGCCTCGGCGGCACGCTCCAGATAATAGAGGTCGTCCCAGGCTTCGGCGATGGTCGGGCCCGTGACCATCACACCGTGGTTGCGCAGGAACACGATGTCCGCATCCCCGAGGGTCGCGGCGATCCGGTCCCCCTCGGCGTCGTCGAGGGCGAGGCCGTTATAGGCGTCGTCCACCGCCGTGCGGCCATGGAACTTGAGCGCCGTCTGGCCGGCATAGGCCAGGGGCTCGCCCTCGGTCATGCTGAGCGCCGTGGCATAGGGCATGTGCGTGTGGAACGCCGCCCGGGCCCGGGGCAGGGTCTTGTGCAGGCGGGCATGGATGAAGAAGGCGGTGGCCTCCGGCTGGCCCTCGCCCTCGACCACGCGGCCGTGGAAGTCGCAGACGAGGAGGCTCGACGCCGTGACCTCGCAGAAGGCGAGACCATAGGGGTTCACGAGGAACAGGTCGTCCCGCCCCGGCACCATCGCCGAGAAGTGGTTGCAGATCCCCTCCTCCAGGCCGTAGCGCGCGGCCATGCGGAAGCAGGCGGCGAGGTCGATGCGCGCCCCGCGCAGGGCCTCGCGGTCGATGTCGCCGAGGGAGCCCTTGCCCCCCTCGACCACCCGAAATTCATGGGCCATGTCGATGTTCCCCCTCGCGTGTCGTCATCCGCCGTCGCGGCCGGGTCAGCCGCCCTTCCGGCGTTCCTTGAGAGCCTGGAGCCGCGCCCGCATCGCCGCCGCCTGGCCGGGCTTCGTCAACTGATGGCCCCGGGCCACCGCCAGCGCGCCCTCCGGCACGTCCTTGGTGATGACCGAGCCCGCCCCGACCGTCGCCCCCGCGCCGATGCTCACCGGGGCGACGAGGGCCGAGTTCGAGCCGATGAAGGCCCCCGCACCGATCGTGGTGCGGTGCTTGAACACGCCGTCGTAATTGCAGGTGATGGTGCCCGCGCCGACATTGGCCTTGGCGCCGATCTCGGCATCCCCGAGATAGGTGAGGTGGGCGGCCTTGGCGCCGGGCCCCATCCGGGCGTTCTTCAGTTCCACGAAGTTGCCGATCTCGGCCCCGGTCTCCAGCACCGCCCCGCCGCGCATCCGCACGAAGGGGCCGATCTTCACCCCCGCCTCCAGGCGGACCTCGGTGAGGTGGGCATAGGCCCGCACCGTGCAGCCGTCGGCCACGACGACGCCGGGGCCGAACACCACGTGCGGCTCCACCGTCACGTCGCGGCCGAGCACCGTATCGTGGCTCAGGAACACCGTCTCAGGGGCGACCAGGGTCGCCCCCCCGAGGAGCGCGGCCCGGCGCAGGCGGCCCTGCACCACGGCCTCGGCGGCGGCGAGTTGCACCCGGTCGTTGACCCCCTGCGCCTCGGCCTCCTCCACCGGGACCACCGCGACGGACAGGCCGTCCGCCACGGCCAGCGCCACCGCGTCGGGCAGGTAGTACTCGCCCGCCGCATTGGCGTTGCCGATGCGCTCCAGCAGGGCCAGCGCGTGGTCGCCCGACAGGGCCATGAGGCCGGCGTTGCACAGGCAAACCCGCCGCTCGGCCTCGCTCGCATCCTTCTCCTCGCGGATCGCCAGGACACGCTCCCCAACGGTGAGCACCCGGCCGTAGCCGGTGGGCGTGTCGGTGGTGAAGGCGAGCACGGCCACCGCCGCCCCTTCGGAGAGCGGGGCGCGCAGCCGGGCGAAGGTCTCCGGCGTCACCAGGGGCGTGTCCCCGAAGGCGACGATCACATCGTCGCCGGTCCCGGCGAGCAGCGGGCGGGCGGCGAGCACGGCATGGGCGGTGCCCAGGCGCTCCACCTGCGGAAAGACCCCGGCCCCGGGGGCCTGCCGCTCGATCTCGGCGGCCACGTCCGCCCGGCCGGGCTCGGCCACGACGCCGATCCGCGTCGCCCCCGCGCTGCGGACCGCCGCGAGCACGTGGCCGAGCATCGTCCGCCCGGCGACCTTGTGGAGCACCTTCGGCAGGTCGGAGCGCATCCGCGTGCCCTTGCCGGCGGCGAGGACGATCGCGGTGAGGCTGCGGGACGGGGGGGAAGCGGTCATCGGGGGGTCCGTTCGAGGTCGCGGGGACGCATGGGCCGAACGCATCCGTCAGGCAAGCGCGAAGCCGTCCGATCGTCCGCGATGGCGCCCGGCCGTCAGCGCATCGCCAGGGCGGCGTGCTGGCCCGCCTGGGCCGACCATTCCCGCCGCCGCTCGATGGAGCTGGGGATGCGCAGCGATTCGCGGTACTTGGCCACCGTCCGGCGGGCGATGTCGATGCCCTCGTCGCGCAGCCTCTGCACCAGGGCGTCGTCGGAGAGGACGGTCTCCCCCGTCTCGCCGTCGACCAGTTGCTTGATCCGGTGGCGGACGGCCTCCGAGGAATGGGCCGCCCCCCCCGCCGCGCCGGGGATCGCGGCCGTGAAGAAGTACTTCATCTCCAGCGTGCCCCGGCTGGTGCCGATGGCCTTGTTCGAGGTGACGCGGGAGACGGTCGATTCGTGCATCCCGATCGCCTCGGCCACCGTCTTCAGGTTCAGGGGGCGCAGGTGGGCGACCCCGTGGACGAAGAAGCCGTCCTGCTGGCGGACGATCTCGGTGGCGACCTTCAGGATAGTGCGGGCCCGCTGCTCAAGGCTGCGGGTGAGCCAGTTGGCGTTCTGCAGCGCCTCGGAGAGGAACGCCTTGTCGCCGTCGGCCTTGGCGTTGCGCGAGACCCGGGCATAGTAGCTCTGGTTGACCAGCACCCTGGGCAGGGCCTCGCCGTTCAGTTCCACCAGCCAGGAGCCGTCCGGCGCCGCGCGGACGAACACGTCCGGCACCAGTACCTCCACGGCGCTCGATCCGAAGGCCCGGCCGGGCTTGGGATCGAGGCGGCGGATCTCGGCCAGCATATCGACGAGGTCCTCGTCGTTCACGCCGCACAGGCGGCGCAGGGCCGTGAAGTCGCGCTTGGCCACGAGGTCGAGGCGGGAGACCAAAGCCTCCATCGCCGGGTCGAACCGGTCCTGCTCGCGCAATTGGATGGCGAGGCATTCGGCGAGGTCGCGGGCGGCCACCCCCGGCGGGTCGAAGGTCTGGACGAGGGCGAGCATCCGCTCCACCACCGCCGGGTCCGCCCCGAGCCGGCTGGCCACGTCCTCCACCGTCTCCCGCAGGTAGCCCGCCTCGTCCACCGCATCGATGAGGAAGCCGCCGATCAGCCGCTCCATGGGATCGCGGGTGGCGAGGTCGAGCTGCGAGGCCAGATGCTCGCGCAGGGTGATCTCGGAGGTGAGCGTCGCCTCGAAGTCCGGGGCCTCCGTGTCGAAGCTGCCGCCGGTATTCCCGTAGGGCGCCGGGGTCAGGCTCAGCATGTCGCCGCCCTCCCCCTCGTGGAGGCGGGTCGGCGTCTCGTCGGGGAAGACGTTGTCCAGGCGGGCGTCGCCGTCCGTCTCGATCTCCCCCCGGCCGGGATCCAGCTCCTTGGCCGACCACGAGTCCGAATCGGTTCCGTCGAAACCCTCGGCCGGCGGGCCGTCCTCGCCCCCCGGGGAGGCTTCCGAGGCGTCCTGCGGCGCCGGCCCTTCCGCCTCGGCGCGCTCCAGGAGCGGGTTGCGCTCCAACTCGGCCTCGACATAGGCCGCGAGATCGAGATGCGATAACTGGAGAAGCTTGATCGCTTGCAGGAGCTGAGGCGTCATGACCAGGGCTTGGCCCTGCCGCACCTCCAGCCTTTGCAGCAGACTCATACCACGCCCCGATTCCCACACATTGCGTTGGCCGCGCGGCCCAGGGACCGGCACGGTTCTTGCTTAAACACTTTATTCAGTCTGTAGCCTGATCGGCGCACCGCGTCAAAGGCGCGGCGTCGCGCAACCTGTGGGCAGCGCCATCGGGGCTGCGGGGGAGTGTCGGCGGCGGGCCTTAACGAAGGTTTGCGCCGCGAAGGCGGTCGCCGTGGGACGTCCCGAGGCGGGGGCAAGCCTCTCAGCTTGTTGCGGAACCGCATCGGGTGTAAGACGCGCCCTATCCCGAGAGATTTCGTTCCGCGAAGGAGCCGTCAGGCATGGCGCGCGTCACCGTCGAAGATTGCATCGAAAAGGTCGAGAACCGCTTCGAGCTGGTGCTCCTGGCGAGCCACCGGGCCCGCCTCCTGGCGGCCGGCGCGCCGCTGACCGTGGACCGCGACCGCGACAAGAACCCCGTCGTGTCGCTGCGCGAGATCGGCGACGGCACCATCACCGCCGAGGACCTCAAGGAGCAGCTGATCCACTCGCTGCAGAAGTACGTCGAGGTGGACGAGCCGGAGGCGGAGGCCGTGCCGCTGCTGTCGAGCTCGCCCGCCGCCGCCGCCGTGGCTCCGCAATCCTCCAGCGACGACGCCGGCGTGCAGTTCGATCGCATGAGCGAGGAGGATCTGCTGCGCGGCCTCGAGAACCTCGCCCCGCCGGTCGAGACCGACGAAGAGGGCGAGTAAGCCTCCCCTCCCCGAGGGTGAAACCGGCCGGGGGCGCGACGGCGTCCCGCACGGCCGGAGGGCGCCCTTTCTCTACCGTGACCGACACACCGCAACCCAGGGCAGCCCGCATTGTACGCGGCGCCGCCCTGGGTCGTTTTGCGTGCGGGGCAGCACGAACCCACGAAGGGCGCGACGGGAAAAACGCCGGGTGGGCGCCGATTGCGTCGCCTTGCCTCTGGCCTTGTGCGCCGCATTGCGGGAATACTCCCGGACGGTCGGCGGCGCGTGCGGCGTTCAGGAGGCTACGATTTCCCGGCGGATCATGCGCCAATACGAACTTGTCGAGCGGGTGAAGCGCTACAACCCCGCGGCCAACGAGGATTTGCTCAACCGCGCCTACGTCTACGCGATGCAGGCCCACGGAACACAGAAGCGGGCCTCCGGCGACCCCTTCTTCGCCCACCCCCTTGAGGTGGCGGCGATCCTCACCGACCTTCACCTCGACGACGCGACGATCATCGCCGCCGTCCTGCACGACACCGTCGAGGACACGGCGGCCACCCTCGATGAGATCCGCCGCCTGTTCGGCGACGAGATCGGCGCCCTGGTCGATGGGCTGACTAAGCTCAAGCGGCTCGACCTCGTCTCGAAGCAGGCCGCCCAGGGCGAGAACTTCCGCAAGCTGCTGCTCGCCGTCGCGGCGGATGTGCGCGTGCTCCTCGTGAAGCTCGCCGACCGCCTGCACAACATGCGCACCCTGGAGCACATGCGCGACGACAAGCGTCGCCGCATCGCCCAGGAAACGCTCGACATCTACGCGCCGCTCGCCGCCCGCATGGGCATGCAGGAGTTGCGCGAGGAGCTGGAAGACCTCGGCTTCCGCTTCCTCGAACCCGAGATCTACGCCACCATCACCGAGCGGCTGCTGCGGCTCACGGCCAAGTCCGGCCGGATGGTGGAGGACATCGAGAAGGTGCTCTCCGATAAACTTTCGGCGCGGGGCATCGAGGCCGAGGTCACGGGCCGGCAGAAGCGGCCCTATTCGATCTGGGCGAAGATGGAGCGCAAGTCGCTCGCCTTCGAGCAACTGTCGGACATCTTCGGCTTCCGGGTGATCGTGAACGCCCTGGACGATTGCTACGCGGCCTTGGGCGTCGTCCATACCAGCTGGCCGATGGTGCCGGGGCGCTACAAGGACTACATCTCGACCCCGAAGCAGAACGATTACCGCTCGATCCACACCACGGTGATCGGCCCGAAAAGCCAGCGCGTCGAACTCCAGATCCGCACCGCCGCCATGGACGAGATCGCCGAGTACGGCATCGCGGCCCACGCCCTCTACAAGGACATGAGCGGCCGGGAGGCCAGCGGGCGGGACGAGACCGGCGTTCCGCCGCACCTCGCCACCGAGAGCGGCGCCTATCAGTGGCTGCGCCGCACCATCGAGCTCCTGGCCGAGGGCGACAGCCCGGAGGAATTTCTGGAGCACACGAAGCTCGAGCTGTTCCAGGACCAGGTGTTCTGCTTCACCCCCAAGGGGCGCCTCATCGCCCTGCCGCGGGGCGCCACCCCCATCGACTTCGCCTACGCCGTGCACACCGACGTCGGCAATTCGGCGGTCGGCGCCA
>JAKONI010000219.1 GCA_022702015.1 Beijerinckiaceae bacterium | reverse complement strand
TGCAGGACCTCCGGTTCGAGGTCCATGACGCGATAGCCGAGCCGGCTGTCGCCCGCGAACTTGCCGGCCACAAGAGTTCCGAAGCGGTCCCGGACCCGGTCCAGGAGCGACTGCGCGTAAACGGTATGGCAGGCAAAGGGCGCCTTCCAATGTTCATAACTGAACGGGCCGTGGTACCCGTGCGCCCCGAACAGTTCGGCGGTCGTCAGGAACAGGTCCCGGCTGTCATGCGCGACCGGGTCGGCGCCGTCCCACCCACACCCGAACTCGATATGCGGCATCAGGCGAAAATCCTCGGTATCGCCATGGATATCGCTGTTCAGGTACAGCGCACCGAAGGCGAAGGCCGGAATCTTCGGGTAGCGGTCCAGGATCCGGTGGATGTCCTCGATCGCGTCCTGACGCCAGAATGCCTTGTGGGTCATGGGGCACACGTAGTCCCCCGTGGCCTGACCGAAGGCGGACTCATAGGCCGCCGCCATGTTCGGCGCGGTCAAATGGATCCGCGCATAGCGGAAGCGATGGTCGAGATGGGGCGCGAAATCGCGGTACCACCGCTCGGATGTCCGATCATCGACGCTGGTATCCACCAAGACATGTTCGAAGTCGCCGCAAGTCTGATGATAGAGACTGTGGTAGAGGCGGTCCATCAAGTGGGGCGCGTGACGGGTCGGCGTCACAATCGAGAGTCGCGTTGCAGGCATTCGATTATTGATAGTTGCAAGTCCGTCGTCTGAGTACTTGCTTCCTAATCCGGCTCGACCCCCCTGTCGAATACACGGATAAATCGCAACCGATTGGCAATCACGAGCGCGTTTGCATTCGCCCGCATGCCATAAGGCATTCGTTGTCATAGCTTGCGCGCGGGGGACCGCGAGGAGTGGCGTTATGCCAGGCACCAAACGGAAGCGGGGCGGGTGTCGCCACCCGCCCCGCTTGAATTCGCGCGAATGATCAGGCGATCACGAGCACCCGGTCGTCCCGCCGCAGGTGTCGCACTTCAGGCAGGTACCGTTGCGGACGAGGGTGAAGTTGGCGCATTCCGGGCAGGATTCGCCGACATAGCCCTTCATCTTCGCCTCGGCGCGCCGATCCTCGACCGTGCGGGTCGCGGGGGCGAACGGCAGGGTCTCCGCGAGGGAGGCCCCCTCCGGCTCCACCTTCAGCGCCGTCGCCCCGCGCACCGCGTGGACGGTGCCACCGGCCGGGGCGGTCTGTCCGGCGGCCGCCGAGGCCACGCCGAAAGTCGCACCCGCCGGGCCACCCTGGATCACGGTCAGCCGGTCGGCGGAGCCGCGCAGCAGGCCGCGCGAGACGATCGACGCCGCCGAGGCCGGCTTAGGCCCTTCGCGGGTCGTGTCACCCGCCTCCCCGCCGCCGAGGACCGTGTTGCCGATCTCCGCCGGGCTCACATGGGCGAGGTCGGTGCGGCCGAGATACGAGATCGCCAGCTCGCGGAACACGTAGTCGAGAAGCGACGTCGCATTCTTGATCGCGTCGTTGCCCTGCACGAAGCCCGAGGGCTCGAACCGGGTGAAGGTGAAGGCCTCCACGAACTCCTCCAGCGGCACGCCGTACTGGAGGCCCAGCGAGATCGCGATGGCGAAGTTGTTCATCAGGCTGCGGAAGGCGGCGCCCTCCTTGTGCATGTCGATGAAGATCTCGCCGAGGCGTCCGTCGTCGTACTCGCCGGTGCGCAGGTAGACCTTATGGCCGCCCACCACCGCCTTCTGGGTGTAGCCCTTGCGGCGGCCGGGCAGCTTCTCCCGGGAGCGAATGCGCTCCACCCGCTCGATGACGCGCTCGACGATCCGCTCCGCCGCCGCCGCGGCCTTGGCGGCCGCCGGGGCCTGGACGAGGGCTTCCACCACCTCGTCCTGATCCTCCTCCTCGTCGGCGATGAGGGCGGAGTTGAGGGGCTGCGACAGCTTCGAGCCGTCGCGGTAGAGGGCGTTCGCCTTGAGGGCAAGGCGCCAGGACAGCAGGTAGGCCGCCTTGCAATCCTCCACCGTGGCGTCGTTCGGCATGTTGATCGTCTTGGAGATCGCCCCCGAGATGAACGGCTGGGCCGCCGCCATCATGTGGATGTGGCTCTCCACCGAGAGGTAGCGCTTGCCGATTCGCCCGCAGGGGTTGGCACAATCGAACACGGCGTAGTGCTCGACCTTGAGGAACGGGGCACCCTCCAGGGTCATCGCGCCGCAGACGTGGGTGTTGGCGGCTTCGATGTCCTTCTTGGAGAAGCCGAGGAACGGCAGCAACTCGAAGGTCGGGTCGGCGAGCTTCTCCGCCGGCACTTTCAGCGTCTGGGTGATGAAGTCGTCGCCCAGCGTCCAGCGGTTGAAGACGAACTTGATGTCGAAGGCCGACTTCAAGCCCTTCTCCACCGACGCGATCTTGTCGTCGGTGAAGCCCTTGGCGCGCAGGGTCGAGGGGTTGACCCCCGGTGCCTGACCCATCGAGCCGTGGCCCACCGCGTAGGCCTCGATCTCGGCGATCTCCGATTCCCGGTAGCCCAGCGTCCGAAGGGCATCCGGTACGGCGCGGTTGATGATCTTGAAGTAGCCGCCGCCTG
>JAKONI010000207.1 GCA_022702015.1 Beijerinckiaceae bacterium | reverse complement strand
GCGGCCTCAGGCTCGGGGAGCGGGACCGGATCGAGCGGGTGACGCCCCTCGCGCTGCTCCCGGGGCTGAGCGTGCTCGCCTCCGATGCCTGGATGGAGCGCCTGAAGGGCTGGGCCGATGCGCGGGGGTGAGACTCTCACTCCCTCGTGCCGGCGAGAGGCAAACTCCTTCGGCGCCGGCCGGCGTCTCCCCGTTTGAGTCACTGCCGAATGCCCACACTTGCGTCCCGGCGCGACTCCGGCCAACTGCTCCGGCTCCCCAGGCCGGCGGGCGGACTGCATCCCTTGTATCTCCTGACCGACATCGCGATCTCCAACTGGTACCTGATCCGGCGGGAGCAGATCCGCATCCGTGGCGCGGCGGCCTTGGTCGGCCCGACCGGAGCGGGCAAATCCACCATCTTCGACGCGGTGGGGACGGTGCTGGCCGGCAACAACGCGAGCCGCCTGGCGCTGAACGCCTCGGCCTCGGGCCGGAGCGCGCGCACCGTGCGGGACTACTGCCTCGGTTGGATCAGCGATCCCGCCGAGGGCGGGCGCCCGACGCGGGAGTCCTGCGAGACGATCCTGGCGCTGACCTTCGAGAATCCCACCTCCGGCCGGTTGGTGACGGCCGGGCTCGCCCTCGCCGCCCGAGCCGACGAGGCGAAGGAGACGGTCCTCTCGCGCTTCATCGCCATCGGCCACCGCTTCGCCATCGCCGACTATGCCCGCACCAATGCGTCCGGCACCTACACCGCCCCGTGGACGGAGATCGCCGCCGACCTCAAGGCCAAGGCCGAAAGCTTCACCGAGTACCGCACGTCGGGCGAGCGCTTCACCGCCGACCTGCTCTCGGCGCTGCGCGAGGGCGCGCCGCCGCCGGAGCCGCGCCACTTCCTGCGCAGCTTCGCCAACGCGGTCGCCTTCAAGCCGATCTTCGACACCAGCGCCTTCGTGCGCGCCTTCGTCCTCGACCCGGAGCCCCTGAACGTCGATCGGGTGCGCCAGTCCATCGCCACCTGGAAGTCGCTCCTCGACACCCTCGGCGAATTGGAGGCGCGCCTCGTGCGCCTGCGCCGCCTTCGCGACCGCTACGAGTCCTGGGGCAGCGCCGTCGTGGCCGCCTCCGAGCACGAGTTGAAGGCGGCCATCGCCGAGCTACGCCGCCGGAGCCTCGATCTCGGCGCGGTCCGCGCGCGCCTGCGCGAGGGCGGCGACGCCCTGCGCCTCGCCCGGGAACGGGTGGCCGACAGCCGGGGCATCGTCCGCGACATCGACCGGGAGATCGCGGAGAAGAAGGCCCTGAAGGCCGGGACCGCCGTGGGCGACCGGCTCGCGGCGGCAGACCTCGGGCTGTCGATGTTGGAGCGGGACCGGAAAGAGTTTTCCGCCCGCGTCGCCGATCTCGTCGGCCTCGTGGGGCAGATGGCCCGCCTCCAATCCGTGGGGCCGGTGCTCCGGCCGGTGGCGCCCCAGGCCGCGCGCCTCGCCGAGACCTGCGCCCGGGCGAGCCTTCGGAAGGACACGCCCCCCGCCGAAATCCTGCGGGCGGACGGGGCCTTGCCCGGTCTGGTGGACGGCTTGTCCCGCCTCGCACCCTTCGACGAGGCCCTCGAGCGTGCCGCCGAGGACGCCGCCCTCAAGGCCCGCGCCGCCGAGGCCGAGGCCGAGCGCACCGCCCCCCGCCCCGGCGCGGGTACGGGGGTGAGGTTGGCCTCGGACACCCTCGCCTTCCGCGCCGAACTGGAGCGCAAGGGCATCGACGCCGTGGCGATCTGCGAGCGGGCGGAGATCGTGGACCCTACCTGGGGGCCGGCCCTGGAGGCCCTCCTCGGCCGGGCCCGCGAGGCGCTGATCGTCGATCCCGACCGGCTGGAGGAGGCCTTCGCCGTGCTCCAGGCCGGCCGGGACCGGTTCCACCGCTGCATCCTCGTGAAGACCACGGACACGGCACGGCAGCGCGCCCGCCATGACGACGACGGCGCCATGTCGGTGATCGAGACGGACGACCCCCATGCCCGCGCCTTCCTCGGGGTGCGGATCGGCGGCTACGACCTCGCCCGCAACGACGCGGAACTCGCCCGGCTCTCGCGGGCCGTGGCCCCGAGCGGGCGGACCACGTCGGGGATGGCTTATTCCGTCACCCGGGGCGTCGACCTGATGATGACCCGGGGCCATCGGGGCCCGACGCCGGAGAGCCGCCGGATCCACGAGAACGCCTCGGCGGAGGCACGGCGCCTGCGGGGCGAGGCGGCAGTCCTGCGCGAGGCCGCCCGGACGGCGGCGGGCATCCGGGCGCGGATCGAGCGCGGCCTCGACGATGTGGAGACGCTCCGGGGTGAACTCGACGGGTTGGAGGGCCGCCGCCGCTCGCTCATCACCGAGCGGGCCGAGATCGAGAAACGCGACACGGCCGGGCTCGATGCGGAGATCGCCGCCCTCAACGCGGAGCGCGTGGCCTACCTGCGCGAACTCTCCGAGGAGCTGGAACCGAAGCTCGACCGGCTGCTCGCGGACGACGCGGCGCTGGCCGCCCGGCTCGGCACAGTCCGGGAAGCAGCCCGCGCGGCGCTGGCCGCCCGCCGCGCCGCGTTACGCCAGTGCCATGGGGGTGACGCCGCCCGGGTGCGGGTCGCCCGGACGGAACTGTTCGATCCCGCCGTGATCGTCGCCGCCCGCCGGGCGCTCGCCGGGTTCGACGCCAAGGGCGCCGGCGCCCTGGCGGCTTCGGAGAGGACCCTGGCCCGGGAGGCGGCGGATGCCGCCCGCTCCCACGGCCGCATGGCCGAGCGGGAGCTGGCCGAGGCCTGCGCCGCGTGGCGGATCGAGAATCCCCTGCGGGCGGGGGATGTCCCCGCCATCGAGGGCTATGCCTGGGTGAAGCGGGAATATGAGGCGGTGGAGGGGCATGAACTGCGCCGCTACCGCGATCAGGCGGCCCGCGCCGAGGCCGAGATGCGCCGCCTCATGACCGAGGATCTGCTGGCCCGCCTCGCGGACAGGTTCGAGCGGGTCCATACCCGCCTCGCGGCCCTCAACGAGCGTCTTTCGGCCCGCTCCTTCACCGGCCAGACCTACGCATTCGAGGCGGCGGTGGACCGGCGTTACGCCGCCGTCCACGCCCTCGCGGTGGAGTCGGCCCGCTCCCCCGAGGCGGCGCAGGCGCTGCTATCGGGGGAGGTCGAGGGGTCGATGGCCTCGGCGCTGGCCGAGATCACGGCGCTCATCGCGGGCGAGGAGGACGCGAACCGGCTCGCCGACTATCGCAACTACTTCGTCTACGAGATCGGCATGAGGGACAAGGCGGGCAACCGCACCACCATGTCGGCCCGGGCCCTGCGAGGGTCGGGCGGGGAGGCGCAGGCGCCGTTCTACGTGGCCATCGCGGCCTCGCTGGCGAGCGCCTACTATCCCGGCGACCGGCCGGGGGCGGAACATCCGGGGCTGGGACTCTGCCTCTTGGACGAGGCGTTCTCGAAGCTCGACGTCCGCAACAGCCAGGCGCTGGTGGACCTGTACCGTGCCTGGGGTTTGCAGTTGCTGATCGCCGCCCCGGAGGACAAGCGCACCACCCTCACCGAGGTGATGGACACCATCGTCACCGTCTACAAGAGCCCGGATCTGTCGGCGGTGCGGATCGAATCCGAGCATCCCCTGGAAGCCGCCCGGCGGGCGTTGCAGGCCATCAACCCGGACCATCAGGGGATCGAGGGTTACCGGCGGCGGGATGCGGCGGAATAGGAGTACCGGGCTTTCCCGGAGTCCTCGGGTCTCGCGGCCCCGGATCGCTTCGCGCGCGGCGCGGGGGAGCGACCCGGAAAGCCCGACGGAGGATCAGTTCAGGTAGGTGCGGATCCAGTTCGGGGACAGGATCTCGCCTTCTTCGGTGATGATCCACGGCTGCTTGGCGGGATCGGTCAGGGCGCCCGCAGCGGCGGCGATCGCCTCGCGCAGGGTGCCGTACCGCTCGGGCTGCGCCAGGGGGGCGGTCGCCGGGGCCGTCCGCCAGATCGTCAGGTCGGCGGGCCGTTCGAGGGCTTCGGTTTCCATGGTCCTGTACTCTTTCTCTTCCGAACTCGTGGGGTCGTCAGACGCTATCCTGCCGCGGATCCAGTCGGGACCGCGGCAACTACCTACCTGTGAATACAAGCTTCTCTGCGGCAGCTTTGAGATTACTCCGCGACCCGCTCCAGCTGCTCCGCAGCCTTCGCTGCGACAAAGTGGTGGTGCATGACCGCCACGACTGGATTTGGGCACGGGATCAGCCAGCTGCACTTGCGAGGATTGTCACACCTGAAACATGACCATTTCGTTAGCTGCCGACGCGCCGCTTAAGTAGCGGGATAGCGCCGGTCCGCAGGGTCTTGTTGACGCTTCGAACCTGAACGCTCACTTAAGGCGCGGCCATCCGCCGGCCCGCTACCCCATCGACCCCGGAGTCCCCCGTGCCGGACCGCACTCGGCGCATCGTGCTCGCCGCGATCCTGCTTCTGCTCGCGCTGGCCGTGGCACAGCCCTACGTGACGCCCCTGCTGTACTCGGCCGACACCCCGAGGAGCATCGCGGCCCGGGGGGATCTCGCGGACGCGGAGAAGACGACGATCGCCCTTTTCGAGCGGGCGAGCCCCTCGGTGGTGCATGTCTTCGCGCAAGCTGCGGCACAGGATCGCGGCCTGCTCGACGTCGAGAACGAGGCGGAGGAATCCGGCGGAACCCAGACCGGAACAGGGTTCGTCTGGGACGGCGCGGGTCATATCGTCACCAACACGCATGTGGTGCAGGCCGCCGCGCAATCGGGGGGATCGGTCTCGGTGCGGATGAGTTCGGGCGAGGTCGTGTCCGCCACCCTGGTCGGCATGGCCCCCTCCTACGACCTCGCTGTACTGCGCCTCGGGCGGACGACCCGCCTGCCGCCGCCCCTTGCCCTCGGTACCTCGGCGGACCTCAAGGTCGGCCAGTCGACCTTCGCCATCGGCAACCCGTTCGGCCTCGACCACACCCTCACCACCGGCGTCGTCAGCGCCGTCCGGCGGCGGATGCCGACCAGCGAGGGACGGGAATTGTCCGGCGTGATCCAGACCGACGCGGCGATCAATCCCGGCAATTCGGGCGGTCCCCTGCTCGATTCCGCCGGCCGGCTGATCGGGGTGAACACCGCCATCGTCTCGCCGTCGGGGGCCAGCGCGGGCATCGGTTTCGCGATTCCCGTCGATGTGGTGAACCGGGTCGTGCCGGAGCTGATCCGGGCGGGTCGGGTTCGCAACCCCGGCATCGGCATCATCGCCGGGCAGGAGGCGACCGCCGCGCGCCTCGGGATCGATGGCGTCGTGATCCTCCGCGTGCTGCGGGGATCCCCGGCGGCTCAAGCCGGCCTGCGCGGGGTCGACGCGCAGAGCGGCACCATCGGAGATGTGATCATCTCCGCCGGGGGACAGGAGGTCCACCGCCTCGCGGACCTCACGGGGGCGATCGCGCAGGCTGGCGTCGGCGCGAGCGTGGACCTCTCCGTCCTCCGGGACGGGCAAGTCCGCCGGGTCCGCGTCGGCACCACGGATGTCGCGGAGAACCGCCAATGAGTCGTCGGCTCGCCTGCCTCCTCGCGCTCTCGCTGTCCCTCGCCGGGGCGCAGGCGGGGGAGCGTCCGGCGCCCCGGCGCCTGTGCCCCGGGGATCTGCCCGACGGTGCCCATCTCCCGCCGCAGCCCGGCTGCTCGTCGCCCGCCGGGGACGCGGCGAAGGCCCCACATGATGGGTTCACGGATCTGGGGAACGGAACCTCCCTGCGGATCAGCGGCCGGGCCTCCGCCGATTACGGCGTGCGGCGCTGATGATCCTCGCCGTCGGTCTTTGCGCCTGCCTCGCCCTCTGGTGGTTCTCGCAGAATCGAGTGGGGGTCAAAGGGCTGGTCGCCGCCCTCCCCCGCCACCGGATCGCGGGGTGGGCGGCTCTTCTGCTCGCGGGGATGCTGCTGCTGCGTGGCAACCTCATCCTCGCCGCCGTGTTCGGGATCGGCGCTCTCTGGGCCATCGAGGGTCCCGAATGGGTCGGGCGACGGGTGCGGAGGATGGTGCCCGCCCGCGCCGGCCGGGGACGAAGCCTTCGAACCCGGTGGCTCGTGATGGCGGTGGGGGAGGATGGCCGCGTCGCCGGCGGCCGGGTGCGCGGCGGCCCGTTGGCGGGCGCGCCCCTCGATGCCCTCGATCCGCCCTCCCTCGTCCGGCTGCGTGACCTGTGCCGCGCCGAGGATCCCGCGGGGGTCCCCCTGCTAGAGGCTTATCTCGACCGCCGGGCGCCCGGTTGGCGTGTAGACGCTGAGGCTGATCGCCACCCGGGGCCGGGCGGTGCGGCGAAGCCAGGGGCGATGACGCAGGAGGAGGCGTACGAGATCCTGGGGCTTGAGCGCGGGGCGCCCACTGAGCAGATCCGGTCGGCCCACCGGACGCTCATGAAGCGCGCCCACCCCGACCAGGGGGGAAGCGCCGAGGGGGCGGCGCGTCTCAACGCGGCCCGGGATCGTCTGCTGAGCCGACATCGCTGAACTCCACGCGCGTTGCCAGGATCGGGGGGGTCGATATCAGCTGCGGGTGGCGAAGCAGCTGTAGCCGCTGCGCTTGAGAGCGACGCAGGCGTCCTGTGCCGTCTCCTGCTCCGAGAAACCGGAGAACCGAGCCCGGTACAGGGTGGCGCCGCCGTGCTCGACCTTCACCGTGTAGGGAGCCGCCTTGGACAGGCTGCCGCCGACCTTGGCGCGGGCCTGGGTCAGCATGGAGCGGGCCTTGTCCTCGTCGTCCATGGCGCCGAGCTGGATCACCCAGGCGCTGGGCGTCACCTTCTGGCCGAGGAGCGGCTTCGGCGGCTCGTCGCGCTCGTTGGAGGCGACGCGGGCCGAGATCTTGCCAGAGTTCGGGAAGGCCGGCTGGCTGCCCTGGTCGGCATAGGCCTGGGCGGCTTTCGGCAGGGCGCGCAGCCCGTTGCCCGGGGTCGTCGTGCGGGTGGGGGAGATGTCCAGCGGCTCGCCGGTGGAATTCGTGGTCTCCACGTCATCCTCGTCCGCCGAGGCGACCTGGGTGCGGGTCCGGGACACGGCGTCGGCCACCACCGCCGGGCGGGCGCGCTCGGCGACCTCGGTGACGGGGGGCGCGATGCGGGCGCCGGCATAGGCCTTGGGCAGGTTGGCGCGCACGAGGTCCGCCATGATCCGGTCGCGGCTGGCGCCCGATTTGCCGCCGAGCACGATGGCCACGATCTGGTGCCCGTCCGACTTGGCGGCGGTCATCAGATTGAAGCCGGAATCCCGGGTGTAGCCGGTCTTGATGCCGTCCACGCCGGTGACGTTGCCGAGGAGATGGTTGTGGTTGCCGATGACCCGGCCGCGGAAGGCGAAGGAGCGGGTCTGGAAATAGCGGTAGTAGTGGGGGAACCGGTCCTGGATCGCCCGGGCGAGGATCGTCAGGTCCTTCGCGGTGGTGAGCTGGTCGGGATCGGGCAGGCCGGAGGCGTTGGCGTACTGGGTGCGGCTCATGCCGAGCGAGCGCGCCTTGGCCGTCATCATCTGCGCGAACCGCTCCTCCGAGCCGGCGATGTTCTCGCCGATGGCGCAGGCCACGTCGTTGGCGGACTTGGTGACGATGGCCTTGATCGCGTCCTCGACTGCGATGGTCTGGCCAGGGCGAAGGCCGAGCTTCGAGGGCGCCTGGGCGGCGGCGTGGGCCGAAATCGAGAGCTCCGAGTCGAGGGCGAACTTGCCCCGCTCCATCTGCTCGAACAGCATGTAGAGGGTCATGACCTTGGTGATCGAGGCCGGGTGGCGCAGGGCGTCCTCGTTCACGGCGTGCAGGGTCTTGCCGGTCTTGGCGTCCACCACCATCGCCGCGTAGGGCGGGTTGTAGCCGCCGCCGGCCGAGTGCCGGGCCGCGTGGGCCGCGTGGCGGTGGTGCTTTCCGCGCCGCGCATCCGCCGGGACCGTCAACGCCGTCAGGACCGCCACCGCCGTGAGCGCCGCCGGGACGACACGCGCCGACCGGCCGGGGACTTGAACCATACGCATGCGCCCGAACGCCCTCGCCGTGCCGGCTCCGCGCCGGCCACTGCCCTCTTGAAGACGCCCTTCGTTCCGGTGCGTCCGCATGGTCGGAAAGATGCGGCGATGCGGTTACGGGCGGGTTAACCCGAGCCCACGGATTTGCGCTCCGGCCTGTGCGCAACTCCGCTTGACGCTGGCTGGCGCGGCGCACAAACTCATTTGACCGTCGTCCCTCCGGCATCCCCGCCGGGCTCGCGCGGTCCGCACGAAGGAGGCGCCGATGCTGCATCCCTTCGCCTCCCGACAGGCCGGCGCCGCGCCCCCGTGCCGGTCCCGCGCGGAGCTGCGGACGGCCCCGCGCCACCCATGACGATGGCCGCCCGCGCGCCCTTTGGACTGGACACGAGCGCGCAGGCGTCTGGCGAAGTCGGCTTACGGTCTGTAGATTGCGGACAGGAGAGACGGGGGCTGGGTCTGCCGGTGCCGCTCCAGCCGATCGACGGTTGGCGACCGGCGACGCCCGCCCCGCGCAAAGGGATCGGTTCGAATAAGATGACACGGGTCCCGATGATGGGAACGACGCTCGCGCAGGCGGGTGAGCGGTTCGGATCTGTGGTGACGGCTTCGGGATCGCGCGAGCCGGGCGGCGGCGACCGCTCGAATACCGCGATCATCACCCGCACCAAGCCCCGCACCAAGAAGCCGAGCCTGTACCGCGTTCTGCTGCTGAACGACGATTACACACCGATGGAGTTCGTGGTGCTCGTGGTCGAGCGGTTCTTCAACAAGAACCACGACGATGCGTACCGGATCATGATGCATGTCCACCAGAACGGCGTCGGCGAATGCGGGGTCTTCACTTATGAAGTGGCCGAGACCAAGGTGACGCAGGTCATGGACTTTGCCCGCAAGCACCAACATCCTCTCCAGTGCGTTATGGAAAAGAAATAGGCGCCGCTCGCGGTAGGCACCCACACAGAGGCCCGCTTTGCCAAGCTTCTCACGTAGCCTAGAACAAGCCCTCCACCGGGCGCTCGCCCTGGCCGGCGAACGCCGCCACGAATACGCGACGCTCGAACACCTCCTGTTGGCCCTGGTCGACGATCAGGATGCGGCCGCCGTCATGCGGGCCTGCAACGTCGAGATCGACACGCTGCGCCGCAGCCTGGTCGAGTACGTCGACACCGAACTCTCCAACCTCACCGGCGACGGGCGCCAGGATGCCAAGCCGACGGCGGGCTTCCAGCGGGTGATCCAGCGGGCGGTGATCCACGTCCAGTCCTCCGGCCGTGAGGAGGTGACGGGGGCGAACGTGCTGGTGGCGATCTTCGCCGAGCGCGAGAGCCACGCCGCCTACTTCCTGCAGGAGCAGGACATGACCCGCTACGACGCGGTGAACTACATCAGCCACGGCATCGCCAAGCGCCCCGGCGCCAGCGACGCGAAGCCCGTGCGCGGCGCGGAGGAGGAGGGCGCGGCCGAGCGTCCGACCGAGGAGAACGAGGGCCGCGGCACCAAGAAGAAGGGCGACGCCCTCGATGCCTACTGCGTCAACCTCAACAAGAAGGCCCGCGAGGGCAAGATCGACCCGCTGATCGGCCGGTCCTCCGAGGTCGAGCGCACGATCCAGGTGCTCTGCCGCCGGCAGAAGAACAACCCGCTGCTCGTCGGCGACCCGGGCGTGGGCAAGACCGCCATCGCCGAGGGCCTGGCTCGCAAGATCATCCAGCACGAGGTGCCGGAGGT
>JAKONI010000200.1 GCA_022702015.1 Beijerinckiaceae bacterium | reverse complement strand
CAGGGGGTCAGGCGAGGGCCGAACGGAGCTTGTCGGCGAGGTCGGTGCGCTCCCAGGAGAAGCCGCCATCCGCCTCGGGGGGCCGGCCGAAATGCCCGTAGGCCGAGGTCCGCGCGTAGATCGGCTTGTTGAGGCCCAGCGCAAGGCGGATGCCCCGGGGCGAGAGGTCGATGGCGTCCATCAGGACGGCTTCGAGCTTGGCCTCGTCCACCTTCCCGGTCCCATGCAGATCGACGTAGATCGACAGGGGCTTCGAGACGCCGATGGCGTAGGAGAGCTGGATGGTCGCCCGCGAGGCGAGGCCCGCCGCCACGACGTTCTTGGCGAGGTAGCGCGCCGCGTAGGCCGCCGAGCGATCGACCTTGGTCGGATCCTTGCCGGAGAAGGCGCCGCCGCCATGGGGCGCCGCGCCGCCGTAGGTGTCCACGATGATCTTGCGCCCGGTGAGGCCGCAATCGCCGTCCGGGCCGCCGATGACGAACTTGCCCGTGGGGTTGACGTGCCACACCGTGCCCTCGTTCACCCACCCCGCCGGCAGCGCCTCGCGGATGGTAGGTTCGACGATGGCGCGCACGTCCGCCGAGTCGAGGGAGGCGTCGAGGTGCTGGGTCGAGAGGACGATCTGCGTCACCTCGACCGGCCGGCCGCCCTCGTAGCGCACGGTGACCTGGCTCTTGGCGTCGGGGCCGAGCTTGGCGGCGTCGCCGGTGCCGGCCTTCCGGGCGTCGGAGAGGTCCTTGAGGATCTTGTGGGCGTAGAAGATCGGCGCCGGCATCAGCTCGGGCGTCTCGTCCGAGGCGTAGCCGAACATGATGCCCTGGTCGCCGGCACCCTCGTCCTTGTTGCCGGCGGCATCGACACCCTGGGCGATGTCCGCCGACTGGGCGTGCAGGTAGATCTGCACCTCGTTGTTCTTCCAGTGGAAACCGTCCTGCTCGTAGCCGATGTCCTTCACGGCCGCGCGGGTCAGCTCCTCCAGATCCTTGAATGTCACCGAGTCGGGGCCGCGCACTTCACCGGCGATCACCACGCGGTTGGTGGTAGTCAGCGTCTCGACGCCGAGCCGGGCTTCCGGCATGGCCGAGAGGTAGGCGTCCACGACGGTATCGGAGATCCGGTCGCTGACCTTGTCCGGGTGCCCCTCGGAAACCGATTCGCTGGTGAACAGGTAATTGGAACGCGCCATCGGTCTCGCCGTCTTCGGGTCGTAGGCGGCCCGTCCACGCGTCACGGGGCCCTTCACGCCGGCGCTTTTCCCACCGGCGCACAGGATGGTCAAGGCGTCGAATCGAATTCGTTCGATATAAAGGACGACACGTCCCCGGCGCGTTTGGCCGCTATAATCGTCAGCCGCGCAGCCGCCGCTCCAACACCTGGACCGCCGCGACAATGTCCCGCCGGGCCTCGTCCGCGAAGGTCTCGTTGATGTGGCGGCCGACAATCTCGGCGAGGCCGCTGAGGCCACCCTCGGCGATCGGCGCCTGCTCGTCCTCGGCGAATCCGTTCAGTCCGGGCGTGTCGTTCATCGGCATCCCTCGGAAGAAGTATTCCACCGGCACCCCGATCATGCGCGAGAAGATGTTGAGATGGATCGCGCTGATGCGATTCGTCCCCTTCTCGTACTTTTGCAGCTGTGCCGCCGACATCCCGAAGCTTTGGGCGACATGGCGCTGAGTCAGCGAAGCCTTCCGCCTTTGCTCGGCGATGCGCTGCCCGAGGTAAACGTCACGCTCGTCTGTCTTCTGGCCTGCCATCGCGGGACTCTCACCTCCTGCCTGCCATTTCCCGTGCCAACCGCGAGCCCGGTCGCGCTCACTTAGCCGCAGGCAGACAAATTGTCACGGTGCGGACTACGGAGGCAACAGGTCTCGCGCAAGTGAACGGCAAGCAAACCCGACGATTTGTTGTCGGAATCACCGATCCGGCCTGCGGGGCGACGGTCGAGGCCCTGCCACCGGGAGGTGTTACGGCAGGGGCCCCGCCCGCGCGGGAAGAAGGCCTCATGGCACCGCCACGGTCCGGCCGCAATCACCGAAAGGCGAAGGCGTTGCCGAATTATCCCGAGCGAGCAGCCGGAACCGAAGCCCGGAGGTCAGGCGACAGCGGCCAGATGCGGGGTGCCCGGTAGCCCCGGCCGCTTCGGCGCGGCGGGGGCGTCCTCGGGGGCCAGCAGGGTCGGCTGGACCCATTGCCCCGCATCGATGGCGGCGATGCGGGAATCGATCTCGCGCATCACGTAGCGGGAGAAGGGGTAGACGTGGAGGTAGATCACGATGTTCGTGATGACCGCCTCCAGGGCGGCGGGGTTGCTCCGGGCCGTGGCCAGGAAGGCCCCCCAGGCGTGCTTGGCCAGTTCCGGCCGCTTGACGCTGACGCGCCACAGGATCCGCGTCATGGACGCGAGATCCTTGGCCACCGCTTTCCACTGGATGTTCTGCGCCGCGAACTTCGGACGGTCGAGGCGCCGCCCCACCTCGCGCACCCGCTCGAAGAAGGAAGCGGGCTCGTAGACCTGGGCCAGCACGTCCCGGTAATCCGCGAGAACGTCGCGCTGCGGGCGCAGGGTGACGAAGTTCAGCCCCTGCGTGCACTGATCGCCCTGGTCGGCGGTGGTGGCGGCGTAGTTCTCGTAGAGGCGGCCCTCTTTCCGCAGGCGGCGGGACAGCTGCGTGTTCGGCAGGGCGAACAGCAGTCCGACCATCGCGATGGGGATGCCGGTGTCGGCGATGCAGGTCGCCATCGCCTTGGTGATGCTGTCCTTCTCGCTGTCGAAGCCGACGATGAAGCCCGCCGTGACGAACATGCCGGCGGAATACAGCTTGTGCACGCTGTCCGCGATGGAGCGGCGGGTGTTCTGCTTCTTCTGGGTCTGGATCAGGGTCGCCTCGTCCGGCGTCTCGATCCCGGTGAACAGGGCGAAGAAGTTCGCCCGGCGCATCAGGTCGAGCAACTCGTCATCGTCGGCGAGGTTGAGGGACGCTTCGGTGGAGAACTTGAACGGGTAGCCGTGCTCCTCCTGCCACCTGATGAGGTGGGGCAGGAACAGCTTGATCGCCTTCTTGTTGCCGATCAGGTTGTCGTCCACGAAATCGACATGGCCCCGGTAGCCGAGGTCATGGAGCCGGCCGAGTTCGGCCAGCATCTGAGGCGCGGTCTTGGTGCGCGGAGCGCGGCCGTACAGCTCGATGATGTCGCAGAACTCGCAGGTGAACGGGCACCCACGGGAGAACTGCACGCCGATATACAGGTAGTGGCTGAAGGTCAGCAGGTCGAAGCGCGGGATCGGGCTTGAGGTCACGTCCGCCTTGAACTTCGCGGCGGTGAAGCGCCCCGTCCGCTCGCCGCGTTCCCAGGCCGCGACGAACTCCGGCAGGATTCCCTCCGCCTCGCCGGCGACCACGAAGTCGGCCCGGTCGTAGACCTCGGGGGTGGAGGTGGGCGCGGGGCCGCCGACGCAGACCGGGGTGCCAAGGGTGCGGCACCGTTCGATGATCTCCAGGCAGTCCGGCTCCTGCGGCAGCATCCCGCCGGTCATCACCAGGTCGACGCCCCGGATCGCCTCGTCGGTCAGGGGCTCGCAATTCGCGTTGAGCAGGCCGATCCGCCAGGTTTGCGGCAGCATGGCCGCCAGCGTGATGAGGCCGAGCGGCGGCGCGGCGGCGCGGGCGCCCTGGATCTCCATGGCCTCCTTGAAGTTCCACATCGAGTTTTCGTAGAACTTCGGGAACACGAGCAGCACCCGCGGAGACGTGTTCACGTCCGGCTTGCGGTCCATACCATCCTCACTGCTCGGCTTTGGACACGGATGGAACCCGTGCCCCCGCCGACGGCGACAGACCTGCGCCGGAAATGAGGCCGTTTTGCGCGGACGCCCCCCCTCACCCGCCGATCCTATGCCGCGCCGGTCGCATTCCATCGGCATCGGTGAAGCCGTAGTCGCCGGCGAGGTCGCCCACGTGCCAGACCTGCCCGGCGCGGGCGGCGATATCCGGGTCGGCGGCCAGGGCCGCCAGCGCCCGGCCGGCGTAGAGGGGCGTTTCCGCCCCCTCCCCGCCCCGGCCCAGGTCGTCCCCCCGTTCGGTGGCGACGATGCCCGGCGAGAGGCCGAGCGCCGTGACGCCCCGGGGTCCGAGGTCCTGGGCGAGGGCGAAGGCGAGGCGGTTGGTGGCGGCCTTGGCGGCATCGAAGAAGATGTCGCCGAGATAGGCGTCGTCCGTCCCGAAGGAGACGAGGGCCAGCAGTCCCGATCCGGCGGCCGCCATCGCCGGCGCCACCGCCCGGGCGAGCAGCAGGGCCGGCACGGGGCCCGCCTGCATCAGGCCGAGATAGGGTTCCGCCGAGCGGCGCCAGAACGGCGTGCCCCAGGCGGTGCCGTCGGCGTAGCGCTCCCCGTCGAACCCCTCGTTGCCGCCCCAGACGGCGCAGGCCACGACGTCGATCCGCCCAAACCGGCGCAGCACCCAGTGGACCATCTCGTCGGTCGCCCGCTCCGAGCGGTGATCGCAGAGGTAATGGTGGCCCCGTCCCCCGGCGAGGTCCACGAGGCGGGCGGTGTCCTCCACCGCCTCCGGGCGCATCTCCGTGCGGGGGCCGGTCTCGCTCGACCGCGCCGTGACGATCACCGTGGCGCCGGCTTCCCCCAGCGCCCGGGCGAGGCCCCGTCCGACGCCCCGGGACGCCCCGGCGACGAGGCAGACCTTCCGCGAGAGGTCCGGCGGGGCGGCCCTCACGCCGGCCGCGACCGCGACAAGAAGGCGTTGAGCCGCTCCTGCGCTTCCGGGGATCGCAACTGGGCATCGAACGCCCGCGCCTCGGCCTCCAGGGCCGCCTCGACCCGGTCCCGGTCGCCGCGAATGAGGCGGCGCGAGGCGGCGAGCGCCCCCGGCGGCAGGGCGGCGAGACGCCCGGCCTGGGACAGGGCGTGCTCCACCAGCATGTCGGAGGGGATGACCGCGTTGACGAGGCCCAGCCCGAAGGCGGCGTCGGCATCGAGCATCTCGGACAGGAGCAGGATCTCCGTCGCCTTCAGCCGCCCGACCCGGAGGGGCAGCAGGTAGCTCGACGCCGCCTCCGGCACGAGGCCGAGTTCCACGAAGGGCATCCGCAGCCGGGCTGCCGGACTGGCATAGACGAGGTCGCAGTGGAGGGTCAGCGTCGCGCCGATGCCGACGGCGATCCCATCGACCGCCGCCACCATCGGCGTCTCGGTGCGGGCGAGCTGGCGAATGAAGCGCAGGGCCGGCGTTTCGCTGAAGCCGGCCCCGGACCGGGCGAGGAAATCCGACAGGTCGTTGCCGGCGCTGAACATGCCGGGCTGGCCGGCGAAGACCACGGCGCGGATCGAAGGCGCGGCATCCGCCTCCTCCAGGGCCGTGCGCATCGCGTCGTACATCGCCCCCGTGAGGGCATTCTTTTTCTGCGGCCGGTCGAGGGTGACGAGGCGGACGCCGTTGCCCCGGTCGGCGATGGAGACGTGCTCGGTCATGGTCGCTCTCCTCAGACCGCCAGCGCCAGGGCTGCGTCCTCGGCGAAGGCCGCGCCGCCGATCACCGTCTCCTCCAGGCCGGGGGCCGCCGTGAGCAGGTTCTCCGCGTAGAACCGCGCCAGGGCGATGCGGGCGGTGTGGGCGGGATCGGTCTCGCCGCCCTTCAGGGCCGCCGCCGAGGCCAGCGCCGCCCGAGCGTGGCAAGCCCCGCCGAGGGCGAGGCCGAACAGCCGGAGATAGGGGGTCGCCCCGGCGAGCGCCGCCTCCGGGCGGTTCGAGGTCAAAGCCGCCAGCTGGAAGGTCGTCGCCCGGTCGAGGGCCTCGATGCCCGCGCGGAGCCGGGCGGCCATCTGGCCGAAGACAGGATCCGGGTTCTTCAGCAGACCCTCGGCGGCCCGGCGCATCCAGGCGATCTGCGACCGCGCCGTCGCCCCCCCGTTGAGGGGCAGCTTGCGGCCCGTGAGATCGATGGCCTGGATGCCGTTGGTACCCTCGTAGATGCCGAGGATCCGGGCATCGCGCATCAGTTGGGCGGCGCCGGTCTCCTCCACGAAGCCCATGCCGCCGTGGACCTGCACGCCCAGAGACGTCACCTCGTTGGCGAGGTCGGTGGAGAAGGCCTTCGCCACCGGAGTCAGCAGGGAGGCGCGGTCGAGGGCCACGCTGCCCTCCGGCCCGTGCGAGGCGTCGAGGGCGCTGGCGGTGAGGTAGCAGATGTTGCGGGCGGCGGCGGTATAGGCCTTCATGGTCAGCAGCATCCGCTGCACGTCCGGGTGGGCGACGATGGCGCTCGTGGCCTCGGCGGCGCCGATCGCCTTCCCCTGGCGCCGCTCGCGGGCATAGGCCAGGGCTTTCTGCGTGGCGGCCTCGGCCACCCCCACGCCCTGCAGGCCGACGCCGAGACGGGCGGCGTTCATCATCGTGAACATGCAGGCCAGCCCCTTGTTCTCCTGGCCGATCAGCCAGCCGGTGGCCCCACCCCCGTCACCGAAGGCCATGGAGCAGGTGGGCGAGGCATTGATGCCGAGCTTGTGCTCGATGCCGGAGCAGCGCAGGTCGTTGGCCGTGCCGTCCGGGAGGACCTTCGGCACGAGGAAGAGCGAGATACCCCTGGTGCCGGCGGGGGCGTCCTTCAGCCGGGCGAGGACGAGGTGGACGATGTTGTCCGCCATGTCGTGCTCGCCATAGGTGATGTAGATCTTCGATCCGGTGATCCGGTAGCTGCCGTCGCCGGCCGGCTCGGCGCGGGTGCGGAGCAGGGCGAGGTCCGAGCCCGCCTGCGACTCCGTGAGGTTCATGGTCGCCGGCCATTGCCCGGTCACGAGCTTGTCGAGGTAGCGGGTCTTCAGGTCCTCGGAGCCGTGAGTCGCCAGGGCCTCGATTCCGCCCTGGGTCAGCAGGGGGCACAGGCCGAAGGCGAGGTTCGCCCCGTTCCACATCTCGGTGCAGGCCGCCTCGACCACCTTCGGCAGCCCTTGCCCGCCGTGGTCGGCGTCGGCGGACAGGCCGTTCCACCCCCCCGCGACGAAGGTGGCGTAGGCCTCGCGGAAGCCCGGGGCGGTGGTCACGCGCCCGTCCGCGAAGGGTGTTCCGTGCCGGTCGCCCCCCCGGTTCAGGGGCGCGAGGACCTCCCCCGCGATCCGCCCCGCCTCCGTGAGGATCGCCCCGGCGTCCTCCGCGTCGAACCCGTCGAGCCCCACGACATGGCGCAGGGCGAACAGCATCTCGGCCACGGGCGCGCGGTAGCTCATCGGTTGTCCTCCCGTCATCGTTCCCGCGAGTTTGACCCCGCCCCGCGGCCGGCGCTAGGGCAAGGAGCACGCGAATTCATGGGGCGGCGCGAGGCCGCCGGAGATGGCATCCCGCATGAGCGATCCGGGGTCAACGGTCCCGGCCGGAACCCGGCTTCTCCCCGCCGATGCCGAGGGCATCGCCGCCGCCGCCGGGATCCTGCGCGGCGGGGGGCTCGTGGCCTTCCCCACCGAGACGGTCTACGGCCTCGGCGGCGATGCCACCGACCCGGCGGCGGTGGCGGCCATCTACGCGGCGAAGGCAAGGCCGCGCTTCAATCCGCTGATCGCCCACGTCCCCGATGTCGCGGCGGCGCGGGGGGAAGGCGTCTTCAACGACGAGGCGTTGCGCCTCGCGGAGGCATTCTGGCCGGGCCCGCTCACCCTCGTCGTGCCGGCCTCCCCGACGATCCGGGTCTGCGACCTCGCCCGGGCGGGGCTGAAAAGCGTGGCCCTGCGGGTCCCGGACAGTGAAGTCGCCCGCGCGTTGCTGTCCGCCTTCGGGCGACCGCTGGCCGGGCCCTCGGCCAACCGCTCCGGCCGGGTGAGCCCGACCCGGCCCGCCCATGTCCGGGAAGACCTGGACGGGCGCATCGCGGCTATCCTCGACGGGGGCGACACGCCGGTCGGCGTCGAATCGACGGTGGTGGCCTGCCACGACGGTCCGGCCCGCCTGCTCAGGCCGGGGGGCGTCACCGGCGATCGCCTGCGCGCCGTCCTCGGCTACGATCCGGCCGGGCCGGCGGCGTCCGACACCGAGGCTCCGGCGGGGCCGGGATTGCTGGCCTCCCACTACGCCCCAAAGGCCCGGGTGCGCCTCGATGCCACCCGGGTGGAGCCCGGCGAGGCGGTTCTGCTGTTCGGTGGCGTGCCCCCGGCGGGATGGGAGATGGCTCGGGCGAGCCTGAACCTCAGCCCGGCCGGCGACGCCACCGAGGCGGCGGCCCGGCTCTTCGGCGCGCTGCGCGACCTCGATGCCACCGGCGCCGGGACGATCGCCGTCGCGCCCATTCCCCGCGACGGACTTGGCGAGGCGATTCGCGACCGCCTGCAACGGGCGGCCGCCCCACGCTGAGAATTTCTCCCGGCGGCTTGGAACATTCGGCGGACAAGGCCGTTAGCTGTTCAGGAAGGCCACTCAGCCCCCATACGGCCTTCAACCTTTCCAGGCTCGGAGCAATCCGAGCCTTTTTTCTTGTCCGCGCGCCGCCCCGGTCGGGCGACGCGGGACAGACTCAGGCGAGCTTCGCGGCAATCCCCGCCACGTGGCGGCCCTGAAAGCGGGCGCCGTCGAGTTCGACCTGGCTCGGCTGACGGGAGCCGTCCGCACCGGCCAGGGTGCTGGCGCCGTAGGGAGTACCGCCCTTCACCTCCTCCAGGCCGTTCTGGCCCTGGAACGAGTAGGGCAGGCCCACCACCACCATGCCGTGATGGAACAGCACCGTGTGGAAGCTCGTGAGGGTGGTCTCCTGCCCGCCGTGCTGCGAGGCGGTGGAGGTGAAGACCGATCCGACCTTGCCGACCAGCGCGCCCTTCATCCACAGGCCGCCGGTCTGGTCGATGAACTGCTTCATCTGCGAGGCCATGTTGCCGTAGCGGGTGGGCGTGCCGAAGATGATCGCATCGTAATCGGCGAGTTCGTCCACCGTGGCGATGGGGGCCGGCTGATCGAGCTTGAAGTGGTTCTGCCGGGCGGCCTCCTCGGGCACCAGCTCCGGCACGCGCTTCACCACCACGTCGGCCCCGGTCTCGCGGGCCCCCTCGGCGACGGCGTAGGCCATCTGCTCGACGTGACCGTAGGTCGAGTAATACAGCACCAGGATCTTGGCCAAGGCGGATCTCCTTTGCGGAAGCAACGGCGCCATGGGCGCCTTGCGCACCCATCGCGCCTTCGACCCCTTGCGGGAAACCCCAAGAATGCAAGACTAGCCTTGCAAAAATGCAAGGAGCGGCGATGGCCCTCGGCTGGGATGAATTCCGTTTCGTCAGGGCCGTGGCCGAGGGTGGGGGCCTGAACGGCGCGGCGGAAGCCCTCGGGATCGACCCCTCCACCGCCTTCCGGCGTCTCGGCGCCATCGAGAAGGCCTTGGAGGTCCGGCTGTTCGAGCGTCACCGCACCGGCTACCGGCCGACGCCCGCCGGCCAGGCGATGGTGGAGACGGCCCTGCGCATCGCGGGGGACGTGGACGCCTTCTCCCGGGGCATCGCGGGCCAGTCGGATCAGGTGGCCGGAGAGTTGCGGGTCACGGCGCCGCTCGGGTTCCTCGGGGACTTGTTCATGCCGATCCTGGCGGACTTCCGCCGCCGCCACCCGGCGGTGCGGCTCGACCTGATCCTCGCTGGCGAGACCCTCAACCTGTCCCGCCGGGATGCCGACGTGGCCCTCCGTGCGAGTCGGGGCCCGGACGAGAACCTCGTCGGGCGACGGCTCGCGGCGACGGCCTGGGCGGTCTATGGCCGCGCGGACCGGAGCTACGGCGACCTGACGGGGGAGGACTGGGTCGGCCTCGGCGAGGGCGTGGCGGGGGGATTGTTCGCGCGTTTCATCCGGCGGAGGGCGGCACCGGAGCGGATCGCGCTGTGCCTCAATGCCGTGACGGCTCTACCGGAGGCGGTGGCGGCCGGCATCGGGGTCGCCCCGCTCCTGTGCTACGAGGGGGATACCGACCCCCGGTTGAAACGGCTCGGCGGGCCGGAGCCCGACCTGCGCACCGACCTCTGGCTGCTGACCCACCCCGATCTGCACCGGGCGGCGCGAATCCGCGCCTTCATGGATCACATGACGGCGGCGATCCTACCCCTGCGTCCGGCCCTGGAGGGGCGCTCCGCTCAAGCCTCGACGGAGACGATCTCGACCTCGTGACCGTTCACCTCGACCACGTCGCCGACGCCCTTGCCGGTGATGGCCTGGGCGAGGGGCGCGACATAGGAGATCGACCCCTTGTGCGGATCGGCCTCGTCCTCTCCGACGATGCGGAAGGTCTGCTTCGTCTCTTTACCCGCCTCGTCCTCGCGCACCACGGTGACTCTTGCCCCGAAATGCACGGTCTCGCCGGTCATCGGCTCCACGAGTTGGGCGGTGTTCTTCCGTGATGCCCAGTAGCGCAGGTCCCGGCCGATCCGCGAATCCTCCGCCTTGTCGTTGGGGTCGAGGGAGGCGACCTCGCGCTCCAGGCGCGCGACCTCGGCCTCGATCTGCTTCAACCCCTCCGGCGTGACGAAGTTGGTGTGCGGCGAGATCGGCCGGTCGGGAAGGTTCTCGAAGGCTTCTCCGCCCTCGGGCTCTTTGATGAATGCGACGCTCATGGCGAATCAACCCGGAGGCTCAGGCGGCGGTTCCGAAAAGGGGGTTCAGGCGACGCCGACCACGGTGCGCCCCCGGACCCCGCCATCGAGGATCGATTCACCCAGGCGGCCGACCTCCTCCAGGCTGACGCGCCGGGTCATCGTGTCGAGCTTGCCGAGGTCGAGGTCCCGGGCGATGCGCGCCCAGGCCTCCCGGCGCTTCGGCTGGGGTGTCGTCACGCTGTTGATTCCGAGCAGAGAGACCCCGCGCAGGATGAACGGCGCCACCGAGGTCGGCAGGTCCATGCCCTGCGCGAGGCCGCAGGCGGCGACCGCCCCGTCGGATTTCGTCATCGACAGGACGTTGGCGAGCGTGGTCGAGCCGACGGCATCGATCGCCGCCGCCCAGCGCTCCTTGCCCAGCGGCCGGCCGGGCTTGCCGAGTTCGGCCCGGTCGAGAATCTCCGAGGCGCCCAAGCCCCTGAGGTAGTCCGCCTCGTCGCCGCGTCCCGTGGAGGCGATGACGTGCCAGCCCGCCCGGGCGAGGAGCGCCACGGCTACAGAGCCGACGCCGCCGGACGCGCCCGTGACCAGGGCGGGCCCGTCGGCGGGCTTCACCCCATGGGCGTCGAGGGCCATCAGGCACAGCATCGCGGTGTAGCCGGCGGTGCCCACCGCCATGGCCTGCTCCGGGGTGAGCCCGTCCGGCAGGGGCACCAGCCAGTCGCCCTTCACCCGCGCCTTCTGGGCATAGGCGCCGAGATGCGTCTCGCCGACGCCCCAACCCGTGAGCACGACCGGGTCGCCGGGCTTGTACTCCGGGTGGTCCGACGCCTCGACCACGCCGGAGAAGTCGATGCCGGGGATCATCGGGAAGCGGCGGACCACCGGCGAGCGCCCGGTGAGGGCCAGCCCGTCCTTGTAGTTCAGGGTCGAGTGGGTGACGCGGACCGTGACGTCGCCGTCCATGAGGTCGGCCTCGTCGAAATCCCGGAAGGCGAGGCTCTGCCCGCCCTCAGTCTTATCCACCACCCACGCCTTGAACGTGCCCATGACCGCGTCTCCCTTTCCCAGGGAGGTACGCCCGGGGCGGCGGGAATCAAGCCGCTCCCGGTCGTTGCGGCGACAGGCCGTCAGTACCCGTCGTAGATGCTGCCCCGGGAGAACCCGAGCCCGACACCGATATCCGACGAGCTGGCCCCGGTGATCCCGAACGCATCCGGGATCGAGCCGACATGCGCCGCGCCGTAGCCCGGTTCGAGGGGGACCCAGCCGGCCCGGGCCGGGGCCACGCGCACCCGGTGGTTCACCACCGCGTATTCCGGCGGCAGCGTCACCGGAACCGTCTCGGCGGGACGGACGACCACCGTCCGGCGGCGGACCGCGTAGCGCGGCGGCGTCTCGACCCAGCAGCCGATGAGTTCGCCCCGGGGGCCGGGCCGCGTCTGCCAGATCCGCCGGCCGGGGGCGACCATCACCTCCTCCGACACCGTGTCGTAGACCGGCGGCACCGTCTGGTAGACCGTGCGCGGCGGGTTCACGAGGACCGTTTCCTGCTCCGTGGCATAGGCCGGCGGCGTCACCGCGTAGCGGTAGCATCCGCCACCGTAGCAGCCTCCGGCCTGGGCGGGGGCGGCGAGGACGAGACCGCCGAGCAGGGCGGCGACCAGAAGGGATGGGGTGACCGGGGCGGCCATCGCAGCGAACCTCGAAAACGCGAGACACAGGGGGGCGCGAGTCCAACCCACGCCCCGTTCGCTCTCAGAAAGCAGTATCCCGCCCCTATGGGCAACAAAGATCCCAGATCAGAGTAAAATTAATCTATTGGTCCGACTGCGTAGAGCCCTACGAGCGCGACTGTTAACTGTCATTCTCAATCGTTGGAACCGTCTTACCCTAGTAATCTTTGCGAAAGCGCCGCCCCGAAACGCGACGGGCTCCCCTTCCTTTCGGAAGAAGAGCCCGCGCATGATGCGAGATCGGGACGGGCGACGGTCAGGTCTGCCCCGGCTTGAGGCCGTAGAAGATATGGCGGCCGATCACATCGAGCTTGCGCATCCGCCGGGACCAGCCCGGCCGCACGTAGTCGGCATGGTAGTGGGTCGCACCGCCGACTTCCGCGACGTAGGTCCGGCCTTCGAGCACCGAGCGGGCGACGCGGGTGGCGTTGGCCCAGGCGGCGGTGTCGCCGACCCGGAGCGAACGGCCTTCGCAGGCGAAGGAGAACTGGCAACCCATGTAACGGTGGCGGTTCTGATAGACGACGCCGCAGATGCTCTGCGGATAGAGGCCGCTCTTCACCCGGTTCAGCACCACTTGGGCGACGGCGGCCTGTCCGGTCTCGGATTCGCTGCGGGCCTCGAAATACACCGCCTCGGACAGGCAGCGCTGCTCCTTGTCGAGGGATTCCGGGTCGATCAGGTCGGCGTAGCGGCTCCGGGGCTCGTCGGTCAGCACCGCCTCGGTCTCGATGTTTGACCGCAGGGGATAATCCGGCATCAGCAGGCTCGCCGCCGCCACCTCGACGGGGATGGCATCGGCCGGGGCCGGCGTCGTGGACGACAGGGCGACCGCCTTGGGCACCGCCGGCGTCGAGCCGTCGAGGTTGGGCTCCTGCGCCTCGCCGGTGAGGTCGGCCCGGCCCTCGCCGGTGGAGGCCGCGCTGTCCGCCCCGGTGGTGAGCCCGAGATCGGGAAGGGGGGTGAAGGCGGAGGCCGGCTCGACCTCGGCGTCCCATACCGCGGAGCCGGGGGTGAGCATGCCGCTGACGCCACCCGTCACGTCACCGAACACCATCGCCGTGCCCGCCCGGCGCGACAGGGGGCCCGCCTCCGGGTGAAAGGGATCCTGGCCGATCCGGCGGATCGCGGCGCCGATCAGGGCGGATCCAGGGGGCAGGGTGGGGCTGATATGCGCCAGATCCACCGCCCCAAGAATGCCGGAGCCCACGGTGCTCTCCGTGCCGGCGCTCGCCGTGAAGGAGACCAGCAGCCCGAGCCCGGCCATCCACGGCGCCAGCGCCGCCGGCAGCCAGGTCAAGCTCTTCTCCCGTCGCACTCGTCTCGTCACCACGGCTCGCCGATCCGCTTCGATACGTCATGCCAGCCGGAGCCGACCTGGAATTTATCGAATGGGATGGTTGAGCGAGGGTTAACACCAATCCGGGATCCCAAAGGACCGAGTCCTTTGGTGGGGTCCCGGGGCAAGGCGCAGGCAGGGAGCAGGGCTCCGCCCCACGCCCGCCGAGAGGGCTCGCCCTCCCGAAACCACAAAAAAGGGGGCGGCCTCTCGGCCGCCCCCTCACGTTGAAATCCAGCCTCCGATCACTCGGCGGCGGGCAGGCGCTCCTCAAGCGGCTCGATGCCGCTCTCGGTCTGGCGCTGCTGCAGGATCATCGTATCCCGGCGGCGGGCCACCGCGCGGATGTCGTGGATCTGCGAGCCTGTGCCGGCCGGGATGAGCGAGCCGACGATCACGTTCTCCTTCAGACCGTCCAGGGTATCGACCTTGCCGTTGACGGCGGCCTCGGTCAGCACCCGGGTCGTCTCCTGGAACGAGGCGGCCGAGATGAACGACTTGGTCTGCAGCGACGCCTTGGTGATGCCGAGCAGCACCGGAACGCCCTGAATCGGCTTCTTGCCCTCGGCAAGCAGCTTGTCGTTGAACTCGGTCAGCTCTGTCCGGTCGATCTGGTCACCCGAGAGGATGTCCGAATCGCCGCCATCGGTCACCTCGACCTTCTGCAGCATCTGCCGGACGATCACCTCGATGTGCTTGTCGTTGATCGACACGCCCTGGAGCCGGTAGACTTCCTGGATCTCGTTGACGAGGTAGGCCGCGAGTTCCTCCACGCCCTTGATCGCCAGGATGTCGTGCGGAGCCGGGTTTCCATCGACGATGTAGTCGCCGAGTTCCACCACGTCCCCATCCTGCAGGTGGATGTGCTTGCCCTTGGGGATCAGGTACTCGACCGCCTCGGACCCGTCATGCGGCGTCAGCGTGAGCCGGCGCTTGTTCTTGTAGTCGCGGCCGAAGGCGATGGTGCCCGACTTCTCGGCGATGATCGCCGCGTCCTTCGGGCGCCGGGCCTCGAACAGCTCCGCCACCCGCGGCAGACCGCCGGTGATGTCGCGGGTCTTGGCCGAATCGGTGGAGACGCGGGCGAGGATGTCGCCGGCCTTCACCTTGCCCCCCGGATCGTAGCCGATGATGGCATCGACCGGCAGGGCGTAGCGGGCATCCGAGCCGCGGGGCAGCTTGAGCGCCTTACCGTCCTTGTCGACGATGACCATCGAGGGCTTCAGATCGGAGGTGCGGGCGGACCCGCGCCAATCGATCACGACGCGCTTGGCGATACCCGTCGACTCGTCGGTCGTCTCGGTGATCGACTGGCCGTCGTAGAGGTCCTCGTAGGCCACGATGCCGTCCACCTCGGTGAGGATCGGACGGGTGTAGGGGTCCCACTCGGCGATGCGCTGGCCGCGCTTGATCTTGTCGCCCTCGTCCACCCGGACCCGGGCGCCGTATTGCAGGCGGTGGACCGCCCGCTCCACGCCGTCGGACCCAACGATGACGACCGCCACGTTGCGGCCCGTGGCCACGAGATCCCCGTCCGAGTTCTTCGCGAGAGCTCGGTTGCGGATCTTGATGGTGCCCTCGAAGCTCGACTCGATGAAGGACGAGTCGGCGATCTGGGCCGCGCCACCGATGTGGAAGGTGCGCATGGTGAGCTGGGTGCCCGGCTCGCCGATGGACTGCGCCGCGATGACGCCGACGGCCTCGCCCATGTTCACGGGCGTGCCGCGGGCGAGGTCGCGCCCGTAACAGGTGGCGCAGACGCCGCTCCGGGTGGCGCAGACCAGCACGGAGCGGATCTTCACCTCCTGGATGCCGGCGGCGGTGATCGCCGGCAGGTGCCGCTCCTCGATGGTCTCGCCGGTCTTCACGATGACCGTGCCGTCCTGCGCGACCAGATCCTCCGCCGAGGCGCGGCCGAGGATACGGGTGGCGAGCGTCGCCACCACCTGGCCGGCATCGACGATGGCGCGCATCTTGATGCCGTTGGT
>JAKONI010000195.1 GCA_022702015.1 Beijerinckiaceae bacterium | reverse complement strand
GTCGGCACGCCCGACGACCGCGCCCCCCACCGCGAGGGCAACTTCCCGACGCCGACCGGCAAGTGCATGCTGAAGGTCGAGGGCGCCACGAACTTCGTCGCGCCGCCGTTCCGCCAGATGTACGAGGGGTTCCAGCCCGGCGAAGCCCTCGATCCGCTGCCGGATTACCTCGGCCCGCGTGAATCCCACACGAACGACCCGGAACTCGCCAAGCGTTTCCCGCTCAACATCGTCTCGCCCAAGAGCCACTACTTCCTGAACTCCTGCTACGCGAACATGGAGGACAAGCAGAAGGGCCAGGGCGAGCAGTTCGTGATGATCAGCCCGCACGACGCGAGCGCCCGGGACATCGTGGACGGCGACCGGGTGCAGGTCGGCAACGGCCGGGGGGCCTTCAAGGCCGTGGCCCGGATCACCGACGACGTGAAGCCCGGCATCGTGGTGGCGACGCTCGGCTACTGGCGCCAGCTCAACGAGGGGACGGTGAACAGCATTTCCTCCGCAGCCTTCACCGACATGGGCCACGCCCCGTCCTTCTCGGACAATCTGGTGGAGGTCTCCCGGGCGAACTGACGGGAGCGCCGGTCGGGAGGGGCGGCTCCCTCACGACCGGCGTCCCCTCCCCCGGGGATGAGCTACAAGGATGGATCGCAACCGCCTGTCCCGCGACCGTCCCATGTCCTCCGATGCCATCGTGACCCTTACCGATCTGCCCGCCTGGATCGCGCGGCAGGTGACCGAGACGAATGACGGCGAGGCCGTCGTCGCAGGCCTCGGGCGGAGCCTCGTCGCGGCGGGGATCCCGGTGCGGCTCGTCGGCTTCGGCACCCGCTCGCTGAGCACCGTCCATCGCGGCGTGCTCCTCTCCTGGCGGCCCGGCACCGCGGTGGAGCATGTCTTCGCGCTTCACGGCGATACGGAACCCGAGCGCTCGCCCATCGGGGCGGCCATCGACTCCAAGCGCAGCTTCGTCCGCTGGGACCTCGCCCGCGACGCGGAGTGCGACAGGCTCCCCGCCCTCGTCCGGCTGAGGGAGGAGGGTTGCAGCGAGTACCTCCTCGACGTCGTGGATTTCCCGGCGGGGACGGACCTGCGCGGCGTCGGGCTGTTCTACGTCACCGACCGGCCCGGGGGCTTCACCGAGGGCGACGTCGCCATCCTGCGCGGCCTGCGGGAGGTCTTCAGCCTCGCCGTCCTGCGCTTCTCCCTGTCGTATGCCCTGCAGAACCTGCTCGAGGCCTATGTCGGCCCGCGCACGGCCCCCCTCGTCCTGAACGGCCGGGTCCGCCGGGGCGAGGGGGAACTCGTCTCGGCGGCGATCCTGCTGGCCGACCTCAAGGGCTTCACGGCGCTCGCCGACCGGGCGGAGCCGCACCGCCTCGTCGGCTGGCTCGACGAGCACCTCGACGCCCTCGGCCGGGAGGTGGCGCACCACGGGGGCGAGATCTTCAAGTTCACGGGGGACGGCTTCATCGCCGCCTTCCGCGCCGAGGACGCCGCCGCCGCGCCCTGCGCCGCCTGCATGGCGGCGCTGGCGGCGGCCCGGGCCGGCCTCGCCCACAACCGCGACCTCAAGGCCCCCCGCCGGGAGGCGGACGCCCCCTGGCTCGCCGCCGACCTCGCCCTGCATTACGGGCAGGTCGTCTACGGGAACATCGGCACGGCCGACCGCCTGGACTTCACCGCCATCGGCCGGGCGGTGAACGAGGCCAGCCGCATCGAGGCCCTGTGCGACGCGACCGGCCGCAACCTCCTGATATCGGACAGCTTCGCCCGACGCTGCCCCGGCGGCCTCATCGACCTCGGGTCCTTCCCCCTCCGGGGCGTGGCCCTGCACCAGCGCCTCTGGACCGTGCCGGAGGCGTGAGCCCTCGGGTGGCCGCCCCGCTTCAGCGCCCCTTCGCCGCACCTTGGCCGTGGTTCGATTGTGTCCGACCCAGACAACCTATGATATCGTCATCTCATGCTGACAGTCGGAGGATGCTGTCTGTAGACCCTATCTGGGATCGTGGAGCCGTGACGGATCTCGAACAGCGTTACCGTGTCGAGCTTGAGTTCTCCCGCGTCGAGGCGAGTTCCGATCCGTTCGTCTCCGCCGTCCGGGCCAGCCGGATGCCGATGCTGATCACGGATCCCCACCGGCCCGACAACCCGATCGTCTTCGTCAACGCGGCCTTCTCCACGCTCACCGGGTACGCGCACGACGAGATCATCGGCCGGAACTGCCGCTTCCTCCAGGGCTCCGAGACGAACCGAGCCGACATCGCCCGGATCCGGTCCGCCATCGAGCGGCGCGTCTCGATCGAGATCGAGTTGCTGAACCACAAGAAGAACGGCGAGGTCTTCTGGAACCGGCTCCTGATCTCCCCCGTCTTCGACAGGGACGGGGAGCTGACCTACTTCTTCGCCTCGCAGTTCGACGCGACCCAGGAGCGGGACAAGCTCGCCCGCGTCCAGCGCGACCGCGACGCCCTGGAGCAGGAGGTGGCGCGCCGCACCAGCGACCTCGTGCGGGCGGAGGAGCGGTTGCGCTTCATCCACGAGGCCGCCCGCCTCGGCTCCTGGAGCCTCGACCTCGCCGAGATGCGCCTGCTCGCCTCGGACCAGTGCAAGCGCAACCTCGGCCGGGACCCCACCGCGCCCTTCACCAACGACGACCTGCTCGCGGCGGTCCTCCCGGAGGACCGCGACCGGATGCAGGACGCGATCCGGGAGTCGGTCGAGACCCGGGCGGATTACGACATCGAGTACCGGGTGCGCGACACCCGCGGCGAGGTGCGCTGGGTTCAGGCCCGGGGCCAACCCTTCTACAGCGTCGATGGCCGCCCCGTGACCATGGCCGGCGTGACCATCGACATCACCCAGCGCAAGCGCGCCGAGGAGCAGCGGGCGCTGCTCGCCGACGAACTGAACCATCGGGTGAAGAACTCGATGGCGACCATGCAGTCCATCGCCCACCAGACCCTGCGCCACGCCGCCTCCCTGGACGAGGCGCTCAGGACCCTGGATGCGCGGCTGCAATCCCTCTCGGCGGCCCACGACGTGCTGACCCGCGAGAGTTGGGCCGGGGCCACCCTCGCCGAGATCGCCGAAACCACCCTCCAGGCGTTCCGGGGCGGGGCGGGGGATCGCTTCGCCGTGGCCGGGCCCGCCGTGCGGTTCCCCCCGCGCCCGACGCTCGCCCTCACCATGGCCCTGCACGAGCTGGCGACCAACGCCGTGAAATACGGCGCCCTGTCGAACGACCAGGGCCGGGTGTCGCTCCGCTGGGACGTGGTGACGGGGGGCGCGGCGCCGCAGCTCTGGCTGCGCTGGGAGGAATCCGGGGGGCCTGAGGTCGTCACCCCCACCCGCCGGGGGTTCGGCTCGCGGCTCATCGAGCGGGCGCTGGCGGCCGAGTTGGAGGGTAACGCGGAGATCGCCTACCGCCGCCGGGGCCTCGTGTTCACCCTGGAAGGGCCCCTGCCGGACCAGGTCGCGGCCTCGGAGGAGCCCGCCCTGGAGGGGGTCGCCGGCTAGGGCATTACCCGCCGGACCAGCATCCACCTCGGCGGATGATGCCTTAGCGCCGGCGGGGCGTTTCGTCCTGCTCCGCCCCGAGGCGCTTCATGCAGGCGTGGTAGAGTTCCGCCCCCAGGGCGTAGGGCGAGAGCCCGCTCGGGTTCGGCGCCGTGAAGACATGGTCACGGGCCTCGTCCCGGCACCGGGCGTCCTGCGGGCTGGTGATCGGCTCGTTCTGCGCGGACACGGGCGACGCGGCGAGGACCAGCAGGACGGCCGCCGCCAGCGGCCTTGCCCGGCCGCTCATTTGCCGCCCCCGGCCTGGTAGGCGTCGATGGCCCGGCGACAGTTCTCCGACAACTCCGCGCGGTGGGTCTTGAAGCAGGCATCCATGGCGGTGCTGTCCGGATCGACATCGCCGCAGAACGTGGTGGCGTCGCCGGTGCAGTAGCGCTTGAGGTCGTCGTTGCCGCGCTTGGCGAGGGCCGGGGTGGCCAGCGCGAGGCCGGCGGCGAGGGTCGCGAGCGTCAGGGACCGGATCATGCAAGGGACCTTACGAGACGGGAGGAATTCCGGGACGCGGGACCCGTCGAGGTGTTGCCCCACGGGTCCCGCGCGTCCGGCGGGCGCGCCGCCGGCCGGGGGCTGTCACCCCAGGGTCGGCAGGCGTCCGTCCGGCGAATAGCGATCGACCGCCGAAGGCAGTTCCCGCGAGAGGCGCGACAGCAATGCCGCACGGCTGAGGCCGGTCTGCTGGGTGAGGTGATCGAGGGTGTCCGGGCCGATCGCCCGGGCCAGATCCTCCTCGGGCATGTCCCGGTTCGGACCGTGGTCGATCCAGCTCGTGGCGGTCTCGCCGTGGCCGCCCTTGGTGAAGTGGTCGAGAAGCTCGCTGAGGCCGCTGGCGATGAGGCCCCCGGCCCCCGCCGAACCGACGCCGCCGAGCAGCCCCGACAGGGAACCCAGGGGGCCGTGGCTCCCGCTCGTCGAAGTCTGCGACGGGACGACCGGCGGGCGCCCGTGGTCCACGCCGGCCTCATGCCCCCTGAACAGTTCGGAGAGCTTGTCCCGGTTCTGGTAGCCCGCCACCGCCAGCAGCCCCAAGAGGGCCGTCATCGAGGGATATCCCTTGCTCATGGCACGTCCTTATCCGTTACGGGTCGGGGGCCGCGGGCCTGTCCGGCGGGCGCGACGGCGGCCTGGGCGCCGCGCCCGCCGGGCGTCAGTAGCCCCGGCGCGGGGGCGTGCCGGCCCGGCCGCCGAAGCGGCGGGCGACGAAGGCGATCACCCGCGGCAGCAGGAACGCGGTGAGAAGCTTGCGGATCATGGAAGTCTCCGGGTTTCAGCGCGAGGAGCGGGCGAGCCAGCCGAAGGCGAAGGCCACGCCGACGAAGGTCAGCAGCGTCGAGGTGCGGTGGCTGTCCGCGTAGCGCACGGCCCGGCGGCCGTGGTTCGCCGCCCGGCGGCCATGAGTCGTCGCCTGACGGCGGGCCTCCTCGGCGTAGTGGCGGCCGTCGTCGATCAAGCCCTCGGCCCGCTCCCGCGTCGCGTGGGCGAGATGGCGGCCGTCCTCGGCGAGGTCCTCGGCCCGGTCGCGGACTCGGCCGTAGGCGTACTGGGCACCGCCGGCCACTTGGTTCACAGCCCCGCGCACCTGGCGGGCCGGATCGCCGGTCAGGCCGCCGACGGCGGACTGCGCGCGACCCTTGAGGTGACGGGACGCGCCACGGATCTCGTCGCGGTTCATGGGTCACTCCTCGTGTCGGATGGGATGGGGCGGCGCCGGCGGGGCCGGCGCCGCGGCGTCGTCAGTGCTTGCCGGTGACCTTGTCGGCGAGGTTCTTGGCCCCGTCCTTGACGTCGCCGACGGTCTTCTGGGTCTCGCCCTTCAGCTCCTGCGCCTTGCCCTCGGCCACGAGCTTGTCGTTGCCGGTGGCGTTGCCGAGGCCCTGCTTGACGTTGCCGACGGCCTCGTTGGCCAGGCCCTTGAGCTTGTCGGTGGTGCTGCTCATCGTGTGCTCCTGTCGTGCGTGGTGAAGGCCGGCGGCGCCGGCCGGGGAAGGAGCCCCCGCCGGATGGCGGGGGCGGTGGAAGGGGTCAGACGCGGCGGGCGTCGTACGCGCCGAGCAGGGTCGCCGGCTTCGGGGCGCCGAGGCGACCGCCGAGGAAGGCGGCCAGCGCGCCGAGGATCAGGGCGATGGCGGCGTAGAACGCGCCCTGGGTGGCCGCCGACTTGGCGGTGACGGCCGCGGCCTCGGCCTTCTGCTTGGCGGTGGCGACCGCCTGGTTGTACTGGGTCTCGTAGTCCTGGACCTGCTGGCGGGCCTGATCGACCGGGATGTTCTGCGCCTTGGCGAGGGCGTCGGCCGCGCGGGCCTCGGCCTGCTGCTTCTGGGCCGGATCCCCGGTGAACAGGGCCTTCACCGCCGCCACCGCCGCGTCGCGGGCGGCCTGCGGGTCCTGGCCGGCCGACTGCTGGCGGACCTTCTGCTCGATGCCGTCGAGGGGGTTGCCGACCTTCGCCAGGGACGGCGCGGCGGCCTGGGCGGCCGTCTGCACGGTGCCGCCGACGAGGTTGCCCGCCCCGCCCAGCGCGCTGGACACGGTGCTCAGCGTGCCGCCGACGAGGCCGCTCGCCGCCGAGGTCAGCAGGTAGAGGACGACCAGCGTCGTCACCGCCCAGGAAACGAGGCCGTGCAGGGCCGCCGTGCCCGGAAGGGGCTTGCCCGAGAGTCGGCCGGCGATGAGGCCGCCGGCCAGGGACGCGACGATGCCCGAAGCCACGAACCAGATGCCCGCGCCCATCGAGACGGTGGAGGCGTCGGGGTTGTCGGTGGCGTTCACCCCGACGCTCGCGAGGCCCACGCCGACGCCGACGAGATTCACGATCACCTGGGTCACGAGGGCCGTGACGGCGCCGGCGAAGATGGCGCCCCAGGAAACCTGGTTCAGCAGGACGGCGCGCGTGTCGGCATGGGCCTCGGCCGCGGTGACGGGGGAAACGGTGCTCTGGATGGTCGTCACGCTGGTACTCCGGGTGGGGGTCGTCAGAAGGGAAAGGTGGCTCAGTCGCGGGTCGAGTCGACGAGCAGGCCGAGGCCGAAGCCCACGAGGCCGGCGATCAGCAGCGAGGTGAGCGGATACTCGGCAACCCGGTGGCCGACGTCGCGGGTGCCGTGACGCAGGGCGCGGCTGCCGCGCTCGTAGGCGTCCCCGGCGTAGTCGTAGGCCTCGTCGGCGTAGTGATGGGCCTCGTCGGCGACTTGGCGGACGGTGTCCTTGGCCTGCCCGTAGAGGTTCTCGGCCTGGCCGGCGGCCTCGCGCACCCGGCCCTCGGCCGAGTCCCTGTGCGAGCCGGTGAGGTCGCCGACGGCGCCCTGCAACTTGCCGCCGAGATCCTTCGCCGCGCCGGTGATCCGATCCGTATCCACCATGATGTGTCCTCTCCTGTATCGCGTATGCGGTGCCCCGTGGGAGGCACCGGATGGCCCGTCGTCAGCCCCGGCCGGAGCCGGAAGTCTTCGACGGGGATTCCTGCGGCGCCTCGCTCTCTCGCTTCTGGCGCCGTCCCTCGGTCTCGATCCGGGCATCGCCGGTGAGTTTCCCGATGGCCTCCTTGACCGAGCCTTTGACTTGCTCGGAGGGAGGAGAATTCTTGTCTTCAGCCATGGGCACCTCGCGTTTTCTGAGAAACCCAACCAGCTCTGAGATGTGTAGTGCCCCCGACCAATCAATGGTACTTATGTACTAGTAGAGTAGTCTTTATGATCCGGTGGAGTGCAGGGGAAACCCGTTTTCGCGGCCCCAGACGATCGCCTCGCTGCGCTTGTGGATGCCGAGCTTGCGGTAGAGGGCGGCCCCGTGGTTGCGAACGGTGTTGCGCGACAGGCCGAGCTTGCGGGCGATGGCCTCGTCGTTGAGGCCGGAGCAGATCAGGTTGAGGATCTGCCGCTCGCGCACCGTCAGATCGGGGACCGAGGGGTCATGGCCCTCGCGGCTCGGGGGGCGCAGGTTGGCGAGCTTGTCGATGAGCCCCCGGCTGAACCACGAGGTGTCGGCCATCACCGTCTCGATGGCGTCGAACAGTTCGCGCTCGGTGTGCTTCCGGTCCGTGATGTCCTGCAGCACGAAGAGGATGGAGGCCGCGTCGTTGATCTCGACGCGCTCGGCCGAGATCAGGCAATCGAGGTTGCTGCCGTCGGCGTGGTGCAGGCAGACCTCGCCCCCGAGCACGGAGCCCTGGCGGTCCAGGGCCGCGTCCACGTGCAACCGTTGCTTGTCGTTGACCCACAGCCCCGCCCCCTCGAGCGTGCGCCCGACGACGGATTCCTCCGCGAAGCCGAAGACCCGGACGAAGGCCTCGTTGACCCCCGTGACCTGCCTGTCCTCGGCCCGGGCCAGCACTGTCGGCACCGGGGTCATGCGGAAGGCCTTGGCGAAGCGCTCCTCGCTCTGGCGCAGGGCGGTCTCGGCCTTCCGCCGCAATTCCAGGTCGGCGAAGGTGAACAGCATGTGCGGCTCGTCGCCCATCTCGATGGGCTGCCCGGCCACGATGACGAAGCGGCCGCCGCCCTCAGGCAGATCGAGGCAGGCTTCCATCTGCGGAATCGTCCCGCCCTCCTTGAGGCGGGAGACGGCCAGGTCGCGGTTGCGCGCCCCGGCCAGGATATCGACCTCGTAGACGCTGCGCCCGATGACGGCGTCGCGGGTGTAGCCGGTCATCTCCAGGAAGCCGTGGTTGACCTTCACATGGCGCAGGTCCGACAGGCGGGTGATCACCGCCGGGGCCGGGTTGGCGTTGAAGGTCGCCTCGAAGCGGTGCTCGGCCTCGAACTGGTCCGACACGTCCTTGAGGATCAGGGCGAGGCAACTCGGGTTGCCCTCCCGGTCGGTGGCCACGAGGCTGCGCAGGGAATGGACGAAATCGGTCTCGGGCCGGTCCGCCCGGCGCACCTGCACCACCACGTCGTGGAACTGCTCGCCGGCCACCACCCGCTCGATGGGATAGGTCTCGGGGGTGACGTTGTTCCGGTAGCGCAGACAGAACCGGTCTCGGTAGTCGTCGATGGTGGGGCCGAGTTCGTCGAGGCTCTCGGCGCCGTGCATCGCCAGCGCGGCCGCGTTGGCGTAGGCGATGGTCTGGTCCGGCTCGACCAGGATCACGCCTTCGCTCAGGCCGGCGATGATCTGCCGAAGTTCGTGCCTGTCGATCCCCGCCTTCACCGCGCGTCCGTCCCCTCGCCCTCACCCTGCCCTGTCGGCAGCGGGGCTCAAACGGGTTGTGCGCAAGCCGGTTCCATCGCCGACGCCTTTTTTCGTGGTACGCTCGTATCAGCGTCGCGGATATTTCGAACCAGAACCGGGTGCGGGGGTGCCGAAGGGGGCCGCCAGCCCCGGGGCCGGGGCCGCCACCCCGGCCTAGATGTCCCGTCCCCGGCGAGGCTAATGCATCACGTATCCGCAGGCACATCCATGGAAGGGAAGGTCATTCGCCCTTCGAAAATGTGGCCGTACCGGTAAATCTTTCTCAGTGAACGGCGGACGGTCATGCCTATATCGTGGATCCGGCGCACCATGACGGTCGCGCCCGATCCATTGCTGTCTTCCGAGGTTGTGCCGGCGTCCCGTCCCATCGGCGTCCGGCATGGCCGCGTGGCCGGGTGTTGCACCGCTCCGGGTGCGGGCCCGGCCCGTCGCCCTTGCCCCCCGAGACTCGCCTCAGCGAGAGAAGATCCGATGACCGAGCCCGCCTCGCCCGATCCGACGCCGACCGGCCCCGCGCCCCTCGGCGACCCCATGGCGCCCCGCCCGGTCGGCCCGGACGCGCCCTCCGCCCCCGTCGACGTTCCCCCGGAGCCCCAGCGCCCGGGGATCGGCCCGGACGTGCCCCCCGGCGACCCGAGCGGCCCTGATCTTGCGGCGTAGGGGCGAGGCCCCGTCCCCCCGCCGTGCGTGGTCCGCATCCGATTCGCAGGGCTCGTTGTTTACCGCGTCTCAGATACGTTCGCTCCGACAGGACCCGAACGGCTCCCCTTCCCGGACCTAGACCACCATGACCCGACTCCGTGACGCGCTGCTGCCGCCCTTCGCGCTCCTCGCCCTCGCCTCCGCCGCGACCGCCGCCCCGGCGGCGAACCGTTTCGACGGGAACTGGTCCGTGGTGGCCACGAGCGCCGACGAGAGCTGCACGGGCCCCTACCGCTACGCCATCGTGATCCGCGACGGGAACGTCGACGATGCCGGCGACAACGGCGTGGATACTTCCGGGCGGACCGGGGCGGACGGGCGGATCACCGGCACGATCCGCAAGGGTCTCGCCAGCGTCGCGGTATCGGGGCGCCTCAAGGGCTCCGGCGGCGGCGGACGCTGGAGCCTCTCCGGCCTAGGTTCGTGCTCCGGCCGCTGGACCGCGCGCCGCACGGGCTAACGGCCCTCCCGCGAAGGCCTGGGAGGGGGGAGCGCGCCGGAACGCCCCCTCCCTTTCCCCGCCCACGCCTTTCCCCTCACACGCCTTTCCCCGCCCACGAGAACGGCGGAAGACCTCAGCGGAAGCGGATGTTCTCGCGGGTCAGCTGGCTCACGGAGTTGCAGCCCATCAGGCGCATGTCGCGCTCGATCTCGACCTTCATCAGTTCGAGGGCCCGCTCCACCCCCGCCTGTCCGGCGGCGGCGAGGGGGAACAGGTAGTAGCGGCCGACGCCCACGGCCTTCGCCCCCAGCGCCAGGGCCTTCAGGACGTGCGTGCCCCGCTGCACCCCGCCGTCCATGATCACGTCGATCTGGTCGCCCACGGCATCGACGATCTCCGCGAGTTGGTCGAAGGCCGCCCGGGACCCGTCGAGCTGGCGCCCGCCGTGGTTGGACAGGACGATCCCGGTGCAGCCGATCCGCACGGCCTCCTTGGCGTCCTCCACGGACATCACGCCCTTGAGGCAGAACTGGCCGTTCCACTCCCGCACCATCTCGGCCACGTCGTCCCAGGAGAGGGCCGGGTCGAGCATCTCGGTGAAGTAGCGGCTGATCGAGAGGGCGCCCCCGCCCATGTCGACGTGGTTCTCCAACTGCGGCAGCTTGAACTTCTCGTGGGTCACATAGTCGATCCCCCAGGCGGGCTTCATGGCGAACTGCGCCATGCCGGCCAGCGTCAGCCGGAAGGGGATGGCGAAGCCGGTGCGCTTGTCGCGCTCGCGGTTGCCTCCGGTGATGCTGTCCACCGTCAGCATCATGACCTCGATGCCGGCGGACTTGGCCCGCGCCATCATCTCGCGGTTCAGCCCGCGATCCTTATGGAAGTAGAACTGGTAGACCTGCGGGCCGTTGCTGATGGCCCTCGCCTCCTCCAGGCTCACCGTGCCCAGGGAGGATACGCCGAACATCGTGCCGTACTTGGCCGCCGCGGCGGCGACCGCCCGCTCCCCCTGGTGGTGGAACAGCCGTTGCAGGGCGGTGGGCGAGCAGTAGACCGGCATGGCGAGCTTCTGGCCCATCACGGTCACGGACATGTCGATGTCGCGCACGCCCCGCAGGACGTTGGGGACGAGGTCGCAGCTCTCGAAGGAATCCGTGTTGCGCCGGTAGGTGGTCTCGTCGTCCGCCGCCCCGTCGATGTAGTCGAAGATCGGCCCCGGCAGCCGGCTCTTCGCGTAGCGGCGGAAGTCGTGGAAGTTGTAGCAGTTCTGGATACGCATGGATTCAGTCCGCGGAGATCTGCCGGCGCCGGGGGAGACCGGCGCGAAAACGGCGAACCCATACAGGATGTTCGCCTCCCATACGTCACCGAAATGCCGGTGGCCTCCCCGGAGTCAGTCACGACCCGCGCCGGGTCGTCGCAGGCCGTCGTTCCACACGAAGGCCGTCTCGCGCGTCACCTGCTCGGCCGTGAGGGCCGGGAAGCAGATGTCGGCGAGCTTGCCGTCGTAGCGGACGTAATCGGCCATCGTGTGCAGGGTGTGCGTCCCCTCCACGGGGAAGAAGCGTGTGGGCTCGGCGTAGTCGTAGACCATCAGGAACTGCCCCGTGGACGTGGTGCCGTCGGGCATCGTGACGCCGGGGGGACAGGCGCTCCAGGTGTGGGGGACGCCCTCGGGGATATCCACGAGGCAGCCGTGAGGGATCACGTAGACCTCGCCATTCAGCTCCACGAGGCCGACGCCGCCGGTCACGAGGATGCGCTCGGCCAGGAGCCGCCGGTCCTCATCGCGGTCGGCCATGGTGACGTGGACGTGCCGGGGCAGGCGAAGCTCGTGGGTGAAGGGGATGAAGCCGAGCTGCCCGCGCCGGGTCGAGGGCGTGGCCAGCGTGCCGCCGGGGTACAGTTCGTGCATCGTGAGCGGGATGGTCTCGAACGGGGTCTTCACGGCCGCGCCGGTGCCGTGGGTGATCCGGCAGCCGTTGGGGAGCGCGAAGCCGAGCGGGGCAATGGACATGGCAGGGGCCTTGAAGATGGCAGGGGCCTTGAAGACGGCACGGAGGTCATGGGTGCCCAGCGGGCTTAAGCCCTCCGGCGGGTGCGGGGCGGCGCCCTGCGTCTCCCAGGGGCCGCGTGCTCCAAAAGCCGAGCCTTCCAGGGGCCGAGTGCTCCGGGGTTTGGCCCTTGGACCCCACAGGGATTGGACCCCACAGGGACTTGTCCTCTGGAAACCCGGACCCTCGCCGTGGTGAAGCTCAGGCGTGCCCCAGGCCCTTCTCGGCCCGGAAGACCGCTTCCATCTCCTGGCGGAAGGCGATGGCTTGGTTGGCGCCGTCATAGGCGAGGTCCGACCAGCGCACGGGCTGGCCGGCGGCCACCGCGTGCTTCAGCGTGAGCCCGTGGGCGAGGCCGATCGGCACGGCGCCGACCTTCAGCGAGGTCTCCGCCGGCACCACCTTGCCGT
>JAKONI010000156.1 GCA_022702015.1 Beijerinckiaceae bacterium | reverse complement strand
TGATCCTCGTCGCCGCGTGGCAGGCCGCCGCGTGGGAGGCGAGCTCGCGCCTTCTGCCCGCGCCCTTCGCGGTGTTGCAGTTCATCGTCGCGGAGGCGAAGCGGGGCGACCTTCAGCACAATGTCGGCATCACCCTCCTCCGGGTGGCGATCGCCTTCGTCATCGCCATGGTGCTGGGTGTCGTGCTCGGCGTCGCCCTGGGGCGTTCGCGCAGGGCCGACCTCGCCCTCGATACGCCGCTCCTCGTCCTCCTTAACACGCCGGCCCTCGTCATCACGGTGCTGGCCTATGTCTGGGTCGGGCTGACGGAGACGGCGGCGATCCTCGCGGTGGTGCTCAACAAGCTGCCGAACGTCGCGGTGATCGTCCGGGAGGGGGCGCGCAACCTCGATCCGGGGCTGGAGGAGATGGCCCGCGCCTATCGCCTCGACCGCTGGACCTGGATCCGCGACATACTCATCCCGCAGCTCCAACCCTACGTCGTGGCGGCCTCCCGTTCGGGCCTGTCGCTCGCCTGGAAGATCGTTCTGGTGGTTGAGTTGCTCGGCCGGCCGGACGGGGTGGGGTTCGCCATCAACTTCTACTTCATCCAGAGCACCGACGTGGCCGCGATCATCGGCTACAGCCTCGTCTTCATGACGGTGATGATCGGGATCGACGTGCTCCTGTTCCAGCGCCTGGAGGCCCATGTCCGACGCTGGCGCTGAGACGACGCCTACGACGGCGCCGGTCCTGCGGGTCGCCATCGCCGGCAAGACCTACCGGCCGAAGGGCGCCGAGCCGGTGGAGGCCGTGCGTGGCCTCGCCTTCACGATCCACGAGGGGGAGATCGTCTGCCTGATCGGCCCCTCGGGGGCGGGCAAGAGCACGACCCTGCGCATCCTGCTCGGCCTCGATGACGACTACACCGGGGAGGTTTCCGCGGCCGGCGGTGCGGGCATCGCGTTTCAGGAGCCCCGGCTGCTGCCCTGGCGGAGCGTGGAGCACAACGTCCGCCTCGGTCTCCCCCGGAAGGACCGGAAACGTGACCTCGATGCCCTGTTCGAGCGGCTTGGCCTGACGCCCTGGCGGGAACGCTTCCCCAATGCCCTGTCGCTGGGGATGCAGCGCCGGGTCTCCCTGGCGCGGGCCATGGCGGCGGGCCCCCGGCTGCTGGTGCTCGACGAGCCCTTCGTCTCCCTCGACGACGCGGCGGCGGCGGCCTTGCGCGCCCTGGTGGTCGATACGGTGGACGCGGCGGGGATGAGCGTGCTGATGGTCACGCACAATGTCGCCGAGGCGATCGCCGTGGCCGACAGGCTGCTACTGGTCTCCCGGCGCCCGGCGAGCCTCGTGGCCACCATCCCCCTCGACCGGCCGCGCCCGGCCCGCGACCGGGCCTGGGCGGAGGCGACCCGTGCCCGGCTGGCCGCGCGCTTCCCCGAGGTGATCGCGGAGTAGTGCGGCCCTAGAGCCTGATCGAAAAGTCCCCGCTTCCCTCCCTCACCCCCATCCTGAGGTGCGGCGAGAGCCGCCTCGAAGGAGGGCTCCAGGGATCGCGGCGCCTTCTGGACGTCTCCTTCGAGGCCGCCGCTTCGCGGCGGAACCTCAGGATGAGGGCGAGGGTAGGAGGAAAGGGGACTTTCCGGCCAGACCCTCAGTTCGCCTTCGCCTGGACATCGAGCCGGTCGAGGACGGCGGCCGGGGAGCGGGCGGTGCCCAGTTCCACGAAGCCGACCCCCGTCGCCTCCTTGGACTTGGCGCGGAGGGTCAGCTTGCCCGGGTTCATGACGAACTGCCCCATCGCCGCGCCGATCTCCTTCGCCGCCGGGCTGTTGCCCAGGATCACCGGCACGCCGAGCACGCTCGCGGTGACGTATTCCTTGCGCAACTCGTCCGGCTTGAGGCTCAGATCCTTGGCCTGCGCCGAGAGGAAGCGCTCGAACAGACCGTTATTCTCCACGGTGACATCGAGGTTGCGGGCGTTGCCGGAGAACATCAGCATCGTCTGAGCGGGGAGGCTGCCCGAGAACAGCTCCGGGCCGATGCCGCCGAACAGGCCGGCGATCTTCACCTGGCCGATCTCCTTGCCGGCTAACGTCACCTCGCGCAGGGCGACGGTGCGGGCCGCCTCGTCCCAGGCGGCGTCGGCGGTCAGATCGAAGCGCAGGTCGCCGTAGCCATAAGCCGGAAGGGCGCCCAGCAGCGGCTGGCCCGCGACGAGGCTCGCCGGCATTTCCAGCCCGGACAGGGTGAGGCGGGTCGATTCCGCCGCCCCCTCGACGGCTGGGCCAGGACCCAGCACCGCCTCGTGCAGGAAGATCCGGCTGTAAGTCGCCGGCGGCGGGAGCAGGGGGTCGCCCGCCTTGGGATCGGACGGACGCGCCTCGACGATCCGGGTCCGCGCCGTCCCCTTGAGGCCGGCGGCGGCCTCCTTCCAATTCGGAGCCTCGTTGGCCCCGTGCTTCACCGGGGGAGCCTCCATCGGAATGTCGACCGCGAGGTCGCCGAGGGTGAAGGTCCCGAGGCCCACGGCGAGGCGGCGGCCTTCCGTGACGTCGAGGCCGCCTTCGGGATCCTGCGCCAAGCGCCGGATCGCCGAGACCACCGGGGCAAGGGAGGCACCGGTCATGCGCAGGCTGCCGAGCCGGGTCCGGTTCGCGGCGCTGGCCACCGATAGATTTTCCAGGGCCAGCCCCGCATCCGCCCCGGTGCCGGTGAACGCGACGCGCCCGATCTCCGTGAGGACGGGGGTCCCGTCGGAGGAATCGCTGACGCTCAAGCCCCGCATCTCGGCGCTGCCCACGGACAGGCCCCCGAGCAGGTCGGCGGCGGCCGTGAGGGCGTTGCGCCGGGCCACGGGATCCTTGCCGCCGGCGGTGAGCGTGTCGAAGGCACCGTTCCACCCGCCGGGCACCTGCCGTGCCCCGATCTCACGTCCCTCGAACCGGACCATCTTCACCGTGGTGCCGCGCTCGTAGGAGAAGGCGATGTCGGACACCGTCAGCGATCCATAGACCCGGAGCGGCGCGCCCTTCCCGTCGCCGGGATCGTTGGCGAGGCGGGCCAGGCTCGTGAGGTCGAGATCGGTCCCGCGCAGGGCGCCGTAGGTGCCGGCGCCGTTGCCGCCGGGCGCGGCGATGGTCAGGGTGGCTCCGGCCGCCGTGAACTCACCGATGCGCCCGGCGCGCACATCCCGGGCAACGAGGTCGCGATAGGTCGTGCTTTGGCGGGTGTCCTGGGGGCCGGCATAATCCGCCTGGAGGACCGGCGCCGTGAGGCTGCCGGCATCGAGGCGGGCGAGGCGCACGGACCACGAATCGGGCGAGCCCGCCTTGAAGATCGCCGCGAGGTCGTCCCGCGAGAGGCGGGTGCCGCTGGCGACGAGCTTCGGGATCTTCACCGTGGTCGCCCCGAGGGCGAAGGACACGTCGGTGAGGGTGACGTCCTGGACGGCGGCGGCGCCCTCCTGGGCCGGAGCCCGGACAGGGAGGACGACGCCCGAGGCCAACGCGAGGGCGCAGGCTGCAACGGCCGTCCGCAGACGACGGGCCACCGGGAAAATCATGGACACGTCCGGATCACGAGGCGCGGGCATACCTCTCAGGGTTGCCGCGTTGGATGCCCCGACACAATCCCGCGATGGTGGCGCGAGCGTGGCGGACGACACCTGTCGCCCGCGCGCAACGCCCCGGACTGGCTTCTAAAGGGAGAACGAGGTTCCACACCCGCAGGAAGCGGTGGCCAGGGGATTCTCGATCTTGAAGGACTGGCCGATCAGGTCGTTCACGAAATCGATGGTGGAGCCGGCCATGTACTGGAGCGACACCGGATCGACGATCACCGTCGCCCCGTCCCGCTCGATGGCGGTGTCCTGCGCCTCGCGGTCGCGGGAAATGTCGAAGGCGTAGGAAAAGCCCGAGCAGCCGCCGCCGTTCACGCTGATGCGCAGGGAGGTGCCGGGGGGCTCATCGCCCATGATCTCGTTGATGCGCTTGGCGGCGCGGGTCGTGAGGATGATGTCGGACATGGGTTCGGCCACAGGTAAATCCGCGGTGGACGAGCGGGACGATTGTCCCGCGCCCTCCTGTTCCCAAGATATGGGTCCGGCGTCCGCGCCGCAATGCGGACGGCTTAAGGAGCGATCGTGGACGAGACGAGACGGCCCAACGGCGAGCGGTGGCGGGCCCCCTACGCGACAAATCCGGCCGCGACGCGCGGACGGCTGATCGCCGAACCCGGCTCGCCGACCCGCAGCGACTTCCAGCGCGACCGGGACCGGATCATCCACTCGACCGCCTTCCGCCGGCTGAAGCACAAGACCCAGGTCTTCGTGCATCATGAGGGCGACCATTACCGCACCCGGCTGACCCACTCCCTGGAGGTCTCGCAGATCGCCCGCGCCCTGGCCCGGGCCCTGGGGCTCGATGAGGATCTCGCCGAGGCGCTCGCCCTCTCGCACGACCTGGGCCACACCTGTTTCGGGCATACCGGCGAGGATGCGCTCGATGCCTGCATGGCCCCCTATGGCGGGTTCGACCACAACGCCCAGACCCTGCGGATCGTCACCCGGCTGGAGCGGCGCTACGCCACCTTCGACGGGCTGAACCTGAGTTGGGAGACCCTGGAAGGGCTGGTGAAGCACAACGGGCCGCTCCTCACCGGGGGGGGCGAGCCGACACCCCGCTACGCCGCCCGGGGCATCCCCGCCGCCATCCTCGAATACGACGCGCTGAACCCCCTCGACCTCGCGACCCATGCGGGGCCGGAGGCCCAGGCCGCCGCCCTGGCCGACGACATCGCCTATGCCGCCCACGACCTCGACGACGGCCTGCGCGCCGGGCTGTTCGACCTCGCGGACCTGCGGGCGGTGCCCTTCCTGTGCGGGCTGCTGGACGAGATCGCGGCCCTGTATCCCGGGCTCGAACCGGCGCGGGTGGTGCACGAACTCGCCCGCCGTGTGATCACCCGCTTCGTGGAGGACGTAATTCGCGAGAGCGGCCGGCGCATCGAGGCCCTGCGCCCGACTTGCGTCGCCGACATCCATGCCGCCGGGGCGCCGGTGGTGGCCTTCTCGCCGGCGATCGAGGCCGCCGACGCCGAGGTGATGGCGTTTCTCTGGAAGCGGATGTACCGCGATCCCGCCGTGATGGCGGTGCGGGAGAAGGCCTCCGCCATCGTCACGGACCTGTTCACCGTCTTCATGGACGATCCCCGGCGGATGCCGGAGGAATGGAGCGCCAACCTCGCCGGGGCCTCGGAGGCCCGCATCGCCCGCCGGATCTCCGACTATATCGCCGGCATGACCGACACCTACGCCGT
>JAKONI010000147.1 GCA_022702015.1 Beijerinckiaceae bacterium | reverse complement strand
CCTCGGGATGAGGAGGATGGAGGGGACGGACCGGCGTTTCGGCCGGGACCCGAGGCAGAGCGTGGGATAGGGGGCAACAGCCCGATCCCGCGATAATTCCCGCGAGGGGCGTGCCCTTATTTGCTGCATTCCTCGCGGGCGCGCTTCATCGCGTCGGCGAAGCCACCGAGGGCGTAGTCGTCGCTCGTCGGGTTCCCGCGCATCGATGTCGCCTTGACCACGAGCTTCGGAGCGCGCCCGCTCATGTCAGCCACGACGCGGCTCTCCTCCGCCGGGTTTTGCAGCCACGCATTCCCATCCTTGACCACGAGGCCGTACCGGGAGGTGCCGAGGTTCAGGCTTGGGTCGCCCGGCGCGGCGGCCGCCCCCGGCTTGGCCTGCGCCGCCGCCGGCTTGGGCGGAAAGCCGAGCATCACCGCGACCTCATTGGCGACGTTCTCAGCCTTGCGCACCGTGACGAACAGGTAGGCGCTGTCGCGCTTCAAAGTCTTGGGGGTGCGGGTCTGCGGCTGGGCGATGGCGTAGCAGATCCGCGTGCGGCCCTCACCGTTCACGAAGACGTTCCAATCCCCGAAGATCGCCACCGGCACCGCCTGCTGCATCCCCGGGGGGGTCACGGCGCTTTGCTCCGACCGGCGGCCCCTGCCCCGGGCGGCGACTCGCACCCTCCTGGCGGGGGCGGCACCGTCCTGCGCTTCGACCTCCTGCGCCTGCGCGACACCCAAGCCGAGCAACCGGGCCGGCGGCGAGGCGGCGGCGACCAGGGCGGCGGCGGTCAATACAATCAGGGAGTGAACTCGAACCATATTCATGTCCTGCGGGCAAGCTTCGCCGTGATCACAGGATTAATGAACGTGCCTTGGGACGACAGCAAGGCAGGGCGCGCGGTTGGCGGGGGATCCCGAAGGGCCGAAGCCCTCCGGCGGTGCCCCGCGCACCGTCATCAGACCGCGCGGATCTCGGCGGCGATATGAACCGGGGTGACGACGGCGGGTGTATCCTCGCTGAGGATCACCGGGATCGGCGCGGGCTTGCGCCGGGGCGGGTCGTTGTAGGGGGTGTTGTATCCCTTGCGCACCGCGGCCCAGTAGGCGTCGCGGGCGAGATCGGTGCCGACGAGGGCGGCATCGATCATCGCGGACGCATGCGCCGCCAGATCGGCCACCTCGTCGGGGTTCAATGAGCTTTCGATCACCATGCCTTGATGCCACTCCGGCCGCGCCAAACGCCCTAAAGCAGTCTACCTAGCTAGACAGTGAACGTGCGACCGGCCGTTCGGTTGCGGCGCATCATTTCACCGTGATTCACCGTCCAGGCGTTCGATCCAGGCTTGGGCTTGGCGGCGGACGTTGTCCGGGGCGGTACCGCCGTAGCTGGTCCGGCTGGCCACCGAGTTCTCGACGCCCAGCACGTCGTAGACGGCCTGCGTGATGCGCGGCTCCGCCTCTTGCATCTCGGACAGGGAGAGTTCGTCGAGCCCCACGCCCTTGGCGGCGGCGGCGCCCACGAGGCGGCCGGTGACGTGGTGCGCCTGCCGGAAGGGCATCCCGAGTTCCCGCACCAGCCAGTCGGCCAGGTCGGTGGCGGTGCTGAAGCCCGAACCCGCCGCACGGGCGAGGGTCTCGGCCACCGGCTCCAGATCCCGGACCATCCCGGTCATCGCGGCGAGGCAGAGCGAGAGGGCCTGGAGGGCATCGAAGGTCCCTTCCTTGTCCTCCTGCATGTCCTTGGAATAGGCGAGCGGCAGGCCCTTCATGACGATCAGCAGGCCCGTCAGCGCGCCGACGATCCGCCCCGCCTTCGCCCGCACCAATTCGGCCGCATCGGGGTTGCGCTTCTGCGGCATGATCGACGAGCCGGTCGTGTAGCCGTCCGAGAGCTTCACGAAGCCGAACTGCGCCGAGGTCCACACCACCAGTTCCTCCGCGAAGCGCGAGAGGTGCACGGCGCAGATCGAGGCGGCGGATAAGGATTCGAGGGCGAAATCCCGGTCGGCCACGCTATCCAGCGAATTCGCCGTCGGCCGATCGAACCCCAAGGCCGCCGCCGTGGCGTGACGGTCGATGGGGAAGGAGGTGCCGGCGAGCGCCGCCGCGCCGAGGGGGCACTCGTTGAGGCGGGCGCGGGCATCGCGGAACCGCCCCCGGTCCCGGGCCAGCATCTCCACATAGGCGAGGCAGTGATGGCCGAACGTCACGGGCTGGGCGGATTGCAGGTGCGTGAAGCCCGGCATCACCGTGCCGGCATGGGCTAGCGCCTTGTCGGAAAGGGCCCGCTGGAGGTCGGCGGCCTGGGCATCGAGGGAATCGAGGGTGTCGCGCACCCAGAGTTTCATGTCGGTGGCGACCTGATCGTTGCGCGAGCGCGCCGTGTGCAGCCGCCCGGCATTCGAGCCGACGATCTCGGTCAGCCGGCTTTCCACTGACATGTGGATGTCCTCAAGCTCGCGCTTGAAGGTGAAGGTGCCGGCCTCGATCTCGTCGCGGACGGACTTGAGCCCGGCCTCGATCGCCGCCACATCGTCAGCCGGCAGGATCCCCGCCGCCCCGAGCATCGCCACGTGCGCCAGCGAGCCGCGGATGTCCTGGGGGGCGAGGCGCTTGTCGAATCCGATGGAGGCGTTGATCTCCTCCATGATCTCGGCGGGTCCACTCGCGAAACGCCCGCCCCACATCCGGTTGCTCATGTCGATCCTTCCACGCCGCGCCGTTCCACCGGGGCGAATCTGTCCGAGGCAAGTTTTCCCGAGGCAAGCCTGATGCCCATTCGCACCGGACTCGTCGCGGGCGTGGGACTCGCCGCCCTCGGCCTTGCTGGGCTCGCCCTATACGGGAGCGGTCTCGTCGGCGGCAACGGGGGAAGCGCCGACGCGCCATGCGCCGCCTCCGCGCCGACCCTCGTGCGGGTGAGCGCCGCCGCCCGTGGCGAGGTGGCGGGGATGCAGGCGCCCGCCCGTCCGAGGCCGGAGCCGGAAATCCGGTTCAAGGGCCCGGACGGTGCCGAGACCTCACTGTCCGACCTGCGCGGCAAGGTTCTGCTCGTGAACCTGTGGGCGACCTGGTGCGCCCCGTGCAAGGCCGAGATGCCGGCCCTCGACCGGCTCCAGGGGGCGATGGGCGGGCCCGATTTCGGCGTGGTGGCGATCAACGTCGATACGCGCAACCTCGACAAGCCGGCCGAATGGCTGAAGCAGGCGGGGATCCAGCACCTGCCCTTCTATGCCGATCCCGCCGGGCGGGTGCTGCCGATCTTCCAGCGCGACGCGGAATCCGCCGGCCTGCCCACGACGATGCTCGTGGATCGCGCGGGCTGCACCGTCGGCGTCATGAAGGGCGCGGCGGATTGGGCGAGCCCCGATGGGCAGGCGCTGATCCGTGCGGCCCTCGGCCAGGGGGCGTAAGCCGCGACACGGCGGAGGCTATTCCGCCGCGCGCATCTCCGGGAGCGTCTGCGCGCTCCAGGCCCGTACATGGGCGTCGATGGCGAGCGCCTCCTCCACGTCGGCGGGGGCCGCCGGATAGACCGGCGCGAAATGGGCGCAAGCCCGCTCCACGAGGTCGGCGATGCCGTAGAAGCCGATCCGCCCGGCGATGAAGGCGGCCACCGCCACCTCGTTGGCGGCGTTCATCACCGTCGGCGCGGCGCCCCCCTCGGCCAGCGCCGCCCGGGCGATGCGCAGGCACGGGAACCGCTCCTCGTCCGCCGCCTCGAAGGTGAGGGATCCGAGGGCCACCAGATCGAGGGAGCGCCCCCGCTCGATGGTGAGGCGGTCGCCGAGCCCCAGGCAGTGCGAGATCGGCACCCGCATGTCCGGCAGGGCCAGCTCCGCCGTCACCGCCCCGTCGATCCAGTAGACCATGCCGTGGATGACCGATTGCGGGTGGACCACCACGTCGAGCCGTGCGGGCTCGATGCCGAAGAGATGGTGCGCCTCCACCAGTTCCAGCCCCTTGTTCATGAGGGAGGCCGAGTCGATGTTGATCTTCATGCCCATCGACCACGTGGGATGGGCGGCGGCCTCGGCGGGGGAGGCGCCGGCGATCCGCTCCCGCGTCCAGGTGCGGAACGGGCCGCCCGAGGCGGTGATCATCAGCGTCCGCACGTCGTCCAGCGGCCGGCCGTGCAGCGCCTGGGCCAGGGCGTCGTGCTCGGAATCCATCGGCCAGATCGTGGCGCCGTAGCGCTTGGCATCCCGCATGAAGGCGTCGCCGGCGCAGACGAGGCTCTCCTTGTTGGCGAGGGCCACCGTGCGCCCGAGCCGGAGGGCGGCATGGGTCGGCTTGAGCCCGGCCGCGCCGCTCACCGCCGCCACGACGATATCCGCGTCCCGGGCGACGGCCTCCATCACGGCGCCCTCCCCCGCCCCGTTGGGGATGCCCGAGCCGCTGAGCGCCTCGGCCAGCGCGGGGCCGGCGGCCGGATCGGCCAGGGCGGCGAAGCTGGCATTCAGCTCGCGGGCGACCTTGGCCAGTGCCACCGCGTCGCGCCCGCCCACCAGGGCCCCGGCCCGGAACCGGTCCTTATGCTGCGCCAGGAGGTCGGCGGTGGAACGGCCGATGGAGCCGGTCGCCCCGAGGACGGAGACGGTCTGGGTCACGGGGTGCTCCCTCAATCTCTAGGGTGTTCCCTGTAATCCCTGGATCACAGAAAACACCTTAGCTCATTGTATTTACTGCATTTTCTTTCGCCGAACCGGCATCCACCTCGGCGGAAAATGCTCTAGCCGACCACGCCCTGCCCGCGCAGGACGAGGTAGAGCCCGGCCAGCACGGCCACGGCGAAAAATCCGTCGAGCCGGTCCATCACTCCCCCGTGCCCCGGGATGATGTGGCTCGAATCCTTCACGCCGTGCCGGCGCTTCAACCACGATTCGTACAGGTCGCCCGCCTGGCTCAGCACCGAGGCGAGGGCGCTCGCCCCCGCCACCACGGGCAGCGAGGCACCCCGGGGCAGGGTCATGCCCAACAGATCGGCACCCACCGCCACGGAAGTCCCCGCCACGACGGCGCCGACGAGACCACCCAGCGCCCCGGACCATGTCTTGTTCGGCGAGACCCGCCGCATCAGTTTCGGCCCGCCGAGCCGGCGACCCACGAAATAGGCGGTGATGTCGGTGGCCCAGACCACCGCGAACATCCAGATCGGGCCGATGAACGCGAGGACCGAATCCCCGCGCAGCACGGTCGGAACGGAGGCGATCACCCCAGCGCAGAGTATTCCGACCAGCACCCGCCAGCGACCGGCGGCGGTGCGAGCCACGGTGGCGCAGGCCCCCGCCCCGAGGGCGAGGACGGCGAGGCAAGCCAGGGCCGGCGCCTCGCTCTGGAGTGCCAGGACCAGGGCCGCGAGCGTTGCCGCGCCCAGCGCGATCAGCACCTCGCGGGGCTCGACGCGGCACATGACGACCCACTCGCCGAACCCGGCGATGCCGGCGGCCAGCCATACGGCGGCGAAGGCCCAGCCCCCATGGACCAGGGCGGCGATGACGCCGGCCCCCAGCACGATGGCGGAGGCGACGCGTAGCCACAATTCCCGCCGCGAGCGCCTTACGGGCGGAGCGGCGTTCGCGGTCGGGGCGGGAGCGTCGGTCACGCCCGCCTCAGACGTGCATGATTTCCTTTTCCTTCGACGCCAGCACCCCGTCGATCTCGGCGATATATGCGTCGGTGGCCTTCTGCACGTCCCCGGCCTGACGCTTCTCGTCGTCCTCGGAGATGAGGCTGTCCTTCAGGAGCTTCTTGAGGTGGTCGAGCCCGTCGCGGCGGACGTGGCGCACGGCGACCCGGGCCTCCTCGGTGTATTTGTGGGCGACCTTCACCATCTCCTTGCGGCGCTGCTCGTTCATCTCGGGGATGCGCAGGCGGATGGTCTGCCCCTCGGTCTGGGGGTTGAGGCCGAGGTCCGACTCGCGGATCGCCTTCTCGACGGCGCTGACCATGCTGCGGTCCCAGACCGAGATGGAGAGCAGGCGGGGCTCCGGCACGCTCACCGTGGCGACCTGTGCCATCGGGGTCATCGAGCCATAGGCATCCACCTGGATCGGATCGAGGAGGGCCGGCGAGGCCCGCCCGGTCCGCAGCGAACCGAGGTCCTTGGAGAGGGAGGAGACCGCGCCCTGCATCCGGCGCTTGAGGTCGTTGAGATCGAAAGCCGGAGTGGCCATGGCGTCAGGTCCCTACGGGCGTTGGGGAAACGGGGTCGCGCGGCGCGAGGCGCGCGGGTCGCGGCCTCAATGGACGAATTTTTTCTCGCCCGCAAACGCCGGGTTGTACGGTGGGGGCGAGGCCCCGCTCAGGGCACGACGTGCGTGGACGGCGCCTCGCCCGACAGGATCGCCGCGATCGAGCTCGGCGCATGGACCGAGCCGACGACGATGGACAGCCGGCTCTCCCGGGCCAAAGCGAAAGCCGCCGTATCCATGACCTTGAGGTCGCGGGCGATGGCCTCGTCGTGGGTGATGCGATCGTAGCGGGTGGCGGTGGGGTCCGATTTCGGGTCGGCGGAATAGACCCCGTCCACCTGCGTCGCCTTCAGCACCGCATCGCAGCGCAATTCGGCGGCGCGCAGGACGGCGGCGGTGTCGGTGGTGAAGTACGGGTTGCCGGTGCCGCCGGCCAGGACCACCACCTGCCCCTTATCGAGGTGATGCAGGGCCGGCTGGCGGGCGTAGGTCTCGCAGATGGTCGGCATGGAGACCGCCGACATGGTGCGTGCCTGCACGCCGGCCGCGTTCAGCGCGGTCTCGATGGCCAGGGAGTTCATCACCGTCGCCATCATCCCCAGGGAATCCCCGGTGGCCCGGTCGATCCAGCCGGCGGCCGAGATGCGGGCGCCCCGGATCAGGTTGCCACCGCCGACGACGATGGCGATCTCCATCCCCTGCTCGATGGTGCGGGCGACATCCTCGGCCATGGCCGCCAGGGTCGGCGGATGCAACCAGTACCCATCGGGTGCGGCGAGCGCTTCGCCCGAGAGTTTCACAAGCACACGGCGAAACGGCGTCGATCCGGGCATCTCGATTCCTCGTGCCAGCCCGATGCGCCGGGCGGCAGCTTCTACGTCAGACGTTGCCGTGACGTCGAGGGTCGAACGCGCCATGCACAGGCTTCCCCAAGGGGAAGCCCGACAAAGAAAAACCACCGGGCCGGCGGGCGGCCCGGTGGTGTCGTGAGGGATGCCCGAGGGCAGACAGCCGGATCAGTTGCCGGCGATGACGCCAAGGACGCCGGAGGCCGTCATGACGAGGCCGGAGGCGAACACGCCAATCATGAGGTAGCTGAAGCTTTTCGAGATCATGCCTCAACATAGCCCAGGGCCGGCACCTGGGCTGTGCGACGCGGCACAGGCTGCGGGGGATGATTGCGGCGCACCATCGGGGCTGACGCATCACTCCGTGGCCAGGGACAGACGCGAGAAAGCCCGCCGGGCAGGACCCGGCGGGCTTCGCGAACGATCGCGGGAAAGGGGCCGCGCCTTACGCGCGGCCGGCCTGCTGGGCCACCTCGGTGGCGAAGTCGGGGCCCTCTTCCTTCTCGATGCCCTCGCCCAGGGCGTAGCGGACGAAGCCCGTCAGGGCGACGGGGCCGCCGACCTTGCCGGCAGCTTCCTTGAGCACCTGGCTGACCGTCTTCGAGCCGTCATGCACGAAGGGCTGCTCCAGGAGG
>JAKONI010000125.1 GCA_022702015.1 Beijerinckiaceae bacterium | reverse complement strand
GAGTATCGCGCCGAGGACCTGATCGGTCGAAACCATTCATGCCTCGTGGAGCCGTCCGAGCGCGACGGGGCCGCGTATCGCGAGGTCTGGCATGCCCTGCGCCGGGGCGAGCCGAGCCTGCGCGAGGTCCGCCGCCGCACCGCCACGGGCCGCGAGGTCTGGCTGCGTGAGGAATACGTGCCGGTGCGCGGGCGCAAGGGGCAGGTGACGGGCGTGATGGGCCTCGTCACCGACGTCACCGAGGCCGCCCTGCGCAACGCCGACTTCGAGGGCAAGGTGCGGGCCCTCGACCGCTCGCAGGGGATCATCGAGTTCGACCTCGAGGGCCGGGTCCTCGACGCCAACGCGAACTTCCTCGCGATGATCGGCTACGGCCTGGAGGAGGTGAAAGGCCGGCACCATTCCCTGCTCGTCGATCCGGCCGAGGCCAAGACCGACGCCTATGCGCGGTTCTGGGAGGCCCTGCGCCGGGGCGAGTTCCAGGCGGCCGAATACCGCCGGATCGCCAAGGGCGGCCGCGACGTGTGGATCCAGGCCACCTACAACCCGGTCATGGATGCCGCCGGCCGCCTCGTGAAGGTGGTGAAGTTCGCCACCGACGTGACGCCCGCCGTCACCGAGCGCCTGGAGCGCAACCGGCTGCAGCGGAGCATCGACGGCGACCTCGACGTGGTGGCCGACGCGATCACCCGCGCCTCCGAGCAGACGGTGGGCGCCGCGAGCGCCGCCGAGGAGGCCTCCGGCAACGTCCAGAGCGTGGCCGCCGGCGCCGAGGAGCTGGCGGCCTCCGTGGGCGAGATCAGCCAGCAGGTGCAGCGGGCGGTGCAGATCACCAACCGCGCGGTGAGCCAAGCCAACGCCACCTCGGCGGTGGTGGGGGGCCTCGCCGCCGAGGCCCAGCGCATCGGCGCCGTGGTGGAGATGATCGACAACATCGCCTCCCAGACGAACCTGCTCGCCCTCAACGCCACCATCGAGGCGGCGCGGGCGGGGGAGGCCGGCAAGGGCTTCGCGGTGGTCGCGGCCGAGGTGAAGAACCTCGCCGCCCAGACCGCCAAGGCGACGGAGAGCATCAGCGCCCAGATTGCGCAGACACAGAAGGCGGCGGGCGAGGCCGCCTCGGCCATCGCCGGGATCGGCCACACGGTGGGGGAGGTCAACGAGATTTCCTCCGCGATCTCGGCCGCCGTGGACCAGCAGGCCGCCGTCGCCCGCGAGATGTCGTCCAACATGCAGGCCATGACCACGGCCGTGGAGGAGATCAGCCGCAACGTCAGCCTGATCGCCCATTCGAGCCGCGAGCTCGACCAGTCGACCCGGCAGGTCCGCGAGGCCTCCCGCAAGATGGCGAGCTGACCTTCAGGCCGCCGCCGTCGTCGTCACCGCCCTGGCCCAGGGGGCGGCGACGAGGGCCCTGGCCAGGTAATCGATCAGCGCGACGACGCGCGCCGGGCGGGGCTCGCCCGGCGGCGTCACGAGGTGGAGCGAGATCGGCGGGGCCGACCAGTCCGGCAGCACCCGCTCCAATCGGCCGGCGGCCAGATCCTCGTGGATCATGAAATCGGGCTGGAGGGCGAGGCCGAGCCCCGCCCGCAGGGCCGGGGCCAGGGCGTCGGCGTTGTTCGCCCGCATCGGCCCGCCCGGCGTCACGCTCGCCTCCCGCCCGTCCGCATGGCGGAAGCGCCAGCGGTCGGGCGTCGGCAGGTAGGCGTAGCCGAGGCAGGCATGGCGGGCGAGGTCGTCCGGGTGGTCCGGCCGCCCGTGGCGGTCGAGATAGCCCGGCGTCGCCACGAGGGAGCGCTGCACCGGGCAGAGCCGGCGCGCCTTCAGCGAGGAATCCGGCAGGGCCGCGATGCGCAGGCCGATGTCGAACCCGCCGCCGACGAGGTCCACCACCGAATCGGCGAGATGCAGGTCGACCGAGACCGCCGGGTGCCGCGCCAGGAAGTCCGGCAGGAGCGGCGCCACGTGCAGCACCCCGAAGCTCATCGGCGCGGCGAGCCGCACGAGGCCGCGCGGCAGCGCCGTGGCGGCGGTGGCCCGCGCCTCGGCGGCCTCCCCCTCCGCCAGGAGCCGCGCCGCGTCGTCCCGCGCGGCGAGCCCCGCCTCGGTCAGCGCCAGCCGCCGGGAGGTCCGGTGGAACAGCCGCGCGCCGATCCGCGCCTCCAGCCGCCCCACCGCCTTCGAGACCGTGCCCTTCGACAGGCCGAGTTCCCCGGCGGCGCCACCGAAGGAGCCGGCCTCCACCACCTTGGCGAAGATGGCCCAGGCTTCGAAATCGGGCAGGCGCATGGGTCGTTTCCGGAAACGATGAGTTTCCATCGTTTCTATTTTCAGGCGCCATGGCAAGGCGCACTTTGTCTCCATCGACGACGCCCACCGGGCGCGATCCAGGAGACGACGCCATGTCCGAGACCGGCCTCCACCACGTCACCGCCTTTTCCGGGCCCGTGGCGCGCAACCTCGACTTCTACACGGCCGTGCTCGGCCTGCGCCTCGTCAAGAAGACGGTGAACTTCGACGATCCGGGCACCTACCACCTCTATTACGGCGACGCGGCGGGCCGTCCCGGCTCGATCCTGACCTTCTTCCCGATCCCCCACGCCGCCCCCGGCCGGGCGGGCCTCGGCGAGACGCAGGAGACCGCCTTCCGCGTGCCCCGCGCCTCGATCGGCTGGTGGACCCACCGGCTCGTGGAGAAGGGCGTGCGCCACGAGGCGCTGGTGCAGGTCTTCGGCGAGCCGACCCTGCGCTTCCGCGATCCCGACGGGATGATGCTCGCCCTCGTCGGCGTGGACGAGGCGGCGGCGCCCTCCGCCTGGACCGGCGGCTCCGTGCCGGCCGAGCACGCGATCCTCGGCCTGCACGGGGTGACGCTGCTCCTCGCGGAGGGCGAGGGCACGGCGGCGATCCTGACGGAGGTGTTCGGCTTCACGCAGACCGGAAGGGAGGGCTCCGCGACCCGCTATTCCGGCACGGCCGCCTCCGGCCGGCACGTCACCCTGCGGGCGGTAGGCGCGTTCCTGCCCGGCCGCCAGGGGGCGGGCTCGGTGCACCACATCGCCTTCCGTGCCGCCGACGACGCGGCCCAGGCGGCGATGGCCGAGGCCCTGCGCGACCGGCACGGGCTCGGCGTCACCGAGCAGCGCGACCGGCAGTATTTCCGCTCGGTCTACTTCCGGGAGCCCGGCGGGGTGCTGTTCGAGATCGCCACCGACGCCCCCGGCTTCGCCGTGGACGAGCCGGAGGCGAGCCTCGGCCAGGCGCTGAAGCTCCCGCCGGGCCTGGAGCGCCACCGCGCCGAGATCGAGGCCGTGCTCCCGGCCGTCGCCTGAACCCCGTCTCCCCCGTGGAGGGTGCCATGACCACCGAGACCCTGTCCTTCATCCATCGCTTCGCGCCGGGGGAGGCCGCGCTTCCCCCGCTGCTCCTCCTGCACGGGACGGGCGGCGACGAGGACGACCTCCTGCCCCTCGGCCGGGCCGTCGCCCCCGGCGCGGCCCTGCTCTCCCCCAGGGGGCAGGTCAGCGAGAACGGCGCGCCGCGCTTCTTCCGCCGCCTCGCCGAGGGCGTGTTCGACGAGGACGACCTGCGCCGCCGCACGGACGGGCTCGCGGCGTTCGTGGCGGAGGCGCGGGAGCGCTACGGCCTCGCCGCGCCCCTGGCGCTCGGCTTCTCGAACGGCGCCAACATCGCCGCCGCGACGCTGCTCCAGCGGCC
>JAKONI010000084.1 GCA_022702015.1 Beijerinckiaceae bacterium | reverse complement strand
GGGGAGGACATCATCACCCACGCGATTTGATAGGGAAGCGTGGCGTCGGGAGCCTTCGTGACGATCTCCACCGTCAGCGGATCGACCACCCGGTAACTCGCCACGGCGGGAATGCGGGTCTTGCCCTGGGCGGACTGCCGGGGATCGTATTGAGGTGCATCGTTTTTGAGCAGTTTGTCGAGATTCCACACCACCGCGTCGGCGGTGAAGTCCGAACCGTCGTGGAATTTCACCCCCGGCCGCAGCTTGAAGGTCCACTTGGTCTTGTCGGCGGCATCGACCGTCCAACTCTCGGCGAGGCCGGCGGTGAGGTCGGAGGCCAGCTCGGCGCTGGAGAGGTCCCAATTGATGAGCCCGTCATAGACCGTGTAGCCCATGAACCGCATGCCCTCGCCGCCATTGTCCGTCTGGCCGGTGGTGAGGGGAATGTCGGAGGCGGTCATGCCGATGCGCAGCACCCCCTGTGCGAGGGCAACCGAGTGCGTGGCCAGCAGGGCTAGGCCGGCGAGCGCCGCACGGGCGCCGGTTTTCTGAAAGTCCACAGCCATGTGTTTCGGGTTCGCTCCTGCCCCCGGGCCATTCACGCCCGGACGGGGGAGCCTTCATGCAAGCCGGCGGCCAACCGCCGGTTGAGACCGATTCACGGGCGCGGTCCTTCGGCTCGCGCTCCCACTTCAGGCTGCGGAAAGCCGAGAACCCTGACCGGCCCGGATGGCGGGATGCCGGTTCCGATGGCGGGAACGGGTCAGAAGATGTGGCGCAGCAGGAAGAACAGCCCCGCCGCCAGGGTGATCGCCGCAGGCAGGGTCAGCACCCAGGCCAGGGCCATGTTGCGCACCGTGGCCATCTTCAAGCCCGAACCGTTGGCGGCCATGGTCCCGGCCACCCCGGAGGACAGGATATGCGTGGTGGAAACCGGCAAACCGTAGAGTTCGGCCAACCCGATGGTCCCGGCGGCGACGATCTCCGCCGAAGCACCCTGCGCGTAGGTGAGGTGGGTCTTGCCGATCCGCTCGCCGACGGTGACGACGATGCGTTTCCAGCCGACCATCGTCCCGAGGCCCAGGGCGAGGGCCACGCAGACCTTCACCCAGGTGGGAATGTAGCGCGTGCCCTCGTTGAGGAGGCCGGTATAGCCCCTCAGGGTAGCGGTCTCGGACTCGTTCAGGTGGACGCCGGCCTTGGACAGCAGACGCACCGCGTCGGCCGTAAGATACATGTCGCTGCGCAGGTTCTGCGTCTGTGCCGCCGGCACGGCACGGACCGCGCCGTAGTTTTGCACCTTCCCGGCGATGTCGTTCGACAGGGCTTGCAGGGAGGCGAACACCTCCGGCCGGTCGAGGGCGCTCGTCTTGAGCGAATCCGCCACGATCGCGCGGGCCTTGCCGGCGTCCGGCGGGGCGACGCCCTTGGCATGGGTGGCGAAGACATCCCCGGCCAGTTGCGATTGCTGGACGAAGCCCGGCGTCGCCGCCTCCGACATGGTGCGGTTCAAAGCGTAGGCTGTGGGAGCCGCACCGATCAGGATCAGCATGATGAGACCCATCCCCTTCTGCCCATCGTTGCCGCCGTGGAAGAACGACACCAGGGTGCACGTGAGAATGAGCAGGCCCCGGATCCACAGCGGCGGCGGTGTGTCGCCCTTGGGCGCCTCGTAGAGGTCCTTCCGGCGGACGGTGAACTTGAGAACGAGCAGCAGGGCCGCCGCCAGGACGAAGCCGCAGACCGGCGAGAACAGCAGCGCCTTGAAGACGTTCAGCGCCTGCCCCCAATCGACTCCCGCGCTCCCGTCGCCGCCGCGCATGAGCTGGTTGGCGAGGCCGACCCCGAGGACGGAGCCGATGAGCGCATGCGAGGATGAGTTCGGCAGGCCCAGCGCCCAGGTGCCGAGGTTCCAGATGATCGCCGCGATGAGCAGCGAGAAGATCATCGCATATCCGGCGCTCGACCCGACATCGAGGATCAGATCCACCGGCAGGAGCGTGACGATGGCGTAGGCTACGGCCCCGCTCGATAGCAAGACGCCCAGGAAATTGAAGAAACCGGACCAGATCACCGCCACGAGGGGCGGCATGGAATGCGTATAGATGACCGTGGCGACGGCATTGGCCGTGTCATGGAAGCCGTTCACGAATTCGAAGCCGAGGGCGATCAGCAGGGCGAGGCCGAGCAGCGCGAAGGCCCCATAGGCCAAAGGTGCCTCGCCGACGGAGTTCATGTCGGCGATCAGGCTGACGACAGCGTAGGCGAGCCCGGCCACGAGGACGACGAGGAAGGCGATCGGCCCGGCCACGTGGGTTTTCCCGTCGAAGCGGGGACCGTGTCGGCTCAAGGCGGCCGAGCCCGAGATCGCGGGGGCGTCTGACATCGTGCGACTCGCACCGAAGGGATGGCAGCGACGTACCGGTCCACCGCCGACACCCGTGTGACAGTTCGTTAAGTATTCGCTCCGCAGCGATCACGGTCTTGTGAGCGCCCGGGTGCCGCACAGGACCGTGGTCGGACGATAGGTCGGCAAGCATCCCGACCCGTCACGACAGTGCTGCCTGGGATGGAGACAGCAAGGTTGCGACGAACCCCGGAGGGTTGGGGTTGTCGTCGCTAAGGCGATCTTTCCCACAAGATGCGGCGTTGGACTCGAAAGGTCTGGGCAAAGCGATGCGAGCACAGGTGGGCGGGGTTGCCCGCGCGGGTGCTGCGACCCATCTAAAGTTTCAAGCACCGGCCGGTTCGGCGGGTTCGGGAAGCGCGTTACGGCCAGTTCGACCCGGACGCTGAGGCATTTCCGCATCTTTGACGGAAACTTTCTGAGAATTCACGGCATTTGTCGCTTCGGTGCGGCCTTTAATCGTCCATCACGGTTGCAAAACCGGATGGTGCCATGCGAAAGGCCCGCCAATTCCCATCCGTGGTTCGACCCGAACGCTTCGCCGCCGCGCGAGCGCTGGGGTCGGCCCATCGGCGATAGACGATGGTTCGAGAGGGTTCCGCGCCCCGGGGACGACGCGGAAGCCAGTCTGAGGCTCCACCGCCGGTCATGCCGCCGGCCGTCCCCGAGAAACGCGTGACGCACCCGAGAAAGGCCAGATGAGCGCATTCGACTATAGGAACTTCAACGACCGCCGCGAGCATTCCGCGAGCGCCAAGGCCACCTTGCTGGCCAAGTTCAAGGCCCGCCCCGCGTCGGACGATCCCGAAGTGAGGGCGCGCGCCCAGGAACGCGCCGAGGTGGCCCGCGCCCGCGACGAGCGCGCCCGCGAGCGCGAGGCGAGCCGGATCGAAGCCGAGCGAAAGGCCGCCGAGGAGAAGCGCCTCCGCGAGGAGACGGAACTCGCCGCCCAGATCGCCCGCGAGGCCGCCGAACTGGCTGCCTTGCAGGAGCGGAAGTCTGCGGAGCTCGAGGCCAAGAAGGCCCTGCGCGACGCCCGCTACGCGGCGCGGAAGGCCAAGGTCAAAGTCAAGCGCTAGGCCATTATCGAGCGCTGAGCATCGGCGCCGCGTGACGGGGTGGGAGCAACCGCTCCCTTCCCAAGCCCGGTCCTCGACAAAGCCGCCCGCAGCCGTGGGCGGCTTTTTCTTTTCCGCACCGCATCCGACAAGGCCCCGCCGATTTTCGAGCGGCGGAAGCTTCACCGTGGCCGAGGCTGTTCTATGTGGGAATGGTCAGGGAGAAAGCGCGAACGCGATGCAGTGGATACCTTCAGGCCGAGCCATGATGTGGGGCGCGGCGGCCATCCTTAGCTTGGTCGCGTCGGCGGCCATTGCGCCCGCGCGGGCCGAACCCCCCATTCGCGGCCCGGAAGACGCGGCCTGCCGGGCCGAGGCGCGGGCGAAGGTGTTCTCGGCACCCAATCCACGGGGATTGGGTCTCGAGGAGGTTGGGCGTGGTCTCTATTACGCCTGCATGCGGCGCACGGCGCAGAAGCCGGCGCGGGAACGTCGGCACCACGGGCGGTAGACCCGCCCGGGGCGGTCACGAGCGGTCAGGCTTCGAGGGGCGCGCCGATCCGAAGGCGCAGGAGACGGCGCAGACGGTCGTCGCCCCCCTGCGCATCGAGGTCGGCCATCAGCCGAATCAGCTGGCTGATCGGCGTCGACCGGCTGCCGACCGCCATGGCGATCTGTTCAGCCAGGCAAATGGCGCGGGGGGCCAAACGGGGCTCTCTCGCGGCGTCATGGAGGTGAGGCATGCGCGGCGCGTCCTTCGATGGATTCCAGGGGCGGCGGGCTCGGTAAGCCTTTCACAGACCCAACGCCAGCCCCTCCAGGAGTTTTCCATAGCCGGCATCGCACGCCGTCACCGCAATGCAACACGGTGAACGCAACTTGACCGATAGGGCTCGATCCCTAGCGATCCCGCCCCAGGGGTGACCGGGCAAAGCCATCCAGCAAATCCTGCGGATCCTTATAGATCTCCACGCAGCCGGCGGCGGACAGGTCCGCCTCGGGAAAACCGCCGCACAGGACACCGAGGGTGGAAAGTCCGGCCTTCCGGGCGGCCTCCGCATCGTAGGGCGTATCGCCCACCACGATCATCTCGGATTTGTCGATGCCCTCGAGCTTGGCCGCGGCGGCCTCGAAGATGTCGGGATGCGGCTTCGAGCGTTCCGCGTCGTCGGAGCTCGTCACGACATCGACGAGGTCGGCGATGCCCAGGATCTTCTGATAATGCTCCACCTCGTCCTTCTTGCCGGACGATGCCAGCGCGATGGTCAGCCCCTGCCGCTTGGCGTGCTGGAACAATTTTCGCACCGCCGGGAACGGCCGGACCTTATCGAGGTACTCGCGCTTGAACAGGTCCGAGCGGTAGGACTCGATCGCCTTGCCGTCCTTCTCAAGGCGCTCCTTCGGGACGAAGACCGGCATCAGTTGGTCGCCACCCTTGCCGATCTGGCTGCGGGCTGCGGCTTCCTCGACCTCGATTCCGAAATGACGGAAGGCGTCGACCCAGGCGCGGGCGTGCAGATCGACGCTGTCGAGCAGCGTCCCATCAATATCGAAGATCACCGCGCGCATTCGTCCCTCCGGGCATCGCGGCGTCAACCGGAGGGCGGCCCGTCCGTTCCGTGCCGAAACGGCCGAAGCCCGCCCCGTTGCCGGAGCGGGCTTCGTGAGGCGGTTCGAGTGGAGGCTTAGTGGAGCGCGGCGCGGGCGCGGGCCGGCTTGGCCTTGCCGACGGTGGCGGCCGCGACGGCGGCGCCAGCGGTGGCCTTCGGCTTGGCGGCCTTGCGGGCGGGGCTCACCGCAGCGGCGGCGACCGGAGTCGCGACGGGCGCCGGGGCAGCCTTGGCGGAGAGGGCGGCGACCTTGGCCGCACCCTCGGCCTTGCGGGCCGGGGCCTTTGCGGCCTTCTTGACCGGCGCGGTCGCCGAAAGCTCGACCTCGGCGCGCAGCCAGTGGGCATCGGCCTGACCGTGCAGGCGGCCTTCGCCTTCCCAGATGTAGTAAGCGCGTTCGCGCACGGCCTGTTCGTTGTTCGACATCAGAGCGCCTCCGTTCGGATCCGAAACCGGGGCGGTCGCTCGCGACAGCGCCTCGGCCTATGGAGAGTTTCGCGCTTTCCCGGCGGGCTTGAGCCGACACCGCGCCAAAGCGCCCCCGTTCGAGACGATCCGCCCGGCTGGTTAAGCGCCGGTTAATGGCCACGCACCCACCGGTTTCGTCGCGCGGGAGGGGTTCGCGGTTGAGAAAACCGGGCGGGCGGTCCACATGAGCAGGAGCGGGCCGGACGGCTCGCCACCCCATTCCCCCACCGGCCTTGAACCGGTGAAGCGGAGTCACCCGATGTTCATCCAGACCGAAGCCACGCCGAATCCCGCCACCCTCAAGTTTCTCCCGGGACGCGTCGTCCTGCAGGATTCGACCTTCGAGGCCCGGGACGCCCAGGCCGCCACCCGCTCGCCCCTGGCCAGCGCCCTGTTCACGGTCCCCGGCGTGTCGGGCGTCTATTTCGGGCACGACTTCATCTCGGTGACGAAGGCCGAGGACGGTTCCGAATGGCCCCAGGTGAAGCCGGCGGTGCTCGGCGCGATCATGGAGCACTTCCAATCGGGCGTGCCCGTGATGAACGAGGGCGCCCAGGGTGACGATTCCGGCGAGGGGGAGGAGTTCTACGACGAGGGCGACCACGACACCGTCGTCACGATCAAGGACCTCCTGGAGACCCGCGTGCGCCCGGCTGTGGCGGGCGACGGTGGCGACATCACCTTCCGGGGCTACAAGGACGGCATCGTCTACCTGGAGATGAAGGGAGCCTGCTCCGGCTGCCCGTCCTCCACGGCCACCCTGCGCCACGGGGTGCAGAACCTGTTCCGCCACTTCCTGCCGGAGGTGCGGGAGGTCCAGGCGGTTTAAGGTCCGGCCGGCGCAAGCCGGCCACACCCCGCGAGGGAAGACGGGGAGAACCGCCGGGCGCCGCTGACGCCGCGGCGGTTCTCGGCTATGCATTGCGTTCCGCGCCGGGCGGCGCGATGGGAGTGGGCGTGCGGATCCTGGCCATCGACACCGCGCTGGAAAGTTGCGCGGCCTGTGTGACGAGCGGCAGCGCGGCCGAACCTCTGGCGCTGGAGGCTCTGCCGATGTCGCGCGGTCACGCCGAGGCGTTGCTGCCGCTCGTGGAACGGGTGATTTCGCGCATCGACGGCGGGTTCGAGAGCCTCGACCGGATCGCCGTGACGGTGGGACCGGGGAGCTACACCGGCCTCCGGGTGGGCCTTTCGGCCGCCCGCGCCATCGGTCTCGCCACGGGCAAGCCGGTCGTCGGCGTCGGCACCCTGTCCGCCCTGCTAGCTCCCCTCCTAGCCGATCCCGTTGAGGCGACCCTCGCCGCCGCGATCGACGCGCGCCACGGTGCCGTCTACGTCCAGGCCCTGGCCACCGGATCGGGCAACGGGCTCGCGCCGGCGCATTTGTCCGTCGCCGAGGCGGCGGACAGGCTCGGGAGCGGACCGGTCATCCTGGTCGGGTCCGGCGCGCCGTTCCTCGCGGCCGCCCTGGCCGAGCGCGGCGTCGGCGCGACCATCGTCGGCACGGACGCCCCCGATATCCTCTCCGTCGCCCAGCTCGGCCTCGTGGCCGACCCGGCCCAGGCCCTGCCCCGTCCCCTGTACCTGCGCGGCCCCGACGCCCGCCCGCAGGACCATGCCCGTGTCGCCCGCCGATGAGCCGTTCCGCTTTCCCATTTTGGCCCATGGACTTATGGATGGCGTGGTGGGACGCGCTGACCCCGCCCCCGCATACGGCACCGCTGCTCGATGCCTCTCAGGCGCCCACCCTGGCCCGCCTCCACGCCACCGCCTTCGCCCGCCCGTGGGACGCCCACGAGTTCGAGCGGATCCTCTGCGAGCGTTCGGCCTTCGCCCATGGCCTGTGGCGAGCGGGAATCCTGCAAGGCTTCGTCCTGTCGCGCCGGGCCGCCGACGAGGCTGAGATCCTCACCGTGGTCATCGCCCCCGGGCTGCGCGGCGGGGGCCATGCCCGGGGGCTGCTGCAACGGCACCTCGACGGACTAGTCCAGGCGGGCACCACGCGGGTCCACCTCGAGGTGGACGAGGGCAACACGCCGGCGCTGAAGGTCTATCGACGGCTCGGCTTCCAACAGGTGGGCGAGCGCACCGGCTATTACGCGAAAGCCGATGGCAGCCGGGCGACCGCGCTGACCATGTCGGTCGTCCTCTAGCACGTGAGCCGACTGGCCCTAACCCTGCGCCTTCTCGCGCTGGCGGCCACCTTCGCGGTGATCGCGCCGCCGCACTACCTGGCGATGCGGATGTTGGGTCGGCGCTCGGGCGGGGCGCCGGTCCTGTTCCACCGGGCGTTCCTGTGGCTGTTCTCGGTGCGCGTCAGCCAAAGCGGCACGCCCCCCGCTCCGGGCGAGCCGGCCCTCGTCCTGGCCAACCACGTTTCCTGGCTCGACATCATCGCCATCGGTTCGCTTCGGCCGCTCTCGTTCGTGGCGAAGTCCGAGATCGCCGGGTGGCCGGTCATCGGCATCCTCGCGGGGTTGCAGCGGACCCTGTTCATCGACCGGGGCCGCCGGGGGGCCACCGCCACCGTCAGCCAACAGATGGGCCACCGCCTCTCTCAGGGCGAACTGGTGGTGCTGTTCGCCGAGGGAACGACCGGTGATGGCACCCGCCTGCTGCCCTTCCGCTCGTCCCTCGTCGGTGCGGCGCGCGCGGCCCTCCAGGGAGAATCGGAGAACGGGCGGGTGCGGCTGCAACCTTTGGCGATCACCTATCCCCGCCGGAACGGCCTGCCGGTCGCCCGCAGCGAGCGTCCCGACATCGCGTGGTACGGGGACATGGACTTGGCCCCGCACCTCGCCGCCTTCGTGAGGGGCGGGCCGATCGACGCGCACATCGTCTGGGGCACGCCCATCCCCTTCGAGGCGGGGACCGACCGGAAAGCCGCCACGGCGGCGGCGGAGGCGGAGGTGCGCCGGGCCATCCAATCCGTGGTTGGCGGCCGGAGTGCCGTCGTGGAGGGGCGGGCTTCCGCCCCGGCCGACGCTGGCCTCGGCGAGGTCGGAGACCTTTCGGCGGCCTGACCACGGCGTGATTCTATGCTAGAGCCTCGGCCGGGCGCCCCGCGCCTGTTTGCCCCCCACCGGAACTCGGCCCGTTGAAGAAAGCCTTCGTCAAGTCCTACGGTTGCCAAATGAACGCCTACGACGCGGCCCGCATGGCCGACGTGCTGGGCGCCGAGGGCTACGCCCCCACCGAGGCCGTTGAGGAGGCGGATGTCATCATCCTGAACACCTGCCACATCCGTGAGAAGGCCGCCGAGAAGGTCTACTCGGAACTCGGACGCCTGCGGGTCCTGAAGGCCGAGCGGCGCAGCCAGGGGCTCGACACGCGGATCGTCGTGGCCGGATGCGTAGCCCAGGCCGAGGGCGCTGAGATTCAAGCCCGCCAGCCCGCCGTGGACGTGGTGGTCGGCCCGCAGAGCTACCACCGCCTGCCCGCCCTGCTGGCGCGATCGCGCGGGGGCCGCGTGGTCGATACCGAGTTTCCGGTGGAGGACAAGTTCGACCATTTGCCGGCCCGCCGGGGCCTTGGCACCTCCGCCTTCCTCACCGTGCAGGAGGGCTGCGACAAGTTCTGCGCCTTCTGCGTGGTGCCGTACACGAGGGGCGCGGAGGTCTCCCGGCCGGTTCCCGCCGTGCTGGCCGAGGCGGGCCGCCTCGCCGCAGGGGGCGTGCGCGAGGTCACCCTCATCGGCCAGAACGTCAACGCCTACCACGGCGCCGGGGCGGACGGCGCACCGGCGACCCTTGCCGAACTGGTGCGTGAGGTGGCGCGGATCCCCGGCATCGCCCGCATCCGCTACACGACGAGCCATCCCAACGACTTCGCCGACGACCTCGTGCGCGCCCATGCCGAGGTGCCCGCGCTGATGCCCTACCTCCACCTCCCGGTGCAGTCGGGTTCGGATCGGGTGCTGGCGGCGATGAACCGCAAACACACCGCCGACGCCTATCGCCGTCTCGTGGACCGGGTGCGCGCGGCCCGGCCCGACATCGCCCTCTCCTCGGACTTCATCGTCGGCTTCCCCGGCGAGACCGACGCCGACTTCGCCGACACCCTCGCCCTGGTCCGCGACATCGGGTTCGAGAGCGCCTTCTCCTTCAAGTACAGCCCGCGTCCCGGTACCCCGGCGGCGGAGCGGGGGGACCAAGTACCCGAATCGGTCATGGCCGAGCGCCTCGCGGAGCTTCAGCGCCTCCTCGATTCCCGCCGCCATGCCTACCAGCAGGCTGCGGTGGGTCAGGTGTTCGAGGTGCTGGTGGAGAAGGCCGGGCGACACCCCGGCCAAGTGGCAGGCAAGACGCCGCACCTGCTGGCAGTGCAGTTCGACGCCGCCCAGGACCATATTGGACGCATCGTACCGGTTCGGATCACCGAGGCCGGCGCCAACAGCCTGTTCGGCGAACTCCTGACGGAGGCCGTCGCCGCGTGAGGATGCGAAACGTGAGACTTTGCGCTTGAGTGCGACGGATGGCGGACGCGGGGGAGCCCCCCTGCGCGGGCGGCCTCCCGGATTCGGCAAGCCCGGCGGCGACGATGCCACCGAGGTGCCGCTGACCTTCGACGACAACCGGCTCGCGAGTCTCGTCTTCGGGCAATACGACCAGAACGTCGCCCATATCGAGCGCCGGCTCGGCATCACCGCGACGGCGCTCGGCAACCACCTCGTCATCAAGGGCCCCGCCGACGCCGCCGAGAAGGCCCGGCGGGTATTCCAGAAGCTCTACGCCCGGGTGCGCTCGGGGGGCGGCACGCTGAGCCTCGGCGATGTCGATGGGGCCATCCGCGAGGCCACGGCCCAGGCGACCCTGTTCCCGGCGGCGGAGATCGCGGCCGAGACCGACAAGCCGCTCTTCGACCAGATCGCCACCCGGCGCCGGGGCGCCGTCCGCGCCCGCAACCCCGCGCAGGACGCCTACATCAAGGCCCTGCGGACCAACGAACTGGTCTTCGCCGAGGGCCCCGCCGGCACGGGCAAGACCTGGCTCGCGGTCGGACACGCCGTCTCCCTGTTGGAGCAGGGTCACGCGGAGCGCCTGATTCTCTCGCGGCCCGCCGTGGAGGCGGGGGAGCGCCTTGGCTTCCTCCCCGGCGACATGCGCGAGAAGGTCGATCCCTACCTGCGCCCGATCTACGACGCCCTCTATGATTTCATGGAGGCGCGGCACGTCGATCGCGGGTTGCAGACCGGGACCATCGAGATCGCGCCCCTGGCCTTCATGCGTGGCCGCACCCTCACCAACGCGGTGGTGCTGCTCGACGAGGCACAGAACACCACCTCGATGCAGATGAAGATGTTCCTCACCCGCCTGGGCGAGAACTCGCGGATGATCGTGACCGGCGATCCGAGCCAGATCGACCTTCCGCCGGGCCAGAAATCCGGCCTCGTGGAGGCGGTGAATGTCCTCGGCGGCGTGGAGGGGATCGGCCGCGTGGTGTTCAAGGACGTGGACGTGGTGCGCCACGACCTCGTTCGCCGGATCGTCACCGCCTACGAGCGCGCCACGCACGGCGAGCAGGATTCCGACCGTAACCCGAACCCCCGGCGGCGGCCCCTGGCCTGATGAGCACGACCACCATCGACCTCGCCGTGGAGGACGGGCGCTGGGAGGATGCCGTCCCCGCCCTCGAAACCCTCGTGACCCGCGCCGTGGAGGCCGGGCTCGCCATCGCCCCCGACAGACCGGAGGGTGAGGTGGAGGTGAGCGTGCTGCTCGCCGACGATACCACCGTGCGGGAGCTGAATCGCACGTGGCGCGGCAAGGACAAGCCCACCAACGTGCTGTCATTCCCCGCCGCGCCGCAGCCCCGCCATGCGGAGGCGGCCCTTCCGCTGGGCGATGTGGTCCTTGCCTACGAGACGATGGTGCGCGAGAGTGAGGAGCAGGGAAAGCCGCTCCAGAATCACCTTGTCCACCTCCTCGTCCATGGGACGCTGCACCTTGTCGGACAGGACC
>JAKONI010000068.1 GCA_022702015.1 Beijerinckiaceae bacterium | reverse complement strand
GGGCGAGCCCGTGCTCCTGGCCGGTGAAGTGCGCGAGGCGGTCCTGGGAGCCCGGCGCCAGCAGGATCTCCGTCGCCGGATCGACCAGGAGGTGCCTGGTCTCGGCCACCGAGCGCTGGGAGATCGGATCGTAGGAACGGATCGCGGTGACGCGGCCCTTGTCGTGCTCGACCCGGCATGGGCTGGGGGCGGCGGCGGGGAAAACCTCCAGGGTGCGACCCCGGACGGCGACCTCCCCCGGCTCGTCCACCCGCTCGTCGAGGACGTAGCCGAGGCGCTGGAGGTCGGCGGTGACGGCCTCGATGTCGATCGTGTCGCCCACGGCGAAGGCGACCCTCGCGCCCTCCCAGGTCTCAGGCGGCGGGACCCTTTGGACCAGGGCCGGGGCGGTGGTGAGGACGATGGTGGGCCGGGCCCCCGCGTCGGTGAGCCAGCGCAGGAGGGCGGTGCGGGCGCCCATCGTCGCCCGCGACGGCGAGGCGTGGTCGAAGGGCAGGCAATCCCATTCGGGGTAGATCGCCACGGCGAGGTTCGGCTCGAGGGCGCGCAGGGTCGCGGCGATCTCCTCCAGGCGACGCCCGTCGCGGGCCACGTGAACGAGGGGTTCGGCCTTGTCGGCGAGGCCGAGCAGGGCCACCGCCAGCGCCCCCGTCGGGACCAGCGGCGCGTCCTCCACGTGTTCCGATGCCGCCGCGCGCCGTACCCGAGTGCGTGCCATGCCCGATCCGTCTCATCCCTTGTGCCCGGCAACGCGGCAGCGGCCCCTCGGGTCCCCGGTGCGCCGAGATGGTCCACAGGCTGGGTGCGCGTCCCCCCTCCCCGCGTTGCGCGCCGCGCCGGGAGGGACCAGAACAAGGGCCAGACCGAACCCGCGAGAGACCGCATGCGCACCGAGACGCCGCCGCTGATCCGCCTGGAGGATTACCGCCCGAGCGCCTTCCTCATCGACCGCGTGGACCTCGACATCCGCCTCGATCCCCACGCGACGCGGGTGACGGCGGAACTCGCCCTGCGGCCAAATCCCGCCGGCGACCCGGAGGCCCCCCTCCACCTCGACGGCGACGACCTCACCCTCGTCGCCCTGGACCTCGACGGCGCCCCGGTCGCCCCCGGGGACTACACCGCCGACGCCTCCGGCCTGACCCTGCACCGGCCGCCCCGCCGCCCCTTCACCTTACGCCTCGTGACGCAGGTCGACCCGACCGCCAACACCCGGCTGATGGGCCTCTACCGGGCGGACGGGGTCTACTGCACCCAGTGCGAGGCGGATGGCTTCCGCCGCATCACCTACTTCCTGGACCGCCCGGACGTGATGGCGGTCTACACCACCCGGATCGAGGCCCGCCGCGACGAGGCGCCGGTGCTGCTCGGCAACGGCAACCCGGTGGAGGTCGGCCCGGTGGGCGAGGACCGGCACTACGCCGTCTGGCACGATCCGCACCCGAAGCCCGCCTACCTCTTCGCCCTCGTCGGCGGCCGCCTCGGCAAGGTCGAGACCACCTTCCGCACCAGCGAGGGGCGCGACGTGACCTGCGCCGTCTACGTGGAGCCCGGCAAGGAGGACCGGGCGGGCTACGCCCTCGACGCGGTGATCCGCTCGATGGAATGGGACGAGCGCGCCTTCGGCCGCGCCTACGACCTCGACGTGTTCAACGTCGTGGCCGTCTCGGCCTTCAACATGGGCGCGATGGAGAACAAGGGCCTCAACATCTTCAACGACAAATACGTGCTCGCCGCCCCCGAGACCGCCACCGACGCCGACTATGCCGCCATCGAGGCGATCATCGCCCACGAGTACTTCCACAACTGGTCCGGCAACCGCGTCACCTGCCGCGACTGGTTCCAACTCTGCCTCAAGGAGGGCCTGACGGTCTTCCGCGACCAGGAGTTCTCCTCGGACATGCGCTCGCGGCCCGTCCACCGGATCGGCGAGGTCCGGTCCCTGCGCGCCCGCCAGTTCCCGGAGGATGCCGGACCGCTGAAGCACCCGGTGCGGCCCACGGCCTACGCGGAGATCAACAACTTCTACACGGCCACCGTCTACGACAAGGGCGCCGAGATCGTGCGGATGCTCAAGACCCTGATCGGGGCGGAGGCCTTCCGCGCGGGCATGGACCGCTACTTCGCCGACAATGACGGCCGGGCGGCCACCGTGGAGGATTTCCTCGCCGCCTTCGCCGCCGTCACCGGTCGCGACCTCTCGGCCTTCGCCCGGTGGTACGAGCGCCCCGGCACCCCCCGCCTCTCGGCGCGGGGCACCTACGAGGCCGACGCCGGCCGCTACACCCTGCGCCTGACCCAGACCCTGCCCGTCGAGGGCCCGCCCCTCGTGATCCCCGTGGCGCTGGGCCTCGTCGGCGCCGAAGGGCCCCTCTCCGGCGCGACCTGCGGGGCCCTCGACGGGGGCGTGTTCGTCCTCGACCGGCCGGAGGCCACCCTGGTCTTCGAAGGGGTCGGAGAGGCGCCGGTGCCCTCGATCCTGCGGGATTTCTCGGCCCCCGTGCGGCTGGACCTGTCCCTCTCCGATGAAGAGCGCCTGCGGCTGCTCGCCCGGGACAGCGACCCGTTCAACCGCTGGCAGGCGGCGCAGGACGTGGCCCTGCGCCTGATCCTCGCCCCCGACCCGGCGCGGGGGGCGGCCTTCGCGGAGGCGCTCGGCGCCTTCCTCGACGGGGAGGCGCTGGCCGATCCTGCCTTCGCCGCCCTGGTGCTGGCCCTGCCCACCGAGGGGGAGGCGGCCGACGCGCTCCCCGCCGATGTCGATCCCGACGCGATCCACCAAGCCCGCCATGCCCTGCGGGTGCAGCTCGGGCAGGCGCTGCGGCCGCGCCTCGACCGCCTCGAGGCCGCCCTCGCCCCCGCGACCGACGGGCCCTACAGCCCCGACGCCGCCCCGGCCGGGCGCCGATCCCTGCGCAACGCCGCCCTCGACCTGATCGCCGCCGGGGATCCGAAGGCGGGGGCGGCCCTGGCCACGCGCCGCCTCGCGGAGGCCGGCAACATGACCGACCGCCTCGCCGCCCTCGGGGTGATCGCCCGGATCCCCGGCGAGGCCCGGGAGGACGCCCTGGAGCGGTTCGGCGAGGCCTTCGCCCACGAGCCCCTCGTCCTCGACAAATGGTTCGCGATCCAGGCGACGATCCCCGAAGCCGGCACCCTCGCCCGGATCGACCGGCTGACCCGGCACCCGGCCTTCGCCATGACCAACCCGAATCGCGTGCGGGCGCTGATCGGCAGCTTCGCCATGGCCAATCCGACCCAGTTCGCGCGGGCCGACGGGGCCGGTTTCGCCCTGGTGGGGGAGACGGTGAAGGCCCTCGATTCGGCCAACCCCCAGGTCGCCGCGCGCCTCCTGACCGCCTTCGGTTCCTGGCGGAGACTCGAAAAAACGCGCCGTGTGGCAGCTTTCGAAATGCTTAACGGGATCAAGGCCGTTCCTGGTTTGTCCAGGGATGTGGCCGACATACTGGGGCGGACCCTCGAAGGTGGCTAACTAATTGTTGAGGTTGAATTAAAACGACCTCTTCGCGCTGCGATAAGCCGGATTGGGTCAAGCCGCCGGGCCCAAAAAACCGGTGGACAAGCAGCCGACGGAGGTGATTGTATTCACTCAGATTCGCAGGGCGGTTGCCGCCTCGGCCGGATCGATTCTCGAGGTATGAGGTTCGGTCATGCCGGAGGCGGCTTCCGCTTCCCTCTCCGCGCGCGCGGATACGGTACTGTCCGCGGCGTGGCCGGCCCGTGGCCATGATCCGCGCCTCCAGCGGGTGGACCGCTGGCTGCGCTACGTCGTGCCCTGCGTGCTGGCGGTGTTCCTCGCCTGCCTCGTGGGGCTGGCGGCCCTGCATATCCGTGGGCAGCGGGCCGAGATCATGGCCGGGGCCGAGGCGGAGATCGAGGGGTTCGCCCGCTTGGCCGCCCACGCCCTCGGGGCGGCGGGCATCGAGCGCGCCGACCTGAGCGTCCTCCTCCCCACGGATTCGCATCACCCGGGCCGCCGGCTCCTCCTCGTCACCCCCGATTCGCGGATCGCGGCGGCCCATCCGGCGCTGCCCCTGGCGATGAGGACCCTGCCGGACATCCTCGGCGACAGCGAGCCCCTCTCCGCCCTGGGCGAGAAGGCCGGGGCGGTCATGCTGATCCTGCCCGGCGGCGAGCGGGTCCTGGCGGCGATGCACGCCCTACCCCAGGGCGGCCAGGTCGCCGTGATCCAGCCGGTGGATCCGCTGCTGGAAGGCTGGGGCGCCCGGGCCCGGGACCAGATCGTCCTCGTGGGCGCGGCGATCCTGACCATCGTCGGTGTCGGCATCGCCTACGGGTTGCAGGCCCGGCAGGCACGCCTCGCCGACAGGGCGTGCGAGCAGATCCGCCTGCGCCTGGAAACCGCCCTCCGGCGCAGCGATTGCGGCCTGTGGGACTGGGACATCGCCCGGGGCCGCATCTACTGGTCCGATTCGATGTACGCCCTCCTCGGATACCGGCGGGAGCAGCCCTACCTGGCCTTCGGGATCGTGAACTCCCTCGTCCACCCGGACGACGGCGACCTCTACAGCCTCGCCCGCGCCGTCGCCGCCAACCAGACCCATGTGGACCACGCCTTCCGGGTCCGGGGCGCCGATGGCGGCTACGTCTGGCTGCGGGCCCGGGCGGAGGTGGTGACGGACGGGTCCGGCGGCGGGCGGCACCTCGTCGGCATCGCCGCCGACATCACCCAGCAGCGGGCGCTGGAGGAGACCAACGCCGCCGCGGACATGCGCCTGCGCGACGCGGTGGAGGCCATCTCGGAGGCCTTCGTGCTCTGGGACCAAAGCAACCGCATGGTCCTGTGCAACTCGAAGTTCCGCCACCTCCACGCCCTCAGCGCCGAGGACGCCCAGCCCGGCCGCCGCTACGTGGAGGTGATGAGCCGGGGCGCCCTCCCCCAGATCCGCCGCGAGACGCCGGAGATCGGCGCGGCGACCTCCCGGACCTTCGAGGCGGAACTCGCCGACGGGCGATGGCTCCAGATCAGCGAGCGGCGGACCCGCGACGGCGGCTACGTCTCCGTCGGCACCGACATCACCAGCCTCAAGCGCCAGCACGAGCAACTCGTCGCCTCGGAGCGCGAGTTGATCGAGACCGTCACCGACCTCAAGCGCTCGCGGCGGACCCTGGAAGTCCAGACCCAGCAGCTCGCCGACCTCGCCGAGCGCTACCTCGACCAAAAGGCGGTGGCCGAATCGGCCAACCGATCGAAATCCGAGTTCCTGGCCAACATGAGCCATGAGCTGCGCACGCCGCTCAACGCCATCATCGGCTTCGCCGACGTGATGGAGAACGAGGTCCTCGGTCCCATCGGCACCCCCCGCTACGGCGAGTATGCCCGGGACATCCGCGAGAGCGGCGGCCACCTCCTCACCATGATCGACGACATCCTCGACATGGCCCGCCTGGAGGCCCGGCGGGTCCGGCTGCGCCCCCGCGCCCTGCCCGCCGACGGGGCCGTGGCGGACGCCGTGGCGGCGGTCTCGCCGGAGGCGGCGCGCAAGACCCTGCCGATCACCGTGGACGCGCCCCCCGGCATCGACCTGCTAGCGGATGTCCGTGGCACCCACCGGATCCTCGTGGGCCTGCTGGAGAATGCGGTGAAGTTCACCGGCGCCGGCGGCCGGATCGCGGTGCGGGTCCGCCGGGCGGGGGACCACGTCCACGTCTTCGTCGCCGATACCGGCATCGGCATCCCCCGGGCCGCCCTGCCGCGCCTCGGCCGGCCGTTCACCAAGGTCGAGACGCAGATCACCAGCCGGCACCAGGGGTCCGGCCTGGGCCTCGCCATCGCCCGCTCCACGGCGGAACTGCACGGGGGCTCTCTGCGCATCCGCTCGGAGGAGAATGTCGGCACGATCGTGCTGCTGCGCCTGCCCGCTCCCACGCCCCGGCGCCTGGAACAGGCCGCCGAGGCCGCCCTGCGCGAGGCCTCGAACGCCCGTCCGCACCGGAGCCTCCCCGTGCCGGGAACCCGCACGGCGGCCTGAGGGCGGCCGGGACACGCGCCTGTCGTGTCCTCAGGTCCGGGGAGACTGGCAGGGAGCTCGCTCCGGTCCCGCCCTCGGTTTCGGAACCCGACCGGGATGTCCCTTTGCCTCCCGCCCTCGACCTCATCCTGACATGCCCGGCTTGCCGGGTCTCGAAGGTGGGCTCCAGAAAGCATAGCGATCCCTGGAGGCCTCCTTCGAGGCGGCTGCGCCGCACCTCAGGATGTGGGGCGCTGAAGGGACGGAAGGGCTTTCCGGCCAGACTCCCAGGATGGGGGGTGTTGAGGGGATGAAGGACTTCTCGGTCAGGCTCCCAGGATGAGGGGAGCGGCGGGCTACTTATCCGTGGGGTTCAGCCCGGATTGCGCGGGGCCACGGTGGAGGCCGGGGGTGTCCCGGTGGGGGCCGCCGCGTCGGGGGCCGGTTTGGGCTGGGCCGTCGGGATGGCGGCCGTCTGCGCCAGGGAGCCGGCGATGGTGAGGGCCACGTGCTCGGCCATGCAGCGCAGGCCGAGGTCGTTGAGGCGGAACTGCCGCCCGAGGATGTGGCTCTCGCCCTTCTCGTTGCGGCTGGCGAGGTAGCGCAGGGCCTCGAACCGGCGGACCAGGGGCACCCCCTGCTTGGTCGCCACCCCCCGGACGCCGTCGACGATGCGGTTGTAGTCGGCATCGCCCGCGATGCTCGCGGTGTAGAGCGGGTCGACCAGCACCACGTCGATCCCGTGGGACTTGAGCCAACCCACCGCCTCGTCCAGCGCCTCCGTGAAGGCGGTGGGATCGACCCGGGCGATCGCATCGTGGGTGCCGACCTGCCAGACCACGAGGTCGGGATCGGCATCGGCCACGAGGCTGCGCAACCGCTCGGCCGCCCCCGAGGCGATCTCCCCGGGCAGGCCGCGATGCTCCATGATCACGTCCACATGCGGCAGCGCCTGCTCCAGCGCCGCCTCGAGCTTCACGGGGTAGGAGGCCGAGGCCCCCGGCGCCGCGCTGCCCCCCACCGCGAGCAGGCGCAGGGCGTGCTTGCCGGCCACCGCCGCCTTCACCGCCGGCAGCGCCGCCACCGTGTACAGCTGGGAGTTCGGCACCCGGCATTCGAGGGAGGGGCCCACCGCGTCCTGCGCGCGGGCCGGCGGACCCGCCAGCAGCAGGGCCAGGGCGGCGCCCGTCAGGCAAAGGGGGCTCCGCGCCGGCATCAGGCGCGGGGACGCGGGGCTTTGCGGGACCGCCATTCGACGAACCATGCGGTGATTCCCAACGCGACGATGCCGCTGCCGGCGACCGCCATGTCGATGAGCCGTCCGCCGCCGGTCTGGAAGCGGATGAGCTGCCCGATCAGACTCAGCAGCGAACCCATCGAGAAGACAGCCAGGGAATTCCGGCCGAGACCCGAGAGGAAATCCACGATCATCCCGATTCGCGGTGCGATCAATGCGTAAACCGGCGCAAAAGCCAACAGTACACCCAGGAAATGCACGAGGCGGCCGGGGGTGAGGTAGCTTTTCTCGAAGGTGAAGAGCAGCCGCGGTTCCGGCACCAGCAGGGGATCGGGGCGGATCTCGTACACCGACAGGACGATCCCCACGAGGACGATGAGGACGCCCAGGGGGAACAGCCGCCGCGTCCAGCGCCGGAAGGCCGGCGAGGTCCGGTTCCACTCCTGCATGACGAAGCCGAGGGTGAGCAGCAACTGCCAGCAGAACGGATCGAAGAACCACGTCCCCTCCCCCGGCCAGGAGGGTAGATTCCAATCGAAAATGAGGCTCGCGAGATAGAGGGCGAACGACAGGCCGAGGGCCGCCGTCTGGCTCAACCGGGCGACCAGCACGATGATCGGCGCGATCCCGATCAGGACGACGTAGAGGGGCAGGATGTTGAAGTAGCCGAGTTGATAGGTCAGCAGCGCCATGCCGCAGACCGATTGAATCGGGTCGGCGAAGAAGTTGCCCGCGTTGTGCCACTCGAGGATCAACGGGTTGTCGAGGATGAGCGCGGCCCCGGCGATGATCGCCAGCGCCAGCAACATCACCGTGACCTGCGCCCGGTAGACCTCGACGGTTCGGGCGAGCATCCGCACGACGCTGCGCCCGCCGGGTTCCGGCGTGCCGTCCCGCTGGCGGGTGGCGATGGCGATCGACCAGCCCGCGAGGAACACGAACAACTCGGCGGCATCCGAGATGCCGTACTGCGAGAAGGTGTAGCGCTCGAAGGTGTTGCCGGGGATATGATTGATGAAGATCGTGACCAGGGCGAAGCCGCGCCAGAAATCGATCGCGTTGGGCTCCCGCATGGGGGCGGCGGCTCCGGGAATGGCGCTGGCATCGGTTCGCGCCCCTGATACGGCGCCGCGCCCGCGCTGGAAACCCATTCCAAGGGCGAAGGGCGGGCGATCGCCGTCAGCGGACGCCGCGGCAGTCGCGGGAGGTTGCGATCACCAGGGGCATCCGCTCCGGCCGCGAGGCGAACCAGCCGCGCCCCGCCGGTCAGAAGGTGGTGTCCCGCGCGCGGGGCTCCGCCGCCAGCCGGAGCAGGTTCTTGCCGTAGGACGTCTTCGAGAAGAGCTGCCCCCGGGCGACGAGCTGGTCCTTGTCGATGAAGCCCTGGAGGTAGGCGATCTCCTCCAGGCAGGCCACCTGGAGCCCCTGCCGGTGCTGGATGGTGCGCACGAACTCGGAGGCTTCCAGCAGGCTGTCGTGCGTGCCGGTGTCGAGCCACGCATAGCCCCGGCTCATCCGCTCGACGTAGAGGTCGCCGCGCTCGAGATAGGCCTCGTTCACGCTGGTGATCTCCAGCTCGCCCCGGGCCGAGGGCTTCACCGCCGCGGCGATGTCGAGCACCGCGTTGTCGTAGAAGTAGAGGCCCGTCACCGCCCAGGTCGATTCGGGGTGTTCGGGCTTCTCCACGATCTTGGTGGCCTTGCCCGATTCATCGAGGCTGACCACGCCGTAAGCCTGCGGGTTCTCGACGTGGTAGGCGAAGACGGTGGCGCCCTCCGTGCGGGCCACGGCGCGCCGGAGGAGGTCGGCCATGCCGGCGCCGAAGAACAGGTTGTCGCCGAGGATCAGCGCCACGGGGTCGTCGCCCACGAACTCGCGGCCGATGACGAAGGCCTGGGCGAGGCCCTCGGGCCGGGGCTGCACGGCGTAGGAGAACGACAGGCCGAACTGCTCGCCGGTGCCGAACAGGCGCTTGTAGTTGTCGAGGTGCTCGGGCGACGAGATGATGAGGATCTCGCGGATGCCGGCCAGCATCAGCACCGAGACCGGATAATAGATCATCGGCTTATCGTAGACCGGCAGCAACTGCTTGTTGATCGACAGCGTGGCCGGGTGCAGTCGCGTACCGGAGCCTCCGGCGAGGATGATGCCCTTCATCGGCCTACTCCTGGTTGTCTAAAGGCCCCGTTGTCGTCGGGCCGGTGCCGCTCGTCGTGGCGGGGGTGGTCGGTCGGGTCCCCCTTTGCCCGGGGGCGCCGGGCCCGGCGGAAGCCTATCAGAAGAGCGGCCCCGCATCCTTGAGTCGGGGGGCCTTGCTGTCCTTGTCCGAGAGGACGGCCTGCGCCTCGTCGAAGGGCCACGCGATGCCGAGGTCCGGGTCGTTCCAGCGGATGCCCCGGTCGTGCGCGGGGCTGTAATAGCTGTCGACCTTGTAGGCCACCATCACGTCCGGGGTGAGGGTGCAGAACCCGTGGGCGAAACCGTGCGGGATGTAGAGTTGCTCGCCGCCCTCGGCGTCCAACCGCACCGCCACGTGCCGCCCGTAGGTCGGCGAGGCCGGGCGGATGTCCACGGCGACATCGAGGATGGCGCCGGCCAGCACGCGGATCAGTTTGGCCTGGGGCTGGGGAGGGATCTGGAAGTGGAGGCCACGGATCGTCCCCTCGGGGGCGGAGAAGGACTGGTTGTCCTGCACGAAGGGTGCGGTGATCCCCGCACGCTCCAGGGCGTCGGCGCGGAAGGTCTCGGAGAACCAACCCCTCGCGTCACCGAACCGCTTGGTCACGATGCGTTTCACGGCCGGGATCGCGGTCTCGATCACATCCACGGTTTACCTCGCACGGTTTGCCTCGCACGGTGTCCCTCGACGGCTCGACCTACCCTGGTCCCGGCAGGCCGACCCGGAATTCTGTTGCACCGCGATGTCGAGCAATCGTCGTCCTTGTCAAGTCTTGCCCAGTCGGTGCAGCCTTGCCTCACGGTATCCCGATGATTTTGTGGGTCTGGAGCGACAGGCGCCAGCGGGCGTCGGCCCGGCAATAGGCGATGGCGGCCTGGGTGTGGGCGGCCGCGTCCGGCCCGTCCATGGGCTGGAGGAAGCGGTGCCGGAACGGCAGGGCGGCGAAGGTCTCCGGGGGGGCGTCCGCCTGGGGGAAGACCAGTTTCAACTCGTCGCCGCTCGTCTGCGCCAGGGGGTTGCGGCCCTTGGGACTCACGCAGATCCAGTCGATCCCCGCCGGCGCGGGCAGGGTCCCGTTGGTCTCGATGGCGATCTCGAAGCCGCGCCCGTGCATCGCGGCGATCAGCGGCGCATCGATCTGGAGCAGCGGCTCTCCCCCGGTGAAGACGACGTAGTGCCCGTGGGAACCGCCCTCCCAGGTGGCGGCGATCGCCCCGGCGAGGGCTTCCGAATCGGCGAAGCGGCCCCCGCCCTCCCCGTCCAGGCCCACGAAGTCGGTGTCGCAGAAGCGGCAGGCGGCGGCGGCGCGATCCTCCTCGCGCCCCGACCAGAGGTTGCAGCCCGCGAAACGACAGAACACCGCCGCCCGGCCGGCCTGCGCCCCCTCGCCCTGCAGGGTGTGGAAGATTTCCTTGACCGCGTAAGCCACCCGCGTCCCGCGTCCCCTGTGTCACGGCCCGGCCCCGCCCCGTCCGCCGGGCCGGCGGAAACGGTTTGACAGACGGCGATCCGGCGCCAGTTCCCTGTTGCGCCACACCGGCCCGGGGGCGCAAGCCCCGGGTCCCGGCGGGCGCGCCACAGCCCTCCCGCTCAGCCGCCGCGACGGGCCGATGTGACTTGCCCCCGCTCCCCACAGGAGGGGCGGTCGCCATCGTATCGCCACGGAGCCTGCGTTGAAGGCATGCTCGATGCGCGTGTTCCCCCGCGGCGAGCGGCGTGGGCCGCCCTCGCGACGAGATCAGGTCCTGATGCTGAACCGAGTCCTTGGACGTCTCTCCGCGCGCGCCGCCGGCGCCACCGCGATGCTGGCCGTGCTGAGCGGAACGGCCTCGGCCGTCACGGTGCCGATCCTGGTCGCCGACGTCGATTCCGGCCGGGTGATCTACTCCCAGGCCCCGACCGACCCCTGGTACCCGGCCTCGATCACCAAGCTGATGACGACCTACGTCGCCCTCGATCTCGTCCGCCAGGGGCGGGCCTCGATGGACACGCTCATCACCATCTCCCCCACGGCGGCGGCCGAGCCGCCCTCGAAGATGGGCTTCAAGCCGGGCACGCAGCTCACCCTCGGCAACGCCCTCAAGATCATCATGGTGAAGTCGGCCAACGACGTCGCCTTCGCCATCGGCGAAAGCCTCGGCGGTTCGGTGGACGGGTTCGCCACCATGATGAACGACTCCGCGCGGCGGATCGGGATGCAGGACAGCCGCTGGACCAATCCGAACGGCCTGCCCGACCCCCGGCAATGGACGTCGGCCCGCGACATGGCGGTGCTCGCCCGGGCCCTGATCCGCGAGTTCCCCGACCAGCACGACCTGTTCTCGATCTCGGCGATCCAGTTCGGCGGCGCGGTGATCCCGAACCACAACGGCCTGCTCGGCCGCTACCCCGGCGCGGACGGCATGAAGACCGGCTTCATCTGTTCCGGCGGCTTCAACGTGGTGGCCACCGCTACCCGCAACGACCACCGGATCGTCGCCATCGTCATGGGCCAGCCGAGCCCGCGCGAGCGTGACGTGAAGACCGCCGACCTGTTCGATTACGGCTTCGGCCAGGAAGCGAGCGGCCCATCCCTCGAATCCCTGCCGGCCTCCGCCCTCGGCGCCCCGCCGGACATGCGCCCCTATGTCTGCGGCGGCAAGAAGATCCCCGCCATCGAGGAAGGGCCGGGGGCGGTGACGGCCTCGGGCCCGACGGCGGCCCAACTGCTCGGGGGCGCGGCGGCCACCTCGCCGGCGCTGGCGCTGGCGGCCTTCTCCAGCCCGGCGATGCGTGGCCGCACCCTGCCCCCCCGGGCGCCCCTGCAACCCGTGGCGGTGTGGATCGGCCGCGATCCCGGCGAAGGTCAGCGGATCCTCGAACAGCAGGTGGCCGAGGCGAAGGCCGCTGCCGTGAACGCCCGCACGGCCCGCCTGGAAGCGGCGAAGTCCCGGCGTGAGGCCGCCCTCGCCAAGCGGCAGGCCGCCAAGGAAGCGGCGAAGGAAGCCGCCCAGGCACACTCTGCCCAGGCCCATGCCGCGAAGGCGTCCACCAAGGCCGCGAAGGCGGGTGGCGGCTCGGCGCTTCCCCATGCGGCCACCGCCTACACGTCCACCGAAGCCCCGGCCATGCCCGAGGCCAAGCCCGGCAAGGGACTGGCCAACGGGCCGGTCAAGGGGAAGGCCGCCGCGCACGCCGCCAAACCCGCCGGCGCCAAACCCGCCGCCACGAAGGCGCCAGTGAAGCCGAACAAGAAGGCCGCCAAGGCCGAGGAGGAGTAGCCCCCTCGGGTCACGAGGGCGGCGTCGCCCGGACGGTTGCGGCGGGGGGCGTTCGGTGCCACCTCGGGGCCTCACGCTCGTCCCGGTCCCGATGTCCCTGCCCGCGCCACCGCCGCCCGATCCCCGCCGCCCGGAGCCGATCCCGCTCACGGTGCTCACCGGCTTCCTCGGGGCGGGGAAGACCACCCTTCTCAACCGCTGGCTCCGGGACCCGGCGCTGGCGGACACGGTGGTGATCGTCAACGAGTTCGGCGAGATCGGCCTCGATCACCTGCTCATCGAGACGATCGATGAGGACATGGTGTTGCTGGGGGCCGGGTGCCTGTGCTGCACCGTGCGTGGCGATCTCATCGCCACGCTGGAGGACCTCCTCCGCCAGCGCGACAACGGCCGGATCACCCCGTTCCGCCGGGTGGTGATCGAGACCACCGGCCTCGCCGATCCCGCGCCGATCCTGCACGCCCTGATCTACCACCCCTACCTCGTGCTCCGGTACCGCCTCCAGGCGGTGGTGACGGTGGTGGATGCCGTCCACGGGGCGGCGACCCTCGACGCCCACCCCGAGGCCCTGCGGCAGGCGGCCGTGGCCGACCGGCTCATCCTGACCAAGGCCGACCTCGCCCCCGGGACCGGCCCGCTGCAGGAGCGCCTCGCCGCCCTCAACCCCGCCGCCGCCATCCTTCCCCCGGACACCCCACCGGACCGGGTGATGGGCGGCCTGTTCGGTCTCGCCGGCAAGGGCGAGGACGTGAAGTCCTGGCTCGGCGCCGAGGCACTCGCCGAGGATGCCCCCGCCGGGCGCGACGTGAACCGGCACGACGGGGCGATCCGGGCGGTCTGCCTGACCAGCGAGGCGCCGGTGCCCCGCCCGGCCTTCGAGATGTTCCTCGATCTGCTGCGCTCGGGGCACGGGCCGAAGATCCTGCGCCTCAAGGGCCTCGTCGCCCTGGCCGACGATCCCGAACGGCCCGTGGTGGTCCATGGGGTGCAGCACATGGTCCACGCGCCGATGACCCTGCCCGCCTGGCCCGACCCGGACCACACCTCCCGGGTGGTGGTGATCCTCGCGGGGCTCGATCCGGCCTTCGTCCACCGCCTCTGGGACGCCTTCCTCGGCCGCCCGCGCCTCGACGCGCCGGACGCCGCCGCCCTGACGCACAATCCCCTCGCCATCCCTGGGGGATAGGGGATGGGGCGGGGGCCGTCGTTCCCCGTTTCGCGGCCTGTGCGCGCGGACGCGACCGTTGCGGGGCCTTTCCCATCCACGCCCTCATCCCGAGGTGCGGCGACAGCCGCCTCGAAGGAGGGCTCCAGGGATCGTGGAGCCTTCTGGAGCGCTCCTTCGAGGCCCGGCAAGCCGGGCACCTCAGGATGAGGTCGAGGGCGGGACGGACATGGACCGTTCGGTCAGGCTTCGAGGTACTCGCCGGGTTCTCGGGACGATCGGCCGCGGCGTCCCACCCCCCGGCCGCCCTAGCTCCGCCGGATGACGAGCGAGACGATCCATGGCCTGAAGCGGATCCGGGCGGCCCGCCCCGCCGACGAGGCCCCCGTGCAGGCGGCGGATGCCGACCGGGTCGCCGCCGTGATGGCCCGGCTGGCGGAGGCCGACCCCGACCCGAAGGCGGGCCTGGGCCGCACCGAGCCGTTCCGCCTGCTCGTGAGCGTCCTGCTCTCGGCCCAGTCCACCGGCCCGACGGTGGCGCGGATCTCGGACGACCTCTTCGCCGAGGCGGCGACGCCCCAGGCTCTCCTCGCGCTGGGCGAGGCGCGGATCCTCGACATCGTCCGGCCGGTGGGCCTCGGCCCATCGAAGACGCGGGCGATCGTGCGGCTCTGCGCGACGCTGATCGAGAGCTTCGATGGCGTGGTGCCGCGCACCGCCCTGGAATTGCGCCAACTCCCCGGCATCGGCCGGAAATCGGCCGAGGTGACGGCGAACTTCGCCTTCGGGGAAAAGGTCATCGCCGTCGATACCCATGTCTTCCGGGTCTCGAACCGCATCCCCCTCGCGCCGGGCCGCACCGTCGATGCCGTGGCGGACGGCCTCGCCGCCCGGGTGCCCGACGCCTACAAGGACGGCGCCCATGTCTGGCTGTTCCGGCACGGGCGGGACACCTGCACCGCGCGCAAGCCTGCCTGCCCGGGATGCCCCGTGGCCGACCTCTGCGCGTGGCCGGAGAAGACCACCTTCGCGTGAGATCGCGCGGGCGGCGCTATTCGTCCTCGCCGAACCGGTTGGCCAGCAGCGCCTCGATGGCGTCGAGGCAGGCCTGCGCGTCGCCGCCCACCGCCGTCACCGCGATGGAGGTGCCCATGGCCGCGCCCAGGGTGAGGAGGCCCATGATGGAGCGGCCGCCGACGGTCTCACCCGCCCGCGTGACCGCCACGGTGGCGTCGAACCGCTCCACCGTCTGCACGAACTTCGCCGAGGCCCGGGCATGGAGCCCCCGCCGGTTCACGATCGGCAGCCTTCGCAGAAAGCCGCCCTCGGGGATGGGGGGATCGTCGTCGGTCTCGTAAAGGTCGTCCATCGCCCAAGCTTTTCACCGGCCGTCACGGCCGCTCGCCGCCCCCGGTATCGCGGGCTCCCCAAGACTAGGCCATGAGCCGGCGAAGTCGATCCCACGGAATCGCGAGCCCCGTGGAAGATCCTACCATTCGTATTCCGCGCCGACCCCGAGGCTGGTGCGGCCGTCGCTGCCGGCCTCGCCCTTCAGCTTGATGCGGCGGGTGACGTCGACATCCACCCCCACCGCCGTATCGGAGGGCTTGGCCCCGGCCTTCACGCCGACGCTCACCCGGTCGGAGATATAGCGGGAGGCGCCCAGCGCCGGGCCGCCGCTCGCCCCCGTGGACACGTCGAGGCTGTCGAGGCCGAGACCCTTGCGGGCTTGCTCGAACACGTCCGGCCCGGCGGACCCCCCGGAGAGCTGCGCCACGGCCTGGGCGAGTTGCAACGCCTGGAAGGCCGAGAGGCCGCCCGCCGCCTTCTTGAACAGCAGCCGCGACAGGATCTCGTCCTGCGGCAGGACCGGATCGGAGGTCAGGGCGAATTGCGGCATGTCGGCCGGGCCGCTCACGGCCACCCGCGCGGTGACGTCGCCGGCCTTGGTCTGGGCCGAGAAGTCGAGGTCCGGGGTCGTGAGGCTGCCGGCGAAGGTCAGCCGGCCCCTGTCGAAGTCGAGGCGCTGGCCCACGAGGTCGAACCGGCCCCGGCGCAGGCCGAACTCGCCGTTGGCCCGGGGGTCCCGCGACGGGCCGGTGATCCGCAGGGAGCCGCCGAGTTCGGCGTCGATCCCCCGCCCCCGGACGAAGATGTGGCTCGGGGCATCGACGGTGACGTCGAGGGTGGCGTCGAAGGGAGGCGCGGCCTTGCGCCCCCGGCGCGTGGCGGCGGCGGCCTTGGCCTCGGACCGGCGGGCGAGACGGGCGCGCAGCTCCGGCGGGGTGTTGACGTGGCGCACCCCCGGCAACGGCTTCACCGTGGCGGGCAGGCGATCGGGGACGGCCACGTCGATGGAGGCGACATCGACCCGGCCGGTGATCTTCGGCGTGCGGGCCAGCGGCCCCGAGAGGGACAGGTCGAGCCCGGCCACCGCCGTCATCAGGGCGCTGGAGACCAGTTCCGCCCGCTCGGCGGTGACGCGGAAGTTGCCAGGGAAGCCCCCGGCCGGATCGAGGGCGACGCGCCCCGCCACCCCGAGGCGCCCGCCGTTGCGGGTGGCGGCGGTGAGGCGCTCGACGACGAGGGTGTCGCCCTTTCCGGTGACGCGGCCCTCGATGCCCGTCAGGCGGATGCCGTTCAGCGGATCGGTGAAGCTGCCGCCGGACAGGGTGGCGCTACCCTCGGCTCGGGGGGCCGCCAGCGTCCCCGTGACCCCGCCGTCGATCGCCACCCGGCCGGCGACGCTCTGGCCGGTGGCGCTCAGGAGGGAGTTGGCCAAGGCCGCGTCGAGGGTGCCCTTCGCCCGCAGTCCGAGGGGGCCTCCGGGCTCCACGGGCAGCGAGCCCGAGAGGGTCAGCGCGATGCCCCGGCCGGCGGCGACCCGGCCGTCGAGGCTGGCCTGCCCGCCCGACAGGGTGCCCTTCGCCTCGGCGTCGATGGGCGGGAGGCCGGCGCTGCGGGTCTGCGGGGCGACGAGACGGGCGACCCTCAGGGCGTAGCGCCCCTCCGGCCTGTCCGCGTCGCCGCGCAAATCGGCCTCCCCATCGAGCGTCCCCGAGAGGGCGAGGTCGGGCGAGGCGATGCGGGCCAGCGAAAGCGGCAGGGCGTGGATCGCCACCTTCAGGTCGAGGGTCCGCCCCGCCCGGCCGGAGACCTGCACCCGCCCGGACCCGGCCGCGACGGAGAGGTCGTCGATCACCGCCCCGCCCTCAGCGAGGGTGATCGCGGCGGGGCCGGTGAGGGCGAAGCGGTCGGCCCCCCGGGCGGCGGTGAGGCGACTGATCTCGATCCGCGTCGCTTGCCCCGGGATGACCCGGGCGGCCCCGTCGAGGGCGAAGCCCCGGGCCTTGGCGGTCAGCGTCACGTCGCTGGCGGCGGGGGTGCCCGTCGCGTTCAGGCGGAGGGTATCGATCCCCTGCCCGGCGGCGGTGAGCCGGTCGGCATCGAGATGGCCGTCGAGGACCGGGCGGTCGAGGAGGTCCGCCCCGCGCAGGTCGGCGTCGAGGTGGCCCAGGGCACTCGTCCCGTAGCGTAGGTTGGCGCCGGTGGCCCGGATCGCCGCGCCCTGCCGGCCGTCGTCGCGGGTGAGGGTCACGGCCGTGTCCAGCCGCCCGGAGAGCGGCTCGGGGCTGAGGGGTGACAGGTCGTCGAGGTCGCCGGCCCGAACGGTGAGGGAGCCGGCGGCAAGCCGCGTGGCCTGCGCGACGCTGGCCTGCCCGGCGATGGCCACGGAGCCGAGGTTCACGGCGAGCCGGTCGAGCACGAGGTCGGGGCCGGCGGGGGCCGCGATCCGGGCGAGGTGGGCGCCGCCGGAGAGGGGCTTGCCGCCCACGTCGCCCGCGAGCGTCACGGTCCCCTCGGCGGCGCCGGTGACATCCGTGAGCGTGCCCTGCACGGCGAGGTTGCGGATCGGCTTCCCGTCGGCGGTGGCCGAGGGGGCGGTGAGCGCGAAGGCGAGGTCCGGCTTCTCCAGGGAGCCGGTGAGCTTCCCGTCGAGGGCGGCGCGGCCGGTGAAGCGGGAATCCAGGTCGGCGAGGCTCTTGAGGTCGATGCGGGCGGCGACCTGGGCCGCGCTCGCCGTCGCCTCGCCCTGGAGGGTCGCCAGCAGCCCCGCGCCCTCCAGGCGGAGATGGTCGAAGCCGTAGCCGTCATAGGTGCGCGAGACCCGGCCGGTGAGGGTCGGCGCCCGGCCGAGGAGGCGGTCGGCGGGGTCGATGCCTGTCACGAGGCCGGCCGTGGCGACGGTGAGGTCGGCGGCCACCGCCTTGCGCGCGGGATCCCCCGAGAGCCGGGCCTTGGCATCGAGGCTGCCGGCGAGACCCCGCCCGGCGAGGCCGGAGAAGGCGGCGAGGTCGGGCAGCGCCGCTTCGAGGGTGCCCGCCAGGGTGTTCTGGCCGATCCGCCCCGCATAGGAGGCCCGCGCCGTGTCGGAGACCGCCGTGAGGCGGCTGACCTCGATCACCCCGTCCGGGCCGGAGCTGGCTCTCAGGGTCAGCTTCGCCGCCGAGCCGATCGCCCGGCGCAAGGCCGGGTCGGCGAGCGCCAAGCCCTCCGCGTCCCCGTCCGCCGTGATGGCGAAGCGCTTGTCCTTCGGGTCGCCCTCCGGCTCGACGCTGAGCGTCGCCGTCACCTTGTCGAGGGCGGAATCCCGGCTGCGCAGGCCGCCGGCATCGAGCTTGCCCCGGACGGTCGGCGTCGCCAGCGGCCCCTTGAGGGAGCCGTCGAAGGCGAGCTTGGCGATCTCCGCCTCGCCGGCCTTCGTGACCTCGCCCTCGGTGGGCAGGGCCCGGGCCTGGAGGGTCAGGTCGGCGATCCGGTCGGCGGTGATCCCGCCGAGCGCCGAGAGCTTGGCCGTGCGCGAGGCGAGCTCCAGCCGGTCGATGCGGAAGGCGCCGCTGTCGGCGAAGCCCAGGGCGCCCTGCAACTGGGTCGTGCCGGCGAAGACCGAGGCGGCGGGGCCGGGCACCAGCCCCTCGATCCGCGCGGCGAGGTCGAGGGAGAGGCGCCGCTCCGCGCCGACCCGGGAGATCCGGGCGCCGCCCTTGGCGCCGATCTCGGGACCGGCGGTGAAATCGAGCCGGGCGTTCCAGGCGTCGAGGGTGCCGGTGCCGTCCAGGTCGAAGGCGATGGGCGGGGTGCCGGGGATGGAGGCGGCCTTCGAGAGCAAGCCGCCCTTCTCCTCCATGAGGGTGGCCTTGAGGTCGAGCTTGTCGCCGGTGGGGATGTAGGCGGCGTTGAGGGTGAAGAACCCGGCGGCGTCGAGGCGCTTGGCCTCGGCCCGCAGATCCAGCCCTTCGCTCGCGGCGCCGAGCTTCGCCCGGCCCTTGGCCGAGAGCCGGGCCGGCTGGCCGGCGACCTCCTCCCCCAGCACCAGCTCGGCCAGGGTGAAGCTCTTGATGTCCACTTTCACCGGCAGGTCCGGGAGCAGCTTGCCGTCGGGCTTGGCCTCCTCGGGCGTCGGGCCGGGCAGCGGCTTCCGCAGGACTTCGAGGCGGCCGATCTCCAGAGTGTCGACTTCGAGCCGCCCCGACAGCAGGGCGAGGCGGCGCCAGGAGATGCGCGCCTTGTCGAGCTTCAGCCAGACCCCGGCCCGGTCGCTCACCGCCACGTCGCGGATGGTGGCGTCGGCGGACAGAGCGCCGTCGACCGCGCCGATGGAGACGCGGGAGGCGGGGGTGGACAGCGCACGCGACAGCAGCCCGCCGAGGACGGATTTGTCGCCCTCCTCGGCGTGGAGGGCCAGGGGGGTGAGGAGGAAGACGAGAAGGACAATCAAAAGTCGCATGAGGGAGCGCCTCTCCCCTCTCCCATGCGATGGGCGTCGCGCGATGCGTCCCCCCCTCGCCCTCATCCCAAGGGCCTGACCGAAAAGCCCCCCACTCCCCTCACCGCCCTCATCCTGAGGCGCGGCGACAGCCGCCTCGAGGGAGGCCTCCAGGGATCGCGGCGCTGAGGGGAGCCCTCCTTCGAGGCCACCACTTCGCGGCGGCACCTCAGGATGAGGGCGAGGGTGGGAGGAAAGGGGACTTTCCGGCCAGACTCCCAGGATGAGGGGAACGGGCGGGATCGGCGTTCCGCCGAACTTCCCGACGATCCCCACAACCGGTCGGAGCGCCCGTCGCGTTTCGTGCAGAGCCATCAGAACGCCTGCCCGAGGCTGAGATACAGGACGGCGGGGCGGACGTGCCCGCCCTTGTAGGCGTCGAGGGGGAAGGCGAGGTCGGCGCGGATCGGGCCGATGCCGGTATAGTAGCGCAGGCCGATGCCCACCGACTTGCGGATGGTCTCATCGAAATTCGGCAGGGACGCGGCGAAGGCCGTGCCCGCGTCGAAGAACGGCACCACGCCGATCGTGTCCGTGACCTTGATCCGCGCCTCCAGGGAGGCTTCGAGCAGGCTGCGGCCGCCGATGGGCAGGTTGAACGGGCCGATGGGTCCGAGGGTCCGGTAGGGGTAGCCCCGCACCGAGCCGCCGCCGCCGGCGAAGAAGCGGAAGTTGTCCGGGATCTCCCCGAGCTTCGCCCCCGAGACCGAGCCGAAGCCGATCCGCCCGGCCAGGATGTAGCGGGATTCGTCGTCCAGCGAGTAGTAGGTCGAGCCCTGCGCCTTGGCCACGACGATCCCCGGATCCGAGATCGCCCCCGGATAGGCGGCGACCGAGGCGATGGCCCGGAACCCCCGCGTCGGGTCCAGCAGGCTGTCGGTGGAATCGTAGGTGACGGAGGCCGGCACGCCGATCAGGCGGTAGTTCACCGTGCCCAGCGCGTCCTGCGAGCGACCCACCTGCGCGTCGAGGCCGATCTGCGCCGAGAACGTGTCGGAGAAGCGGTGGCGGATCGAGGCCGAGGCGCCGCCGCCATCCACGAGGTAGCTCTGCTGCACCTCCCGGGCGACGAAGACGTTGGCCAGGAAATCGTTGCGGCTGCCCCAGAGGGCGGGCTGCACGTAGGTCGCCGACAGGCGCCCCCCGAGGCCGTTGGTGCCGATGCCGGCGAGCTTGCGCTGCTGGGCGAAGGGATCGTAGCCGAGCCCGAGGTAGTAGATGTCGGCATCCAGCCGGAAGGTCTCGCCGCCGCCGAACAGGTTGCGGTTGGCGTAGTAGGCGCGCACCCCCGGGCCATCGACGGTGGAGTAGCGGGCCGAGACCCCGACGAGGTTCCGCTCCCGCTCCGTCAGGTCGACGAAGAGCGGCAGGTTGCCGTCCGCGTCGAGGGCCGTGCCTTCGCGGACCCGCACCGAGCCGATCCCTTCGAGCCGCGCCACCGAGCGGCGGATCGCGGCCACCGCCTGCGGCGAGTACGGGTCCCCCGGCTCGGCATAGATGAAGGAGCGGATGGTGGCCGGGTCCATGCCCTCCGCGCCGCTGACGGCGACCGGCCCCAGCCCCGCCACCGGGCCGGGCTCGACGGTGAAGGTCACGTCCATGACGTGGGCGGCATCGTCCACCACGGGGTCGCGGCCGATGACCTTGGCGAAGGGGTGCCCCTCCGCCCGGAAACGGTCCACGATCGCCGCCTCCCGGGCGAGCACCGTGGCGGAGCGGGCCGGCACGTCCTCCCCGACGCGGGTGAGGCGCGGCGGCAGGACGTCCTCAGGGAAGCGCAGGCCGTTCCGGTCCCGCACCGCGATCCGGCGTAGGGTGTAGAGGGGACCGAGATCGACGGCGATCTTCACCGGCACGAGGCCGCGGTTGCGCCACGCTTCCGCCGCGCGCACCGCCCCCTCGGTCCGGCCCGAGGCGACGGGGACGCCGTCCACCCGGATCTCGACCCGCCCCTGATAATAGCCGTAGCCTGAGAGTACATCGGTCAGCTTCGCGACGTCGGCCTCCGCCCGGCGGACCAGCCCCTCCCCGTCCGGGGGGGCCTCCTGCCGCAGGCGGTACAGGGCCGAGGTGTCCTGCACGGCGGTCAGGATATCGGAATCGTCGGTGCCGGTGATCTTGGCGGCGTAGGGCAAAGCGGTGGGGCTCGGGGCCGGCGGCTCCGGCTCCGATCCGAACAGGCCGAAGAAATCGAAGGCGCGGGCCGGCTCCACCTGAGCCAAGCCGGTGCCGATGGCCGCGCAGGCGACCAGCAGGACACGGGCGGCACGCCGGGTCGAGGGGGGACGAAGGGAGGATCGCACGCGCGCGCCGTTCCTCAGGCCCGTCCGCCGAAGCGTGGGCCGGTCTTTGCCTGATCCATGCTCGACGCCCCCACCGCCTCACTGCCCGCGCCTCGCCCAGGCGTCGTCTCACCTCGTGCCGGAACGGCCGCGCCGCGCATGACCCCGGTCTTTCAGTCGGCCCGGGAAATGAGACGACTCTGTGGCGAGCAACACAAGGATACTGCCAGCCCCGGTGGAAATCGTGAACGGCCGGATTGTGCCCAATCGAATGGGGGGCCGTCGTCCTTTTTCCGGGGTGTGGCTCTCAGGCCGCATCCATGGCCGGCTCGGTGGGCGGGGCGTGGAGGTCGCCCCAGGACTTCAAGGCGAGGAGGATCGGCTCCAGGGAGCGGCCCCGGGCGGTGAGGCTGTACTCCACCTTGGGCGGCACCACGGCGTAGACCGTCCGGGCGATCAGGCCGTCCGCCTCCATCTCGCGGAGCTGGTTCGTCAGCATCCGCTGCGTCACGCTCGTCAGACGGCGGCGGATCTCGGTGAAGCGCAGGGTCCCGTCGAGGAGGTGGTAGAGGATCACCCCCTTCCACTTGCCGTCGATGAGCCGCAGCGTCGCCTCCACGGCGCAGCCGGGACTACAGGCGCCCTGATGACGGCGGGTGCGGGCCATGACGGTATCCTTTTCGGCACTATGAGCTTTTTAAGTGCGTACTTGCGCCCCGTGAAGGGCTGTCCCATGCCCTCCGCCCGTGAACAGAGGAGAGCGCGATGCGCGCCGTCGGATACCGCAAGTCCCTGCCCGCCACGGAGGCGGACTCGCTGATCGACCTCGACCTGCCGCAGCCGGAGCCGGGCCCGCACGACCTGCTGGTGAAGGTCGAGGCGATCTCGGTGAACCCCGTCGACACGAAGGTGCGCCGCCGGGCGCAGCCGGAGGACGGGGGCGTCAAGGTTCTGGGCTGGGACGCGGCGGGGACGGTCGTGGCCGTGGGCGCCGACGCGGTGGGGTTCGCGCCGGGGGATGCGGTGTTCTATGCCGGGGACATCACCCGGCCGGGGACGAACGCGGCGTTCCACTGCGTCGACGCCCGCATCGTCGGCCATAAGCCGAAGAGCCTGGGTTGGGCCGAGGCCGCCGCCCTGCCGCTCACCGCGATCACCGCCTGGGAGACGTTGTTCGACCGCCTCGACACGGGCAAGCCGGTGCCGGGGGCGGCCCGGGCGGTGGTGATCGTCGGCGGGGCGGGCGGGGTCGGATCGATCGCGATCCAGCTCGCCCGGCAACTCACCGACCTCACGGTCATCGCCACGGCCTCGCGGCCGGAGACGGCGCAATGGTGCCGGGACCTCGGGGCGCACCATGTGGTGGACCATGCCAAGCCGCTGGCCGCCGAAGTGGCCGCCCTCGGGATCGGCGCGCCGGGCCTCGTCTTCTCCACCACGAACACCGACGCGCATCTGGCGGAGATCGTGGAGCTTCTCTGCCCCCAGGGCCGGCTCGCCCTCATCGACGACCCGGCTTCCCTCGATGTCTCGCTCCTCAAGCGCAAGAGCCTGTCCCTGCATTGGGAACTGATGTTCACCCGCTCGATGTTCGGCACGGTGGACATCGCCGAGCAGGGCCGCCTCCTGAACGAGGTCTCGCGCCTCGTGGATGCCGGGCGCCTGCGCACCACGCTCGGCGAGCATTACGGGGCGATCGACGCGGGGAACCTCCGGCGGGCGCATGCCATGATCGAGTCCGGCCGGGCGAAGGGCAAGATCGTTCTGGAGCGTTTTCCGTGATCCCCGGATCACGGAAAACGCCCCGGTTCACTGTTTTTGCCGCATTTTCTTTCGCCGAACCGGCCTCCACGTCGGCGGAAAATGACTTTGCGGGCTTCGGCGGATAGGAGTTCCCGATGGGCGAGGCGACGGACGGCACCGGCATCTTCGACGTGGCGGCCATCGCCGCCGCCCTGCCCGACGCGGCGAAGACGCTGCTGGTCGACACGTATTTGACCGACCGGCCGGCGGCGAGCGCGCGGGTCTTCCGGGTCTACCGGCCGACCCCGCCGCACTATCACGAGACCTGCGACGAGTACCTTTATTGCCTCTCCGGCCGGGGCACGTTCTGGATGCGCGACGCCGCCACGGTCGGCGCCTTCGGCCCCGGGCAACTCCTGTTCTTCGAGAAGGGCACGGTCCACGCCATGCCGGAGATCGCCGAGGGCGAGCCGGTGGTTTTCCTGTCCATCGACACCCCGAGGCGGGCGCCCACGGACATCGTCTTCGTCAACGCCGGGGACGGCAGCCCCGCGAGCTTCATGGCCCGCAACGCGGAGGGCTGAGGCGCCTAGTCGAGGGTTCCCCAAGGGCCGAGCCCTTGGGTGGGTCGTCAGGGCAAGGCCCTGACACGGCGCCAGCCGCTCACACTCTCACCGCCCGCCCCGCCGCGGCGACTGCGACCAGAAGGGCGGCCACCACCATGAAGGCCGCCGGCAGGCTGGTCGCCTGGGCGATGAACCCGATCAGCGCCGGCCCGGCCAGGACCCCGGCATAGCCGAAGGTGGTCACCGCCGGCACGGCGACGCTCGCGGGCATCGCCGTCTGGCGCCCGGCTGCGGTGAACAGCACCGGCACGATGTTGGCGCAGCCCGCCCCCACCAGGGCATAGCCCGCGAGCGCCGCCGACCAATCCGGCACCAGGGTCGCCAGCGCGAGGCCCGAAGCCGCGACGAGCGCCCCGAGGACGAGGACCCGCGTCCGCCCGAGGCGGGCGACGATCCCATCCCCCGCGAGGCGGCCGACCGTCATCGTCACCGAGAAGGCGGCGTAGCCCAAAGTCGCCCGGGCCGGCGCGATGCCGCGATCCTGCACCAGGAAGACGGCGCTCCAATCGAGCACCGATCCCTCCGTCAGGAACACGATGCCGCACAGGAGCCCGATGAGGAGCACGGCCCCCTTTGGGATGGCGAAGGCCGGGCCACCCGCCGTGGCCGCCCGGGCGAGCATGCCGGGCCAGGCGAGGGCGCAGAGCCCGGCGATCGCCCCCGTGGCCGCCAGCGCCATGCCCGGCTCCCCGAGTCCGAGGGTCAGGAGCGTCCCCGCCGTCAGCGCGCCGGCGAGACTGCCGAGGCTGTAGAGCCCGTGGAAGCCCGACATCATCGGCCGCCCCGCCGCCCGCTCGACGGCGATGGCCTGGATGTTCATGGCGCAGTCCACCGCCCCCATCCCCGCCCCGAACAGCAGCAGGGCCGGGCCCAGGATCAGCGCCGAGGAGGCGCCCGCCAGGAGGGGCAGCGTCAACCCGATGGCGGCCGTGCCGAGGATGAGCACCGGCCGCAAGCCGAACCGCGTCGCGGCGGCTCCGGCCAGGGGCATCGCCCCGATGGAGCCGAGGCCGAGGCACAGGAGCAGCAGGCCGAGTTGCGCCTCCCCGAGGCCCGCCCGCAGCTTCACGAAGGGCACCAGGGAGGCCCAGGCGGCGGTGCCGATCCCGACGATCAGGAAGATCAGGCGGGTGGACCACACCTCCGGGCGAAGGCCGCTTCCGGTCGTGTCGCGCGCGGCGAGGGCTGGCATCGGCACCGGGGGTCCATCATTCAGGAAGAGGCTGGTGTGGGACGCGCGCTTCCGCCCCGCAAGGCGCCCCGGCGCCCCCCTGCCCTGCGCGCCCCCCTGCCCGCGCGACCCCGGCGGTTGCCCACGTACTCATTTCGTTCTAGCAATCTCCCGCCGGGACGGGCCCGTCATCGGGTCGGCGCACCTTGTCATCGGCCCGCGGGAATCGACATGAGCCGGTGTTGCGGCTGGTTTCCCGGTCGCATTCCCATCCGCGTCGATGCCTCGAAAGACCGCCGCCCTCATGGCAAGAGCCCGAGCCGGAGCCCCCTCGCCCGTCGCAGCCGGGTCCGCCCCCGCCGTCCGGGGCAAGGCCGCGCCGAAGGAATCGACCAAATCGACGCCCGCCAAGGGCTCGACGGCCAGGACACGGCCGGACAAGGATGCGCCGGCCGCCCCGGCCAAGCGCCCGCCCCGGGCTGTGGCCAAGGCCGAGGCCGCCACCGACGCCAAGCTCGATCGCCTGTTCGACGGGGCCGGCCCCCCCGGCCGGGACCAGCGGGTCATCTCCGTGCGCGGCGCCCGGGAGCACAACCTCAAGAACGTCGATCTGACGATTCCCCGGGACCGGCTCGTGGTGTTCACCGGCCTGTCCGGCTCGGGCAAGTCGTCGCTCGCCTTCGACACGATCTACGCCGAGGGACAGCGCCGCTACGTCGAATCGCTCTCGGCCTATGCCCGCCAGTTCCTGGAGATGATGTCGAAGCCGGATGTCGATCAGATCGACGGCCTGTCGCCCGCCATCTCCATCGAGCAGAAGACCACCTCCAAGAATCCCCGCTCGACGGTGGGCACCGTCACGGAGATCTACGACTACATGCGCCTGCTCTGGGCGCGGGTGGGCATTCCCTATTCCCCGGCCACCGGCCTGCCGATCGAGAGCCAGACCGTCAGCCAGATGGTCGATCGCGTTCTGGCTCTGCCGGAAAAGACCCGCCTCTACCTGCTCGCCCCGGTGGTGCGCGGCCGGAAGGGTGAATATCGAAAAGAAATCGCCGAGTTTCAGAAGAAGGGCTTCCAGCGCCTGCGGATCGACGGCGAGTTCACCGCCATCGACGACGCCCCCAAGCTCGACAAGAAGCTCAAGCACGACATCGACGTGGTGGTCGACCGGATTGTGGTGCGCGAGGACATCGCCGCGCGGCTGGCCGATTCGTTCGAGACCGCCCTCGACCTCGCCGACGGCATCGCCGAGATCGTCTACGCCGACGTGCCCGGGGGGGAGGAGGGCAAGGAGAAGGCGCCCTCCATCACCTTCTCCTCGCGCTTCGCCTGCCCGGTCTCCGGTTTCACCATCGCCGAGATCGAGCCGCGCCTGTTCTCGTTCAACAACCCGTTCGGCGCCTGCCCGACCTGCGGGGGCATCGGCCACGAGATGCGGATCGACCCGGAGCTGGTCATCTCCGATCCGGCTCTCAGCCTGAAGCGCGGGGCGATCGGCCCCTGGGCGAAGTCGACTTCGCCCTATTACGGCCAGACGCTCGACGCCCTGGCCGCCCATTACGGGTTCAGCACCACGACGCCCTGGGGCAAGCTCGACGAGGCGGACAGGGCCATGGTGCTGATGGGCTCCGGCCGGCAGGCGATCCGCTTCCAGTACGACGACGGCCTGCGCCGCTATGCGGTCAACAAGCCGTTCGAGGGCGTCATCCCGAACCTGGAGCGCCGTTACAAGGAGAGCGATTCCGACGCGGTGCGGGAGGAGATCGGCCGCTTCATGAGCGAGACGCCCTGCGCCGCCTGCCTCGGCAAGCGGCTCAAGCCCGAGGCGCTGGCGGTGAAGGTGGCGATGCACGACATCGCCGAGGTGACGGGCCTCTCCGTGAGCAAGGCGCTCCAATGGTTCGCCGACCTGCCTTCGAGGCTGACGGCCAAGCAGAACGAGATCGCCGTCCGGATCCTCAAGGAGATCAGCGACCGGTTGAGCTTCCTGATGGATGTCGGCCTCGAATACCTGACGCTGGCGCGGGGCTCGGGCTCCCTCTCCGGCGGCGAGAGCCAGCGCATCCGGTTGGCGAGCCAGATCGGCTCCGGTCTCACCGGCGTCCTCTACGTCCTGGACGAGCCCTCCATCGGCCTGCACCAGCGGGACAACGAGCGCCTGCTCGGCACCCTCAAGCGGCTGCGCGACCTCGGCAACTCGGTCATCGTCGTGGAGCACGACGAGGACGCGATCCTCCAGGCCGACTATGTGGTCGATGTCGGCCCGGGCGCGGGCATCCACGGGGGCGAGATCATCGCGCAAGGCACGCCCGCCGAACTCCTGGCGCACCCCGCCTCCCTCACCGCGAAGTACCTGACCGGCGAGCTCGCCGTGCGGATGCCGAAGGCGAGGCGGAAGGCGCGCAAGGGCTCGGTGGCGGTGTTCGGCGCCCGGGGCAACAACCTCAAGGACGTGGATATCGCGATCCCGCTCGGGACCTTCACCTGCGTGAGCGGCGTCTCGGGGGGCGGCAAGTCCACCCTCGTGATCGACACCCTCTACAAGGCGGTCGCCAAGAAGCTGAACGGCGCCGTGGAGCACCCGGCCCCCTATGCCCGGATCGAGGGGCTGGAGCACCTCGACAAGGTGATCGATATCGACCAGTCGCCCATCGGGCGGACACCGCGCTCGAACCCCGCCACCTATATCGGCGCCTTCACGCCGATCCGCGACTGGTTCGCCGGCCTGCCCGAGGCCAAGGCGCGGGGCTACCAGCCGGGGCGCTTCTCCTTCAACGTGAAGGGCGGCCGCTGCGAGGCCTGCTCCGGCGACGGCGTCATCAAGATCGAGATGCACTTCCTGCCGGACGTCTACGTCACCTGCGACGTCTGCAAGGGCAAGCGCTACGACCGCGAGACCCTGGAGGTGAAGTATCGCGGACGCTCCATCGCCGACGTGCTCGACATGACCGTCGAGGAGGCGGCCGAGCTGTTCAAGGCGGTGCCGGCGATCCGCGACAAGCTGGAAACCCTGAAGCGCGTCGGGCTGCACTACGTCCGGGTCGGACAGCAGGCGACCACCCTGTCGGGGGGCGAGGCGCAGCGGGTGAAGCTCTCGAAGGAGCTGTCCAAGCGCGCCACCGGCCGGACGCTCTACATCCTCGACGAGCCGACCACCGGCCTGCACTTCCACGACGTCGCCAAGCTCATGGAGGTGCTCCACGAGCTTGTGGACCAGGGGAACACCGTGGTGGTGATCGAGCACAACCTCGAAGTCATCAAGACCGCCGACTGGGTGGTCGACATGGGCCCCGAGGGCGGCGACGGCGGCGGCCGTGTGGTGGCCGAGGGCACGCCCGAGCAGATCGCCGCCGCCAAGGCGAGCCACACCGGACGGTTCCTGCGGGAGGTGCTGGAGCGGCGCTCCATGGTGCCGGCCCAGCCCAAGGCCGCCGAGTAGGACGGCGGCCCGGCGATCGGCGAATCCGGATCCGTGGGCAACCCGGCAATTTTTGCCGGGTGGGACGGGTCCGGCGGGCGGTCCCCAGCATGATTCGACGGCGGACGGCCCGGGTTTCGCGGTCCTCGAACCGCAAATCAGCTCCCGGGAAGGCTCGGCGAGTCCCCGGCCAGCGGCGGAGGATCCCGGCCGCCTTGCCGGTTCGTCCCGGCCCAGACTGGGACAACAGCTTGACCGTTCAACGATATTTTGCTGGATCGCTGTGCAATTCCATGTGTTGCATCGCGGCACGAATGCGGCTTTTGCGCAACGGTTGGGCCGCATCTGCCGGGAACACAAGCATTCCTCTGTCTTTCCCGAGGTCTCTGTAGAATAGTCAGGGTGTTGAGACGGGGCGGCTCCGTGGGGGCGCTAGGCACCGGCTGGAAGGTGGTCGCATCGCGGCGGGCCTGACTGGCACGGTAATGCCGAATGCGGGACGGAAGCCACAGACCTTGGGAAGGAACGAGAAAATGATGAGAAACTGGCTCGCCGCCGGTGCCGTGGCGCTCACGGTCGGCATGACTTCCACGATCGCTCAGGCGCAGACGACCACCGTCCCCGGCGAGCAGGTCGGCCTCGCCATCGGCGCGCCGCTGCCCGAGGGCATCTACGCCCTGAACACCTTCACCTACCGCCGCACCGACGGCCGGAACGATCCCGATACGGCCGTCAACGTCCCGGTCCTCGTGTGGTCGACCCCGCTGGTGCCGTTCGGCGGCCGCATCGAGCTCCTCGTGGCTCCCCCGACCGTGTTCGCCTTCACCCGTAACCCGGCCGGCGTCGCGAACAAGGACATCTCGATCAACGTCGGCACCTTCGTCGGCGGCATCTGGGCCTTCGACCTCGGCGGCAACTTCGGCGTCAGCTTGCTCGGCGGTGTCTACCTCAACGAGCTGAACGGCGACCGCGGCTCCATCATCACCGCCAACGGCACGACGGCCACCCCGGTGCTGCCGCAGCTGTCCTCGAACACCTACCGCTTCGGCGTGGCCGGCAGCTACACCGGCGACGGCTGGAACCTGACCGCCAACCTGACGGCCAACATCTACGACTCCCCCGGCCGCTTCGGTGGTCCGGTCGGCGCCTTCCTCGGCCCGATCCGCCTCTCCGACGCCCTGAACTTCGACCTCACGGCCACGAAGACCTTCGGCAACTTCGAGATCGGCGCCGTCGGCTACGGCACCTACAACTTCGACATCAGCCAGGGCAGCGCTGCGGTCGGCAACCGTGGCCGGTTCGCCCTCGGCGGCCTCGTCGGCTACGACTTCAAGGTGTTCAAGGTCCAGGCCTACGTCGCCCGCGACGTCGTCACCGGCCTGACCACCACCAACGCCTTCACCGGCCGGACCCGCAGCGACTACTCCACCGACGGCTGGATCCGGTTCATCATCCCGCTCTACAGCCCGGCCCCGGCGGCTTCCCCGGTCCCGGCGGCGCTGGTCCGCAAGTACTGAGACATCCAGACGGACGCGGAGCCTTCGGGTCCGCGTCCCACGGGTTCGTGAGCGCCCGGCCTTCCTCAGGGAGGCCGGGCGTTTTCTTGCGTCCCAGGCCCCCGGGCCGCGCCCCGCGATTTGCTTCCCCGAGCATTTTGTGGGAAATATGCCCACATGATCCGGTGCCTCGCCGGACACCCTTGCGATCGCGGGATGGCCATGCGGGTACGCCGGAATGCGGAGGCCCAGGCGTGGCGTCTCCGCGACTGGGCGGCGCTCGCCGCCATCCTCGGATGGGTGGCCCTCGTCGTATGCCTGTTTCCGGCCCCTCCCCCGGCGCCTCCGGCTATTCCCTATTCGGTCGCGCGGCTGCATTGATCGCGGGCGTGATCCCTGCCGCCGCACCGGGTGTCGGGCGGGTTCCGTGGCACTACTTACGGAGACCGCCGGTGTCGGGCCGGCCCATTCGAGGGCCGCGACCGGTGGAGCGAGGTGAAGGGACGCCGATGATGCAGGGCGAACGCAAGATCCCCACCCAGATCCAGCCGAAGGCGACCGATTACGGCTACGACCTCGACCGGGCGATCGGTGCGGTGCTGAACCTGTCGAGCCGTGTGCCCGACGACGCCTTCACCGCCGAGACCCTTGGGACCGAGCGCGCGGGCAACGGCGTGGTGATCGGCGAGAACGGTCTCGTGCTGACCATCGGCTACCTCGTGACCGAGGCGGAAAGCGTCTGGCTCACGACCCGCGAGGGGCGTTCGGTGCCGGGCCATGTCCTCGGCTTCGACGCGGCCACCGGCTTCGGGCTCGTGCAGGCGTTGGGGGACCTCGGGACACCAGCCCTGAAGCTCGGCCGGTCGGCCTCCCTCAAGGTCGGGGACAAGGCCGTGCTGGCCGGGGCCGGCGGGCGGGCCCATTGCGTGGCCGTGGAACTCATCGCCCGCCAGGAATTTGCCGGCTACTGGGAATACGTCCTCGACGAGGCGCTGTTCACCGCGCCGTCGCACCCCCATTGGGGCGGGACGGCGCTGATCGGCCCCGGCGGCGACCTGCTGGGCATCGGCTCGCTGCAATTGCAACAGGGCGGATCGGCCTCGGCGCGTCCGATCAACATGGTGGTGCCCATCGATCTGCTGCGGCCGATCCTCGACGACCTGATGACCCGCGGACGGGCGAACCGTTCGCCCCGCCCCTGGCTCGGCCTCTACGCCACCGAGAGCGAGGAGGGCATCGTCGTGATGGGTCTCGCCGACGGGGGGCCGGCCGAGACGGCGGGTCTCCAGGGGGGTGACGTGATCACCGCCGTGGCCGGGGAGCCGCTCTCCGACCTAGCGGCGTTGTTCCGGGCCATCTGGGCGTTGGGGGATGCGGGTGCGCGGGTGCCGCTGACGCTGCGCCGGGACGGCCGGACCGTGCAACTCTCCGTGATGTCCGGCGACCGGGACACCTACCTGCGCGCGCCATCGGTCCACTGACCCGGACGGTGATCCGCAAGGGAATCAGACGCTTGGTGGGAGCCCCCGGGCCAAGCCCCGCGCGCCCCCTTTCCCCGCGGCTGCAACCCGGTCGCGAAATCGCCTGGAGCCTGCACGTTCCACAACCGGCATCTCAGGGAGCGTTCAGGTCCGGGGGCCGATTTTTCCATGGCA
>JAKONI010000041.1 GCA_022702015.1 Beijerinckiaceae bacterium | reverse complement strand
AGGGCGGCCCGCTGATGCACGTCATCGCCGGCAAGGCGGTGGCCTTCGGCGAGGCGCTGAAGCCCGAGTTCAAGATCTACGCCCGTCAGGTGGTGGAGAACGCCAAGGCGCTCGCCGACACCCTGATCTCGGGGGGCTACGACATCACCTCCGGCGGCACCGACAACCACCTGATGCTGGTCGATCTCCAGCGGAAGGGCCTCACCGGCAAGGCGGCGGAAGCGGCCCTGTCGCGGGCGCACATCACCTGCAACAAGAACGGCGTGCCGTTCGACACGCAGAAGCCGACCATCACCTCGGGCATCCGCCTCGGCACCCCGGCGGGCACCTCGCGGGGCTTCGGCGTCGCCGAGTTCAAGCAGATCGGCGGCCTCATCATCGAGGTGCTGGATGGACTCGTGGCCAAGGGCGAGGGCGGCGACAGTGAGGTTGAGGCCAGCGTGAAGCAGAAGGTTCACGCCCTCACCGACCGCTTCCCGATCTACGGCTAAGTCGAGGTTTCCCAAGGACAAGTCCTTGGGTGGGGTCCAGGGGCAAAGCCCCTGGGTTTCCGCGGGGCACCGCCCCGCACCCGCCAAAGGGCTCGCCCTTTGGGAGCCCCTTTGTTACGAGACGGCCGTGGATCGCCCCGATCCACGGCCGTCTTTATGTTTCGCGAGAACCCGCCCGATGCGGTGCCCCTATTGCGGTGGGTCCGACACCCAGGTGAAGGATTCGCGCCCCTCCGAGGATGGCGTGGCCATCCGCCGCCGCCGGGTCTGCCCAGATTGCGCGGGGCGCTTCACCACCTTCGAGCGGGTGCAACTCCGGGAGCTGACCGTGGTCAAGCGCTCGGGCAAGCGCGTGCCCTTCGACCGGGACAAGCTCCAGCGGTCGATCGCCGTGGCCCTGCGCAAGCGCGCCGTGGACGCGGAGCGGATCGAGCGGCTGGTGAGCGGCATCACCCGGCAACTCGAGAGCGCGGGTGAGGCGGAGGTCGCCTCCGAGACGATCGGCGAATTGGTGATGGCCGGGCTGAAAGGCCTCGACGACGTGGCCTATGTCCGCTTCGCCTCGGTCTACAAGAATTTCCGCGAGGCGAAGGACTTCGAGGATCTGCTCGGGACCCTGGGCGGCACGCTGGCGGAGCCGGACCCCGAACCGGAGGCGCCGGCCCGCCGCCGGACGAGCCGGCCGTGAGCGACGTCGCGGCGATGCGCCTCGCCCTGGCGCTGGGCCACCGGGGCCTCGGGCGGACATGGCCCAACCCCTCGGTGGGGGCGGTGGTGGTCGCGCCGGAGACGGGCACCCTCCTCGGCGCCGCCGCCACCGCCCCGGGCGGGCGACCCCATGCCGAGCCGCTGGCCCTGGCCCAGGCGGGGGAGGCGGCCCGGGGCGCCACCCTTTACGTCACCCTGGAACCCTGCTCCCACCACGGCCGCACGCCCCCCTGCTGCGAGGCGATCATCGCCGCCGGGATCGGCCGGGTGGTGAGCGCCCTGGAGGACCCCGATCCGCGCGTCGCCGGCCGGGGCCACGGCCTCCTGCGGGCGGCGGGGATCGCCGTGGAGACCGGCCTCGGCCGGGAGGAGGCGGCCCGCGACCATCGCGGCCACGTCACCCGCGTCACCCTCGGGCGGCCGACGGTGCATCTCAAGCTCGCCCGCACGGCGGATGGCTTCGCCGCCGGGGCCGGCACGGAGCGCCTGCGCATCACCGGCCCGGTGGCGGACGGGGCGGTCCACCTGTGGCGGTCCCATGCGGACGCGATCCTCGTGGGCATCGGCACGGCGCGGGCCGACGATCCGTCCCTGACGGTGCGGCTGCCGGGGCTCGCGGGGCGCTCGCCCCTGCGGATCGTCCTCGATTCGGCCCTGCGCCTGTCTCCGGCCAGCGTGCTGGCCCGCACCGCCCGGGACGTGCCGGTGCTGGTGCTCACCACCCGCTCGGCCCCCGCCCATGCCCGCCGGGCGCTGGAATCCCTGGGCGTCGAGGTGGTCCCGGTCCAGGCCGGTCCGGGCGGGCGGATCGACCTGCCGACGGCTCTGGCCCTTCTCGGGGAGCGCGGTCTGACCCGCCTATGCAGCGAGGGCGGCCCCCGCCTTGCGGAGGCGCTCGCCGAGTCCGATCTGATCGACACCGTCACCCTGATGACGGGGCCGGACCCGGCGGGCCCGGCGGGCGGCCTGCCCGCGCTCGGCCCGGTGCTCACCCGCCGGATCGCCGGGTTCGACGTCGCCGAGGATCGTGTCCTGGGGCGGGACCGGGCCGTCACCTACGAACGGAGCGTTTGAGCGGCATGTTCACGGGTCTCGTCAGCGACGTCGGCACGGTGGTCTCGGTGGCGGGGGAGGGGGATCTGCGCCGCATCGCGATCCGCTCGTCCTACGATCCCGCCGGCATCGCGCTGGGCGCCTCCATTGCCTGTTCCGGGCCCTGCCTCACGGCGGTAATCATCACCCCGTCCGAGGGGGGCTGTGTCTTCGAGGTCGATGCCGCCGCCGAGACCCTGGCGCGGACGAATGTCGGCCAATGGAAAGCGGGCCGGCGGATCAACCTCGAACGGTCCCTGAAGATCGGTGACGAACTGGGCGGCCACCTCGTGACCGGCCATGTGGACGGCCTCGCGACGATCGTCGCCCGCGACACCGTCACCGGCGGGGCCTGGGGGCCGAGCGAGCGCTTCACCCTCCGGGCGCCGGCCGGGCTCGCGAAGTTTATCGCGGAGAAGGGATCGGTCTGCCTCGACGGCACGTCGCTCACCGTGAACACCGTCGAGGGCGACCTGTTCTCGGTGCTGCTGATCCCGCACACGTTGCAGGTCACCACCTGGGGCGAGCGCCGGGCGGGAGATGCGCTCAATCTGGAGGTGGATCTGATCGCCCGCTACGCCGCGCGGCTCTCGGAGGCGCGGGAGTAGCCGAAGGCGGTGGTCCCCCTCCGCTCCCCTCGCCTGGGGTGCAACGGGGCCGCTTTCACGGAGCCCCCCAGGGATCGCGGAGTCATCTGGAGCCTTCCCCGCAAGCCCGCCGACGCGGGCCCATCGGGATGAGGGCGAGGGTCGGATCCGTCGCGCGGCGGCCCTACCGCGGCGGAATCGAATACGTCCCCGTCGCGTGGCAGACGATGTCGGGGTTGCCGACGGCCGTGATGGCCACCTCGCCCACCGCGAGCCGCCGGCCGAGCTTCAGGAGGCGGCACTCCGCCGCGAGGTCGCCGGGGGCGGGCTTGCGCAGGAAGTTGAAGGCGAGGTTCGTCGTCACCGCCAGGGCCACGGGCCCGAGGTTGGCGAGGATCGCCGCGTAGAGCACGTAATCAGCGAGCGCCATCATGGCGGGGCCGGAGACCGTACCGCCCGGCCTCAGGAAACGCTCCTGCGCGTCGAGCCGCATCCGCGCGGTGAGCGGCCCCACCGCCTCCAAGTGGTAGGCCCGACCCCCCGCCTGCATCTGCGGGAATTCACTGTCGAGGAAGGCTCGCGTCTCGGCGAGGGACATGGGCGTCGTCATGGCCCCATGCAGCACGGTTGCGGAGGGTGGGGCAATGGCCCCGCGCGGGCATCCCCTCTCCCCGCGGGCGGGGAGAGGGGGATATGTCGGCCCTCAGAAGAACGTCGGCCGGGCACTGGCGCTCATCTCACTCAGCACCGTGCCCGTGCCGGGCTCCACCTCCTTCAGCACCACGTCGTAGCCCCAGAGATCGGCGAGGTGCTGGAGGACGCGCTTGGCGTCGTCCTTCTGCAAGGTGATCCTGTTGAGGGTCTTGTGGTGCAGGATCAGGCGGCGGTCGCCTTCGAGGTCCACGTCCACCACCTCGATGTCGGGGTCGAGCCACGCCACATCGTATTGCCGGGCGAAGGACCGGCGCAGCCGCCGGTAGCCGCGCTCGTCGTGGATCGCCTCCACCCGCAGGGCGTCCTCCTCGGGGTCGTCGATCACGTGGAACAGGCGCAGGTCCCGCATCAGCTTCGGGGAGAGGAACTGCGCGATGAAGCTCTCGTCGCGGTAGTTCTCCCAGCAATCCCGCAGGATCTCCATCCCCTCGCCCCGCCCGGCGATGTCGGGGAACCACGCCCGGTCCTCGTCCGTCGGCGTCTCGGCGATCCGGGCGATGTCCTGCATCATCGCGAAGCCGATGGCGTAGGGGTTGTGGCCCCCATAGGAGCGTTCGTCGTAATTCGGCTGCCGGATGACGTTGGTGTGCGATTGCAGGAATTCGAGATAGGCGGCTTCGGTGATCTGGCCGCTCTCGGAGAGGGCGTTCATGATCCGATAGTGGACGTAGGTGGCGCAACCCTCGTTCATCACCTTGGTCTGGCGCTGCGGGTAGAAGTACTGCGCCACGAGGCGGACGATCCGCAGGATCTCCCGCTGCCAGGGGCGCAGGCGCGGGGCCACCTTCTCCAAAAAGTAGAGGATGTTCTCCTGCGGCAGCTCCAGCAGCGCCTTGCGGCGCTCGGCGGCCATGTCGGAGGGGGCGGCGCCGGGCTTGGTCGGCAAGGTGCGCCACAGGTCGTTGTAGATCTGCTCGCCGTGCTCCACCCGCTCCCGCTCCCGGCGCTGCTCGGAGGCGAGATCGGGGCGCTTCTTGCGCGGGTAGCGGTGGACGCCCTGGCTCATCAGGGCGTGGGCGGCGTCGAGCACCTGCTCCACCGCCTGGTGGCCGTAGCGCTCCTCGCAGCGGGCGATGAAGCCCTTGGCGAAGTCGAGATAGTCGAGGATGCCTTCCGCGTCGGTCCACTGCTTGAACAGATAGTTGTTCTTGAAGAAGTGGTTATGCCCGAAGGCGGCGTGCGCGATGACGAGCGTCTGCATCGTCGCCGTGTTCTCTTCCATCACGTAGGAGATGCACGGATCGGAGTTGATGACGATCTCGTAGGCGAGCCCCATCAGACCGCGCCGGTAGCCCGATTCGTGCTGGGCGAAGTGCTTGCCGAAGGACCAGTGCTTGTAGAACAGCGGCATGCCGATGGAGGCATAGGCGTCCAGCATCTGCTCGGCGGTGATGATCTCGATCTGGTTCGGGTACCAGGACAGGCCGAGCTTGCGCGCCTCCCCCTCGCAGGCATCGTGGATGCGGCGGATGGTGTCGAAATCCCAGTCGTTGCCGGTGAACAGGGGTTTGTCGGCGCGGAGGGTCTTCTGGGGTGCGAGGCGTGTCATGGCGTCTCCCGGAAGAATGGTGGTCGCTGTTTCCCGCCGAACGAAGCCCGGCCACTGCCGCCAGCCCCCCTCATCCTGAGAGCCTGACCGGAAAGTCCCTGCTTCCCGCCCTCGCCCTCATCCTGATGTGCGGCGATCGCCGCCTCGAAGGAGGGCTCCAGCGATCGCGGCGGGTTCTGGAAGTCTCCTTCGAGGCCCCCGCTTCGCGGCGGCACCTCAGGATGAGGCCGAGGGTAGGAGGAAA
>JAKONI010000028.1 GCA_022702015.1 Beijerinckiaceae bacterium | reverse complement strand
TCGCGGAGCGCGACGACATCCGGGTGGCGGTAGAGGGCGTTCGAGTCGAACGAGATCTTGGCGTCGAGGCACTTAAGATGGCCGTCGGCGGTGAGCACCAGCGGGTTGATCTCCAGCATGCTCATGTCCTTGGCGATGAACGCCTTGTAGAGCTTGCCGGTGAGGTCCGCCGCCTCCTTGGCCTGCGGGCCGGTGAGGCCGAGCGCCTTCGCCACCGCGCGGCCGTGATGGGGCATCGCGCCGGTCGCCGGATCGACCGGGATGGTGTGGATCTTCTCAGGGGTATCGTGGGCCACCGCCTCGATGTCCATGCCGCCCTCTGTGGAGACCACGAAGGCGACGCCGCCGGTCTCGCGGTCCACCAGCATCGACAGGTAGAACTCGGCGGCGATCTGCGCGCCCTCCTCGATATAGAGGCGGTTCACCTGCTTGCCGGACGGGCCGGTCTGGATGGTGACGAGGGTCTGCCCCAGCATCTCGCCGGCATACTGCTTCACCTCGTCGATGGACTTGGTGACGCGCACGCCGCCCTTGGCGCCTTCCGGGGCGCCGACGAAGGTGCCCTTGCCGCGCCCGCCCGCATGGATCTGGCTCTTCACGACCCAGACCGGGCCACCGAGTTCCTTGGCGGCCGCCTCGGCCTCGGCGGCATTGAAGATCGCGACGCCGCGGGAGACGGGCAGGCCGAACTCCCGCAGGACCGCCTTGGCCTGGTATTCGTGAATGTTCATCGGAGCCTCTTAGGAGAAGCGAATAGGGAGTGGCGAATAGCGAATAGTTTTCGGGAGGTGCGATGGAGGCGGTGTACCCCCCCCATTCGCTACTCCCTATTCGCTATTCGCCCGGCGGCTCACGCCAGCGAGGCGTCCACGCTCTTGCACGCCTCGATGAGGCCCTTCACCGAGGTGACGGACTTCTCGAACATCGCCTTCTCGTCGCCGTTGAACTCGACTTCGAGGACCTTCTCGACGCCGCCGGCACCGATCACCACCGGTACGCCGATGAACAGGCCGTCGATGCCGTACTGGCCGTCGAGGTGGGCGGCGCAGGGCAGCACCCGGCGCTTGTCGCGCAGGTAGCTCTCGGCCATGGCGATGGCCGAGGAGGCCGGGGCGTAGAAGGCCGAGCCGGTCTTGAGCAGGTTCACGATCTCGCCACCGCCCTTGCGGGTCCGCTCGACCATGGCGTCGAGCTTCTCCTGGGTGGACCAGCCGAGCTTGATCATGTCGGGGAGCGGCACGCCGGCGATGGTGGAGTAGCGCACCAGCGGGACCATGTCGTCGCCGTGGCCGCCGAGCACGAAGGCGGTGACGTCCTCGACCGAGACCTTGAATTCCTCCGCGAGGAAGTGGCGGAAGCGGGCCGAGTCGAGCACGCCGGCCATGCCGACGATCTTGTTCTTCGGCAGGCCGGAGAACTTCTGCAGCGCCCACACCATCGCGTCGAGGGGGTTGGTGATGCAGATCACGAAGGCGTCCGGCGCGTGCGCCTTGATGCCCTCGCCCACCGACTGCATGACCTTCAGGTTGATGCCGATGAGGTCGTCACGGCTCATGCCGGGCTTGCGCGGCACGCCGGCGGTGACGATCACCACGTCGGCCCCGGCGATCGCGGAGTAGTCGCTGGCGCCGGCGAGCTTGGCGTCGAAACCCTCCACCGGGGCGGCCTCGGCGATGTCCAGCGCCTTGCCCTGCGGCACGCCGTCGACGATGTCGAACAGCACGATGTCGCCCAGTTCCTTGAGGCCCGCCAGGAGGGCCAGGGTGCCGCCGATCTGGCCGGCGCCGATGAGGGCGATCTTGCTGCGTGCCATGTCGCTTCTGCTCCTCCTGAAAACGTCGGTCCCGGCGCGTGCGGTGCGTCCCCGGCGCTTCGCGCACCGAGTCACTCGCGTCCGAAATTCTGCGCGGCTGTGTGGCGGAAAAGCACCGGCGCTTCAACCCGATGCGCCCTGGCCATAGGGCCCGTTTGCCCCCGCCCGGCGGCGGCCCCCGGGGAACGGCACCTCGGAAAGTGCTGTGCAGCTAAGGTTTTAGGTGCGGTGCAATGCGGCCGGGACCGCGCAATGACAGAAATCGAAAGCTGTCATTTTGCCCTCGCCGAGGTCCCTGCGCTCAATGCCGGACGGCGGCGGCGGAGCCCGGATCGCGGGCGCGATCCGGGTGCGCACGTCCCCGTCAGGGAGGGCGCACCCGTTCTCATCATGAAAACGCCGGGAGCCGAACCGAGCCGGTCCCGGCGGGTCGCGGGCTAGAGCACCCCGGCGCGCAGCACGCGCTGGATGGCGTGGATCACCGCGCCGAACCGGGCCTCGATCAGGTCGTGGGGAACGTCCGCATCGTGCTGGATCGCGAGCGGATGGGTGAAACGGTAGCTCGCGTCGAAGATGTAGGCGATCGCCCTCTCCCGGTCGCGGGCGGAGAAGATCCCCGAGGTGATCCCCTCCTCCACCACGCGCTCCACGAGGCTGCGCAGCCGCACCCGGTGTCGCCGGGCGATGGGCCGGGCCGCCACCGTCGCGTCCAGGTGGACGGCGAAGAGGTTGGGCTCGCTCGTCAGCGCGTCCCGCTGGAGGGCGGCCAGCGCCACGAGCAGACGCTCGATCTTGTCGTCGGCGGGGTCCGGGGCATCGGCGATGCCCGCGAGCCGCGTCTCCACATCCCTCAACCAACGGCCCGCGACGGCATCGAGCAGCGCGTCCTTGGAGGGGAAATACCGGTAGACGTTGGCGTGCGTCATGCCCGCCTCGGCGGCCACGGCGACAACCGTCACGCGCTTCGGACCGAGCCGCGCGAGGTGCTCCGTCGCGATGCCGAGCAGACGAATATCGGCGGAGACCGGAGCACGGGACTTCGGGGTTGAGCTGGCCTCGGCGCAATCGCGCGGCGCGGCCGGAGTCACTCCATCGATTCCAGGGACCACGGGACCAAGGTCGTTCACGTCATCCTTGGACGGGTCGACCCCTTGCCTCAAGAACGGAAGCGGTAGGCGGGAGGAGGACAGGTGGTAGGGCGAGACGGACCCCCATCGTTCCGATTGAAGCGTCCCGACGCTTCTGGTTGACGTTGCGGCCTCCCCCCGGGAGCCAATCGGGTATGCGGCTTCACCGCCGCTTTATCGTCGTATGTTCAGTTTCATTTGAGAACGCAACAAAATTCTCTCACCAACACCGCCTCAGAAGCGATCCTTCCACGACCTTAAAGCAACGAACACCTGCTCGGCGGAACTGGTCGGCGATAGATTGACCGATTGCGCCAGTACTGGCTCCGCGCTGCGGACGAAGGGATTGGTGGCGCGCTCCTCTCCCAGCGTGGAGGGGATCAGGAATCGTCCAGCGTTCTGAGCGGCTTCGGCCTCCGCGACACGGGCGCGCAGGGCGGCGTTGTCCGGGTCGGCGGCCAGGGCGAACCGGCCGTTCGACAATACGTAGTCGTGCCCGCTGAACAGTCTTACGTCATCGGGGAGCACGGAAAAGCGCCGCAGCGACCGCCACAGGGTCTCCGGGGGGCCTTCCAACACGCGGCCGCAACCCAGGGTAAACAGCGTGTCCCCTGCGCAGACGATTCCCGCCCCGGCGAACCAGTAGGTGATGTGGTCGTCGCAATGGCCCGGGGTCTCCCAGACCTCGGCGGCCAGGGAGCCGACCCGCACCTCGTCGCCCTCTCCCACCGCGACATCCACCTGCGGGATCGCCCGTCCCGCCTTGCGCGGAGCGGTGACCTTGGCGCCGGTGGCGGCCTTCACCTCGGGGATGCCGTCGATGTGATCGCCGTGGCGGTGGGTGACGAGGATGTCGGTGAGGCGCCAGCCCGTCTCGGCGAGGGCGTCCAGCACCGGCCGCGCCTCCGGCACGTCGATGGCGGCGCAGGCCCCCGTCGCGGGGTCGCGCAGCAGCACGCCGATGTTGTCCTTGCGGCAGAGGAAGGTCCGAACCTGTACGTCCACCGTCATCGTGTTCCGCCCGTCCCGCGTGATCGGCCGCACCCGACCCGGCCGGTGGCCCGGCGGCACCCATGGTCGCCGAGGCCGGGGCCCCGGGCCAGACGGGAAATCCGCCCGTCCCACGGTTTGTCGAGGGGGGCGCGAGCCTGTGGCCAAAAACCGGGTTCGCGGGATCGGGGTTCCGCCCCATCTTGCCGCCGGGCCGCAGGCTCACCATTGATGGCGGCAGACCGGGCGCCCGCCCCGCCCCTGCCCCCCACCGCCCATGCGCCTCGACGTCAACGGCCTGCGAGCCTTCTACGCCTCCCCCCTCGGCGCCACGACGCGCCGGGTGGTCGGCCGCTCGGTGCACGGTTTCCTGGGGTCGGTCTCGGGCCTGCGTGTCCTCGGGATCGGCTACGCGACCCCCTATCTCGCCCCGGTCCACTGCATCGCGGAGCGCACGCTGGCCTTCATGCCCGCCTCGCAGGGGGTGGTGAACTGGCCCGGCACCGGCCGCTCCTGCACCGCCCTCACCGACCCGACCATGATGCCCCTGCCCGAGGCGGCGATAGACCGGGTAATCCTCGTCCACGCCCTCGAATCGGTGGAGAGCCCGACCGAACTGCTCCAGGAGGTCTGGCGGACGCTCACCCCCGGGGGGCGGATGGTGTTGGTGGTGCCGAACCGGCGGGGGATCTGGGCCCGGCGGGAGGCGACCCCCTTCGGGCATGGCCAGCCCTACAGCCGCTCCCAGCTCGGGCGCCTCATGCGCGACACCCTGTTCTCCCCCGAGGGCTGGGCCGAGACCCTGTACATGCCCCCCACCCGCTCCCGGCTGATGCTCCGCACCGGGCCGGTCTGGGAGACCTTCGGGACCAGCCTCGCGATACCCTTCGCCGGCTTGCACGTGATCGACGCCACCAAGCAACTCTACCGTCCGGTCCCCGTGACCCAGGTCCGCCGGGCTCGCCGGCTCACCCCCGCCAGGGTCCTCGTCCCGTCCCCCGCGCCGGGTTGAGGGATTCCATCGAAGGGGCTCGCCCTTCGGGAATCCCGTCTACTCAGATGATCGGCAGTTCGGCGGCGCCGCCGAACAGGGCCGCGTGGCCGAGGTAGTAGAGGAGCAGGAAGCCCGCCAGGGACGCCGCGTACCACGCCGGGGCCAGCACCACGTGGCGGCTGCGCACCGCCACCCGGACGTCGTCCGCCG
>JAKONI010000413.1 GCA_022702015.1 Beijerinckiaceae bacterium | reverse complement strand
GACGCCAAGCTCGTCGCGCTCAACACCAAGACCGGCAAGGTCGTGTGGCGCAAGGACATCGACGACTTCAAGTCCGGCTACAGCTACACCGCCGCGCCGATGATCGTGAAGGGCAAGATCATCACCGGCGTGTCGGGCGGCGAGTTCGGCATCGTCGGCCGCATCGAGGCCCGGGACGCCGACACCGGCGAGATCGTGTGGAAGCGCCCGGTCATCGAGGGCCACATGGGCGAGCTGAACGGCAAGCCCTCCACCATGACGGGCAAGACCAACGCGACCTGGCCCGGCGCCATGTGGAAGTTCGGTGGCGGCGCCACCTGGCTCGGCGGCACCTACGATCCGGAACTGAACCTCGTCTACGTCGGCACCGGCAACCCGGGCCCGTGGAACTCCTGGCTGCGTCCGGGCGACAACAAGTGGTCGGCCTCGCGGCTCGCCATCAACCCGGACAACGGCGAGATCGTCTGGGGCTTCCAGACCACCCCGCACGACGGCTGGGACTTCGACGGCGTGAACGAGTTCGTGCCCTTCGACATGCAGAAGGACGGCAAGACCATCAAGGCCGGCGGCACCGCCGACCGCAACGGGTTCTTCTACGTCCTCGACCGCACCAACGGGAAGTTCATCTCGGCCACGCCGTTCGTGAACAAGATCAACTGGGCGAGCGGCATCGATAAGGACGGCCGCCCGATCTACAACCCCGAGAACCGCCCCGGCGACCCGACCCAGGCCACCGGCGACGACAAGAAGGGCAAGTCGGTCTTCGCGGTGCCGAGCTTCCTCGGCGGCAAGAACTGGATGCCGATCGGCTACAACCCCGACACCAAGCTGTTCTACGTGCCCTCCAACGAATGGGGCATGGATATCTGGAACGAGCCGGTGAACTACAAGAAGGGCGCGGCCTACCTCGGCGCCGGCTTCACCATCAAGCCGGTCTTCGACGACCACATCGGCTCGCTGAAGGCCATCGACCCGGCCTCGGGCAAGACCGTGTGGGAATACAAGAACAAGGCGCCGCTCTGGGCGGGCGTGCTCTCCACCGCCGGCGGCCTCGTCTTCACCGGCACGCCGGAGGGCTTCATGAAGGCCTTCGACGCCAAGACCGGCGAGGAGCTGTGGAAGTTCCAGGTCGGCACCGGCGTCGTGTCCTCCCCGATCACCTGGGAGCAGGACGGCGAGCAGTGGGTCGGCGTCACCGCCGGCTGGGGCGGCGCCGTGCCGCTGTGGGGCGGCGAGGTCGCCAAGTCCACCGCCGGCATCAACCAGGGCGGCAGCTTCTGGGCCTTCAAGCTGCCGAAGAAGGTCGCGTCGCGCTAAGACGGCGCTGTGGCGGGACGGCCCCCCGGTCCCGCCCGACTCGTGCCGTCCCCGGTGGTTCCGCCACCGGGGACGGCCTCCCCATTCCAGGATGCCATGACCGCGACGAACCTCCCGCCGGTCCCGGAGACCGGTTCCGCAGCCCCTTCTGCCAAGGCCGGAGCAGGCGCTATGATCCCCGCCCACTGGGGCGATGGGCCGGAGACCGGGGTGGCCGCGATGCAATTGCTGATCGTCGATGACCATCCCCTGTTCCGGGAGGCCCTGGCGAGCGCCATCACCCTGGCCTTCCCCGACGCGGTGCTGCACGAGGCGGACGGCATCCGCAGCGCCTGCGAGGTGCTGGGCCGGGAGCCCGGCATCGACCTGACGCTCCTCGACCTCTCCATGCAGGGGGTGGCCGGGTTCGACGGCCTCGTGACGGTCCGGGCGCGCTTCCCCCGGGTGCCGGTGCTGATCGTCTCCGGCATCGAGGATCCGCGGATCATGCGCGAGGCGGTGCAGCGGGGCGCCTCCGGCTTCGTGCCCAAGGCGGTCGACAAGGCGACCCTCACCCGGGCGATCTCGGAGGTGATGAACGGCGCCCTGTTCACCCCGCCCGACCTCGTCGGGACGCCGGAGCCGGCGCCGAGCCGCAAGTCGCCCCTCGCCGAGCGGATCTCCCGCCTGACGCCGCAGCAGATGCGCGTCCTCACGATGATCCGGCAGGGCAAGCTCAACAAGCAGATCGCCCACGAGCTGCAGGTCGGCGACTCGACCGTGAAGGCCCACGTCTCCGAGATCCTGCGCAAGCTCGAGGTGATCAGCCGGACGCAGATCGTGATCGAGACCGCCTATCTCGACTTCGACCAGAGCACGGGCGGTTTCCCGGTCGGGTAGGGCCGCCGCGCCGAACGCAAAAAGGGCACTCCCGTGATCCTTGGATCCTGGGAATGCCCGAGTGGGTCACAAGCTCGGAGCCGGCACGGCGATGGAGCCGGCCGTCCCCTCCCGGAGGGAACCCGCCCTCGACCGAGGGCGGATCCCCACCAAGCTCTCGCCGCAGCGCCGCGCCCGGAACCGGAGGGGGTTCAGCCTCCTCCGGCGCAGGGCGCGGCCGGGCCATCGCCGGCCCGATGCGGAATTAGAAGTCGCGCTGGACGCGGAAGCGGGCGTTGAAGACGTCGGTGCTGGTGATCGTCTTCACGGGGTTGCCCGCGTTCACGTAGGCCGCGGAGTAGTTGAACTTCTGCGAGTCGAGCACGCGGCCGCTGGTGACGCCGTACTGCGCGTAGAAGCCCTCGACGCCGATATCGAGGTCCTTCACCGGCGACCAGATCAGGTTGGCACCGGCGAACAGCATGTAGGTGTCGCGCAGCTGGCCGTTGAGAGCGAAGTACCGGGTCCCGGGGGTACCCACGCCGAGCGACGAGAGGACACCGTTGCCGGCACCGGCCCCGCTGGCCGGGGTGAAGCCGTAATAGGCCCCCTGGGACGCGCGGGCACCGGCGCCGAAGTTGTTCTCGCCGTAGGAGGCGAACACGGCCGAGCG
>JAKONI010000372.1 GCA_022702015.1 Beijerinckiaceae bacterium | reverse complement strand
CGCACGCTGCGCCGGCGGGAGACCGGGAGGCGGGGCTGCGCCGAAGAGCTGGCGCCAGCGCCGATCGAGCGCCGCCGCGTCCATCCCGGCGAGCGCCGAGAGCGAGGCGGAGACACGATCCGCCTCGCATTCCGTGATGGGTCGTATCCGCGCCATCAGGCGGTGGCCTGCATCGGCCCGCCCGCCGGCAGCTCAGCCCCCATGACTGCTATCGCCGCACGGGCGGGGGTCTCCGCCTTGCGCCGCGGGCGAACACGGGCGGCAGGCGGGGGCGAGGCCGGCAGGATGCGGTAGGCCGTCATCGCATCTGGCCGCGTCGCCTTGGCTAGCGGCTGCCCGCCGGATCGGATGCGCGAGAGGGCGGCGCGGGTGGTGTGCGGCAGCCAGCCCGTCGCCCCGATCAGCTCGGCCAGCGTCGCGCCCTCGTCTCGCGCCAGCAGGGTCAGCACCAGCGCTTTCTTGTTCGAGCGGGACGCCGCGCCGAATACCGGAGGCGGGGTGAGACCGATGGCGTGGTAGCCCGCGGGCGTGAGGCGATGCTGTCCGTCCGGCGCGTCCGATGAGGTGATGAGCGCGTCGCGCAGGAAGCGCCCGAGGAGCCGCTTGCGGCTGGCCGGCTTAATGGCCGGGGCGAAGTGCAAGCGTCCCTCGGCCGCGGCGGCGGCGTGCAGGATGTCCGCCTCGGTGCGGGTGAGTGAGAGGGTGGTCATGGGGCGGGATCTCCGTCAGCGGCAGGACAGGCCCTGCCACGACCCCGACCCCGCGGGCGGCGCGAGGCCGGCCGGCGGGGGAAGGCGTGGGAGTTCGCAATGACCACTGAGCGGAAGAAGAAGTCCGTCAGCCGTCGGGTTGCCGATTCCCCCGATCCAGTGTGCCGTCGGGCCACACGAGCGGAGGCCCGGTGATCGCATCCACGGCGCTCGGACGTACGCCCACCGCATCGGTCCTTAGGGACACCTTCGGGTCCGTAGTGGTCATCGCCTGGTCTCCCTGCGTCGTCCCGGAGACCACACACGCTCCATTCGCTTCGACAGTCCAGTCGAAGGTGCAGGTAGGCTGCGATACTGCGAAACCTCGCGTCGTTGTCCACTGCCGACGCAAGCTCATGAACCAGCCGAGACGGTCACAGATGTCGGCTCACGCCACCAGTGGGAGCCGAAAGCAGCGAGGCGGCGAGTTCACCTCGGACCAGATCGGCCGAAAAAGCGGACAGTCTCCTATCGACCCAACTCAGTCGTCCACGCACGGCCGTACATCTCCTGAAAACGGACGTATGAGGATGCTTGTAATCGAAGGTTGCCGTGCAGTGTCCGTTTAGGGGATCGCAACAAGGCTTGGCCTACGCGTCATCGCTTAAGGTCGGTGAAGTCGACGAAGGCGCGCAACGAAGCGGTCAGGTAGCGGCGACCGGGATATTGTACAGATACGGCCCCGAAAACCGCTGCCACGGAGGTTCGAGCACTGACTCCAGGGCACGCGTTTAAAGATCAAATCATCCAAGACGGAGCACTGATATTCTTTTGCGGGGTCCAGTGCGCCAAGCGGGCTAGCGCTTTCTTGTCGACGATTTCAATCTGCTTCCGGTGCCGCCGTATCACCCCGCCCTTGACCAGCTCATTGAAGATTCGGCTTACATGCACGACGGAGATACCTAGCACGTCGGCGATTTCGTACTGACGTAGCAGAAAATCAAACCGGTTGGCTTCAACAAGCCCGGCCGCCGATAACCGTTTGTGAAGGTCCAAAATCAGCCCGGCCATCCGCTCGAGCGAGGATGTCTGACCAATCCGGGTCAGGGCGTCCATCAGGGCGACGCGCTCGCGCTGGGCGCTGAGGAACATTGCCATCGCAAAGCGCGGTGAGGAGGTGAACAAGTGCGCGAACCGGTCAGCCATTCGGTAGCGGCGACGAGGGCGGCGAGGTCAGCGCCCTCCGCCCGCCGCAGCAAGGCAAGGACCCACGCGATCTTCGTCCACGACCGCGGCTCCGCGGCGTGCGAGACCGGTGCGCCGCCTTCGGCAGGATCGTCATCAGGGGGGTCGTCTGCACCGCCCTCCCCCGCCGCGGCGCCCCCCGAGGCGCCATCGGCGTCGGCGGCCAGGCGTAGCCCGATCAGACCGCGGCCGGGATCGGCCCACCACGCCGCCGTGTCACCGGGCACGGCTTGCACGAGGCCGAGGGCGACGAGCTTGTCGGCCAGGCGCCGCCGCGCCCCGCCACGCACGCGCTCGGGCGGCACGAGGTGGCGGTCGTCGCGCAGGCGGGCGGCCTCGATTAGCGCGGTGTGCGCTGGGGAGAGGGTGGCGGGATCGGGCATCGGAGGCATCTCGCGTGATGGCGCAGCCGTGGTCGGCTGCCACCGCTCACGGCCCCGCCGGCCGCGGACGGCAGCGGGGCGGGGCCGATCGAGGCGGGCCCGGGCGGGGACGGGGCACCCGGCATCCCGTCCCCGGCGCCCCGTCCTCGCTCGACCATGCATGCTCGCCCGCGCGGAGAAGTCGAGCGCGAACTTTGACTTGTCCAACCTCACTGCGCCCACATCCCCCGCTACCGGCTCGATGTGCCGCCGTCAGCCGGAGACCTGCGCCGGACGATCAAGCGTCGCCGGCCCCGCCGGACCGGACGATCCGGCAGCGCGACCGTGGGCTCCAGGGTGCGCACGATGTCGGCCGGCCGCGCGTCGAGGGCCTTGGCCAGAGCGATGAACTCGATGAGGTCGAGCCGGCGCTCGCCGCCCTCGACCTTGGCGACGAAGCTCTGCGGCCGGCCGAGGCGCTGGGCGAGCTCGGCCTGCGTCAGGCCGGCCCGCTCGCGCGCGTCGCGCAGCAGGGTGAGGAGCTGGTCGTGGGCGGGTGAGCGGAGCGACTTGCGCATGCGCCGCGGGCTGAGATGGCGCGGCGGACATTGATCCCAGATCGGGATAATCCCATTTCGGGATCGAAAACGGGTATAACCCGCTGTTCTCGCTGGACTGCGCGCGCGGAAGGAGCGGTGACACGGGCGCCGCTCGACGCGCGTCGGGCGGCGCCCTTCAGCAAGGATCCCCGGATGAGCGCGACACCCACGACGATGAGCACATCCACCACGACCGCACCGCTCGCGCCCGGCGCGGTGCGGTACATCAAGCTCGGCCCCGGCGGCGCCTGGGCGAAGGCCTGTCTGGCCGACGGCACGATCCGCTTCGGCAGCCCCGACGAGCCGCACGCGGAGTGCCTGGCCGGCGACTGGGACGCGGCCCGCGCCGCCCTCGGCCGGGACGGACGGCGCTCGCCGGCCGAGGTCAACCAGGTCATCCGCGAGTTGCAGGACTTCCATACCCTGCCGGCCGACTGCCTATGGATCACCTTCGCCCAGGGCCGGCTGTGGTGGGCCTTCACCGAACCCGGCGTCTTGCGCACTGACGAGGGGGAACCGGGCGTGGTGCTGAGACGGACGCGTGGGGCATGGCGGGACACCGACTTCGCCGGGACGGCCCTGCAGACCCGAACGCTCAGCAGCCGCCTGACCCAGGTTCAGGCCTACCAGCGCACGATCTGCAAGGTCGCAGCCACCGATTACCTGCTGCGCCGGCTCAACGGTGTGGAGGAACCGGCTGTGATGCGTGCGCGGGCGGCGCGCGACGAGGCGGGAGCGGCCGCGGAGG
>JAKONI010000370.1 GCA_022702015.1 Beijerinckiaceae bacterium | reverse complement strand
GGCTCTACCTGCTGCCGGTGAAGGCCAACGCCCTGCCCGCCGACATCCGCCTCCAGCCGGTCTGGTAGGATGGGGACCTACGCCGCACCCGTCGTCTATGCCGTGCTGCTCTGGTGGTTCTCCACCGGGCTGATCCTGCTCCTCGACCATGCCCCCCGCCGGACGCATCCGTGGAGCATGGCCGGCGCCACGCTGCTGCTCGCCGCCGCCCTCGTCATGGTGCGGGCGAGCGCGGGGGATACGGGGGCGGGCGCCGCCTACACCGCCTTCACGGCGGCCCTCGTCGTCTGGGGCTGGCAGGAGATGAGCTACTACATGGGCTTCATCTCGGGGCCCCGGCCCGCCGCCTGCCCGCCCTCGTTCCGGGGGCTCGACCGCTTCCTGGCCGCCCTCGCCACGAGCCTCTGGCACGAGTTCGCGATCATCGTCGGTGGGCTGGCGATCCTCGCCCTGGTCTGGGGCCAGCCCAACAAGTTCGCCCTCTGGACCTATGCCGGCCTCGTGGTGATGAACCTCTCGGCCCGGCTCAACCTGTTCCTCGGGGTGCGCAACCTGCACGCCGAGTTCCTGCCGGACCATCTCGGCTACCTCGCCTGCTACCTCACCCGGAAGCCGATGAACCGGCTCTTCCCCGTTTCCGTCACCCTCGGGACGGCGGGGGCCACGCTGCTGGGCCGCGCGGCGCTCGCCGACGAGGTGGCGGCCCACGAACTCATCGGCTTCACCGTGCTCGCCACGCTGATGGCGCTGGCGACCCTCGAACACTGGTTCCTGATGCTGCCCATGCCCTCCACCGTCCTGTGGCGGTGGAGCCTGCCGGGGCGGGGGCTGGACGGGGCGCGCGGCGCGCCGGACTGACGCATCGTGCACGGGTTTCGCCCCTGCGGCCCCGTGCACCCCTCGATTTGGAATTCGTCGCATGCCAATTCCAAGGTAGACCATCTTTAACGGCACAAGCGGGATGAACCCGCGGAAGTCGGGGAGTAGGGGAATGGACTACGAGACCTTCTTCGGCACCGAGATCGCCGGTCTCCACCGGGAGGGGCGCTACCGCGTCTTCACCGACCTGGAGCGCCACGCCGGCCGCTTCCCCCACGCCACCCACCACCATTCCGGCGGCACCCGACCGGTGACGGTGTGGTGCTCCAACGATTACCTGGGCATGGGCCAGAACCCCACCGTGCTCTCCGCGATGCACGAAGCGTTGGACCGCTGCGGCGCCGGGGCCGGGGGCACCCGCAACATCTCCGGCACCAATCACTACCACGTGCTGCTGGAGCGCGAGCTCGCCGACCTGCACCGCAAGGAGTCGGCGCTGCTGTTCACCTCGGGCTACGTCTCGAACTGGGCGGCCCTGGGGACGCTGGCCTCGCGCCTGCCGAACTGCGCGGTGTTCTCCGATTCGGAGAACCACGCCTCGATGATCGAGGGCATCCGCTTCAGCCGGGCCGAGCGGCACATCTTCCGCCACAACGACCCGGAGGACCTCGACCGCAAGCTCGCCCTGGTGGATCCGAGCCGGCCGAAGCTCGTGGCCTTCGAATCGGTCTACTCGATGGACGGCGACATCGCCCCCATCGCCGAGATCTGCGACGTGGCCGAGAAGCACGGGGCGCTCACCTACCTGGACGAGGTCCACGCGGTGGGCCTCTACGGCGAGCGCGGCGGCGGCATCTCGGAGCGGGACGGGGTGGCCCACCGCCTCGACGTGATCGAGGGGACGCTGGGCAAGGCCTTCGCCGTGCATGGCGGCTACATCACCGCCTCCGAGAAGCTGTGCGACTTCGTGCGCAGCTTCGCCTCGGGCTTCATCTTCACCACCTCGCTGCCGCCGGCCGTGGCGGCGGGGGCGGCGGCCTCGATCCGTCACCTGAAGGAAAGCGGCCTGGAGCGCGCCCACCATCAGGAGCGCGTCGCCAAGGTCCGCGCGGCGCTCGCCGCCGCCGACATCCCGGTGATGCCGAACGACAGCCACATCGTGCCGGTGATGGTCTGCGATCCCATGCTGTGCAAGGCGATCTCCGACACCCTGCTCGATGAGTTCGGGATCTACGTGCAGCCGATCAACTACCCCACCGTCGCCCGGGGCACCGAGCGCCTGCGGGTGACGCCCTCGCCCCTGCACACCGACGAGGACATCGCCCATCTGGTCGATGCGCTCTCGACCATCTGGGGCCGTATCGGGCTTCGCCAGAAGGCGGCGGAGTAGGGGTAGGGTCCGTCCCACCCGCACACCTCGTCCTAGGGTGCCCGCGACGCGGGCCTCGAAGGAGCCCTCCAGAGGGCGCTGCGATCCCTGGAGGCCTCCGTCGAGGCCTCCGCCGCGCCTCGGCACCTCGGGACGAGGGGCAGGGCGGGGGGGAGACCGCCCCGCAACATCGAGCCTCTCCGTGCCCCCCTTTCCCTTCTCGGCCATCGTCGGCCAGGACGAGATGCGCCAGGCGCTGCTGATCGCGGCGGTGGATCCGGCGGTCGGCGGCGTGTTGGTGTTCGGCGACCGGGGAACGGGAAAGTCCACGGCGATCCGGGCGCTCGCCGCCCTGCTGCCGCCCATGACGGCGACCGTGGGCTGCCCCTACAATTGCGATCCCGCCAGCCCCGCCGACCTCTGCCCGCATTGCGCGGCCGGGGGCCCGCGCAAGGCTCACAAGAAGCCCGTGCCGGTGGTCGATCTGCCGCTGGGCGCCACCGAGGACCGGGTGGTCGGCACCCTCGACCTGGAGCGGGCGCTCGGCGCCGGGGTGAAGGCCTTCGAGCCGGGGTTGCTCGCCCGCGCCAACCGGGGCTTCCTCTACATCGATGAAGTGAACCTGTTGGAGGATCACCTCGTGGATCTGCTCCTCGACGTGGCGGCCTCGGGGGTGAACACCGTCGAGCGTGAGGGGCTGTCGCTCCGCCACCCGGCACGGTTCGTCCTCGTGGGATCGGGTAACCCGGAGGAGGGGGAACTGCGCCCGCAGCTCCTCGACCGGTTCGGCCTCGCCTGCGAGGTCGCCACCCCCACCGAGATCGCCACCCGAATCGCCGTGGTGCGCGCGCGGGACGCCTACGAGCGAGATCCCGAGGCCTTCTGCGCCGCCCACGCGAAGGACGACGCGGCGATCCGCAAGCGGATCGAGGGGGCCCGCAAGCGGCTGCCAGGCATTCAGGTGCCCGATTCCGTCCTCGAACAGGCGGCCCGCCTCTGCCTCGCCCTCGGCACCGATGGTCTGCGCGGCGAGCTGACCCTGATGCGTACCGCCCGGGCGTTGGCGGCCCTCGACGGAGCATCCCGCGTCGGCGACGACCACCTGAAACGCATCGCCCCGGCGGCCCTGCGCCATCGGCTACGCCGCAACCCCCTCGATGAGGCGGGCTCCACGGCGCGGGTGGAGCGGGCGGTGGCGGAGGTCTTCGCGTGAAGCTCCCCGATCCTCCCCCCGCCGGGGGGGCCGGGTCCGCCATCGTCCCGTCGGACTCGCCGGGTCGCGCCGTCTGGACCGACGCCGTCCTCGCCCTCCGCCTTCTGGCCGCCGACCCGCACGGCCTCGGCGGCTGCGTGGTGCGGGCCGCGCCGGGTCCCATCCGCGACGCCTGGCTCGGCCGGCTGCGCGACGCCCTCGGGCCGCATCGCCCCTGGCGCCGGATGCCGCCGGGGATCGGCGACGAGCGCCTCCTCGGCGGTCTCGACCTCGCCGCCACCCTGTCGGCGGGGCGCCCGGTGGCCCAGGCGGGCCTGCTCGCGGAAGCCGATGGCGGGGTGATCGTCGTGCCGATGGCCGAGCGGCTGGAGGCCGGCACCGCCGCGCGCCTCGCGGGCGCCCTCGACACCGGCCGGGCGGGACCCGACGGCGCCGCGGCCCGGTTCGGCCTCATCCTCCTCGACGAGGGGGAGGGTGAGGAGGCCGCCCCCCGTGCCCTGGCCGACAGGCTGGCCTTCCGCCTCGACCTCGGGGCCGTCGCGGTCCACAACCTGGCGGCGACGGCGCCCCCCACCGCCGAAGCCGTCGAGCCCACGGGCACGGAGGCGGTGACGCTGCTCTGCACCCTCGCGGCGGCCTTCGGCATCGCCTCGCCCCGGGCGCCGATCCTGGCCATGCGGGTGGCCCGGGCCCTGGCCGGCGACGGAGCGCCGTCCGACGCGCAGGCCGTGGCGGCGGCGA
>JAKONI010000354.1 GCA_022702015.1 Beijerinckiaceae bacterium | reverse complement strand
CGCACGGCGTCCCCGCCGGGGAGGCCGCCGAGCCCACCCAGATGTACCGCGTCGCCTTCAGCTACGTGACGGGGGACGACCGGGCGGCGCTGCTGCTGATGGGCGCCTTCGTCCTCGTCTCGCAGCTTAAGATCAACCTCACCAACGCCTATGCCGGCTCGATCGCGTGGTCGAACTTCTTCTCGCGGCTGACGCACAGCCATCCCGGCCGGGTCGTGTGGCTGGTCTTCAACGTCGCCATCGCCGTGCTCCTGATGATGCTCGGCATCGACAAGACGATCGAGAGCACGCTGCCGCTCTATGCCTGCGTCGTCTCGGCCTGGGTGGGGGCGCTCGCCGCCGACCTCGCCGTCAACAAGCCCCTCGGCCTGTCGCCGCCGGGCATCGAGTTCAAGCGGGCGCACCTCTACGCGGTCAACCCGGTGGGCACGGGGGCGATGCTCCTCGCCCTGGCGGTGGGCTGCGTGCTCCACCTCGGGGGGCTCGGTCCGATGGCGCAGGCCTTCGCCCCGCTCCTGACCCTCGCCCTCGCGTTCGCCGCCGCCCCCGCCCTGGCCTGGGCGACGGGCGGGCGCTGGTACCTCGCCCGGTCGCCGGGCCGGGACTGGGGGAAGGACGAGATCGCCTGCCGGGTCTGCGAACTGCCCTTCGAGGGCGAGGACATGGCCCATTGCCCCGCCTATAACGGGCCGATCTGCTCGCTCTGCTGCTCCCTCGATGCCCGCTGCGGCGACCTGTGCAAGCCGCACGGCCGCCTCGAAACGCAGGCCCAGGCCGCGCTGGGCCGCCTCCTGCCGAGCCGCACCGCCGCCTGGATCGGCGCGCCGCTGGGGCGCTACCTCGCGATGATGCTGACGCTCTGCGCCGTGACCGGCCTGATCCTCGGCGTCGTCCATGCGGGGGCGAGCCTCGCCCACCCCGACCACCGCGAGGTCCTGCGCACGGCGCTGACCAGCGTGTTCTTCATCCTCGTGGTGATCCTCGGCGTGGTGGCGTGGCTGTTCGTGCTCGCGCAGGAGAGCCGGCGCGTCGCCCAGTCCGAGACCCGGCGCCAGACCGCCCTCTACGAGGCGGAGATCGCCGCGCACAAGGTGACGGACGCCAAGCTCCAGGACGCCAAGGAGCGCGCCGAGGCCGCCAACCAGGCCAAGAGCCGCTACGTCGTCGGCCTCAGCCACGAGTTGCGGACCCCGCTTTCCAGCGTGCTCGGATACGCCCAGCTCCTGGAGACGGACCCGACGATCCCCGAGGCTCGGCTCAACGGCATCCGGGTCATCCGGCGCAGCGCCCAGCACCTCTCGGGCCTGATCGACGGGCTCCTCGACATCTCGCGGATGGAGGCGGGCCGCCTGCTGATCCACCGCGACGAGATCCGGCTGTCCGATTTCCTCGACCAACTCGCCGACATGGTCCGGCTCCAGGCCCGCGAGGCCGGGCTCGACTTCCGCTTCACCCGTCCCGAGATCCTGCCGCAGGTCGTCGCCGCCGACGAGAAGCGCCTGCGGCAGGTGCTCCTCAACCTGCTGTCGAACGCCATCAAGTTCACGCCGCGCGGCACGGTCTCCCTCGATCTCAGCTACCGCAGCCAGGTGGCGGTCTTCACCATCCGCGACACGGGGCCCGGCATCCCGGAGGCGGACCTCGCCCGTATCTTCGAGCCGTTCGAGCGCGGTTCGACCCCCGCCGCCCGCAACACGCCGGGAACCGGGCTCGGGCTCACCATCGCCAACCTGCTGGCGCAGCTGCTCGGCGGGGAGATCACCCTGGCGGCCGCGCCGGGGGGCGGGACCCAGGCGCGCCTGCGCCTGATGCTGGCCGCCGTGACCCAGCCCGCCCTGGCCCCGGCGCCCGCCGCCGGGCCTGTCTCCCGCCCGGAGACGGGCTACGCCGGGCCGCGCCGGACCGTCCTCGTCGTCGATGACGACACCGCGCACCGCACCCTGATGCGGGCCATCCTGGAGCCGCGCGGGCTCACGGTGCGCGAGGCCGAGACCGGGCCCGCCTGCCTCGCGGCGGTGACGGAGGCCTCCGGCTCCGGCGGCATCGACCTCGTGTTCCTCGACATCGCCATGCCGGGCATGAGCGGCTGGGACGTGGCGGCCTCGCTGCGTGCCCGGGGCTATGCCGGGCCGATCGCGATGATGTCGGCCAACGTCCACGAACTCGGACCCATACGGGGCGACCGCCCGCCCCACGACACGATCCTCACCAAGCCCTTCGACCTGCGCGACGTGCTGGACCGGACCGGCGCCCTGCTGCGCCTCGACTGGACGGAGGCGGCGCCCGCCGAGGCGGCGGCCGGCGATCCGCCCCGCTCGGGCCGCCCCGGCGCCGGCGATGTCGGCGAATTGCTGCGCCTCGGCCGGATCGGCCACATCCGGGGCATCGAGGCGAAGCTCGCGGCGATGGAACAGGACGCGGCGGTTCCCCCGGCCTTCGTGGCGCAGATGCGCGGCCTGATCGCCGGCTACGACCTGCGCCGCTACCTCACGGTGCTGCGGGAGCTCGCCGACGATGAGTGAGCCCGGCCGCGACGTGATCCTGGTGGTCGATGATTCCCCCGAGACCCTGAGCTTCCTCACCGAGGCGATCGAGCGCTCGGGGGCGACGGTGCTGATCGCGGTGGCGGGGGATCTCGCCCTCGCCCTCGTGGACGAGGTCACCCCCGACGTGATCCTCCTCGACGCGGTCATGCCCGGCCTCGACGGGTTCGAGACCTGCCGCCGCCTCAAGGCGAAGCCGCATCTCGCCAGCGTCCCGGTCATCTTCATGACCGGCCTCAGCGAGACCGAGCACATCGTCGCGGGCCTCGATGCCGGCGGCGTCGACTACGTGACGAAGCCCATCGTCCCCGACGAACTCCTGGCGCGCATCCGTACCCATCTCGCCGGGGCGCGCTCCGCCCGCAGCGCCCGCACCGCCCTCGACGCGATGGGGCGGACCCTGCTGGCGGTGTCCGGGGACGGGCGGGTCTTGTGGTGCACCCCCCAGGCCGGACAGCTCATCGCCGCCCTGGCCCCCACCCCCGACGGTGTCCTCTCCCTGCCCCCGGAGGCCATCGACTGGCTCCATGCCTGCCTCGCCCGGACGACCACCGCGCCCCTGACGCTCCGCGGCGCCGCAGGGCCGCCGCATACCCTCGGCTTCGTCGGCGGCACGGGCGCGGAAATCCTTCTTCGCCTGTCCCAGGACGATCTCGGCCTGAACCTCGCCCGGTTGCGGGCGAGCCTGCCGATCACCGCCCGCGAGGCGGAAGTGCTGTTCTGGTTGGCCCAGGGCAAGTCGAGCCGCGACATCGGCGAGATTCTCGGCCTCAGCCACCGCACCGTGACCAAGCATCTGGAGGCGATCTACACCAAGCTCGGCGTCGAGAACCGCACGGCCGCCTCGATGATGGCCAATCGCTGCCTGCAGGGCGGCTGACGGACCGGGCCCGCCGTCGCGGGCTCGGACTCACTCACTTCGTTCGCGCGCTCCTGCTCGGCGGCGACACGTTCATCGACATCCCGGGGGTGGGCGATCCCATCGCCTTCGAGGACGAGGCGGAGGGGCGAGCCAGCTAATGCAAGCTCGCCACGCTCGGCCTCGACGCGGTTGTGTCCGGGCACGGCGGGGCCATCACGACGGATGGCCCCGGCAAGCTCCGGCGTTCCGGCGCCCGGCCACCCGGGGGCTTCCCGCCCGAACCCGGCGGCCCCGTCAGGCGTCGCGCATGGGGTCGGCCTTGGCGGGCAGGACCCAGTTCGGCCTGAGGTAGTGGCAGGTATACCCGTCGGGCCGGCGCTCCAGGTAATCCTGGTGCTCGGGCTCGGCCTCCCAGAACGGCCCGGCCGGCGCGACCTCGGTCACGACCTTGCCCGGCCACAGGCCCGAGGCCTCCACGTCCGCGATCGTGGTCTCGGCCACCCGGCGCTGCTCGTCATCGCGATAGAAGATCGCCGAACGGTAGCTGAGGCCCCGGTCGTTGCCCTGCCGGTTCGGCGTCGTCGGATCGTGGATCTGGAAGAAGAACTCCAGCACCCGGCGGAAGCTCGTTCGGGCCGGATCGTAGACGATCTCGATGGCCTCCGCATGGGTGCCGTGGTTGGGGTAGGTGGCGTTCGGCACGTCGCCCCCCGTGTAGCCGACGCGGGTCGAGACCACCCCCGGCTGACGCCGGATCAGGTCCTGCATCCCCCAGAAGCACCCGCCCGCCAGTATCGCCGTTTCGGTTTGCATCGTCAGAGTCCGTCCGTCGTTGTCCTGGTGATGATATGGGGTCGAAGGGCGCGCTTGTCCGCCCTCGGGGGATGGCCCCCGGTGGCGGCGACGGGCCGCACGGCCTCGCGCCGCCGGATCGACACACAGGGGTGGCACGGGCCATGGACGTCTTCGAACGCTTGCGGGCCTCCGCCGCCGACGACTGGACCCGGTATGTGGACCACCCCTTCGTCCGCCGCCTCCGCGCGGGCACGCTGCCGGAGGCGGCGTTCCGGGCCTATCTGGTCCAGGACTACCTGTTCCTGATCCAGTTCGCCCGGGCCTATGCGCTGGCCGCCTACAAGAGCCGGACGCCCGCCGACATCCGCGTCGCGCAGGCGGGCCTTGCCGCCATCCTCGACGAGACGGACCTGCACGTCCGCCTCTGCGCCCGCTGGGGCATCGGCCCCGACGACCTCGCCGCCACCCCCGAGCACCCCGCGACGGTGGCCTATACCCGGTTCGTGCTGGACCAGGGGGCGGCGGGCGACCTGCTCGACCTGCACGTCGCCCTCGCCCCCTGCGTCGTGGGCTACGCCGTCATCGGCCGGGCCCTGGCGCCGCAGGGCGTGGAGGCCCTGGCCGGCCACCCGTACCGGGAGTGGATCGCGGACTACGCGGGCGAGCCGTACCAGGCCGTGGCGGCCCGGGCGCGCGCCCACCTGGACGACCTCGCCTCCCGCGCCCTGACGGAGGCCCGCCTGCCCCACCTCGTGGAGACCTTCGCCGCCGCCTCCCGGCTGGAGGCGGATTTCTGGCAGATGGGCCTCGATGCGGCCGGCGCCTGAGGACGGCGCTGGAGCGCGGGGACAGGCGGCGGTCAGGGGATGAGGTAGGCAGGCCCAGGACCCGGCTGGCTTCTCTGGAAGTCCCGCAGGCGCGTCAGCGCCTTGACCTTGGACAGGACGAGGTGCTCGGCCAAGGCCGCGCAGGCGCCGTCGCGGTCCCCCGCCCGGACGGCCTGGAGCACGCGCCGATGCTCCTCCATGAACGGCTCGATGCCCGGCCGACCCGGCAGGGCGGTCTGGATGTGCTTGCCCACGACGAGGACGCAGCGCGTCCGGCGCAGGGCCTCCGCCATCTCGGTGTTCGGGCCGTGGCCGAGGCAGGCGACGTGGAGGTCGTTCTCCAGGATGTCGAGGCCGGCGCTGTCGAGGGCGGGCAAGGCGGCGATCGCCCCGGCCAGCCGGGCCTCCATCGCCGCGAGGCCCCCCGGCGGGATGCGCCCCACCGCCGCGCGCAGCAGCGGCGGTTCGAGGGTCAGGCGCAGATCGTAGAGGTGCTCGATCCGCGTGCGGTCGAGGGGCACCACCCGCCAGGGGCCGTTCCCCTCCTTCGTCACGAGCCCGACCCCCTGCGCCCGCAGCAGCAGGTTGCGGGCGACGGTGCGGCCGACGCCGAGGTGCCGGGCCAGCGCCACCTCGTTGACGCGGACACGGCCGAGGAGGGAGGCGAGGATCACGTCCCGCTCCAGCTCGTAGTAGAACGGCTCCCAGCCCTCATCCGCGCCCCGCCCCCCGTCGAGCCCGATCAGGTCCGGCGTGACCGCGAGGCGCCGGTCCGGGGCGGCCCCGCCGACGACGACGCCCCGCCCGTCGAAGCGGTGGACGAGGCCCGCCCCCTCCAGGGCGGCGAAGGCCTGCCGGACGGGCGAGCGGCTCGCCCGGAACATCCCGGCGATGGCGCTCTCCGCGAGGACGCAGCCCGGCGCCAGCCGGCCGGTCTCGATCGCCCCGCGCAGGGCATCGCCGATCCGCGCGTAGGCCGGGCGGCGCGGGGCGAGGGCCGCCGGCCCGTGGGGTTCGGAGGGCTTCGCCTTCAGCCCTCCGCTCACGTCACGGCGCCGAGGGGCCAGGGCACGAATTCGTTGTCGCCGTAATCGAAGCCCTCGCTGAGGGAACGTTCCCCCGAGGCCACCGCGATGATCCGCTCGAAGATCCGCTCGCCCGCCGCCTCGATCGTATCCTGGCCGGTGACGATGCCGCCGCAGTCGATGTCCATGTCCTCCTCCATGTGGGCGTACATCTCGGAGTTGGTGGCGATCTTGATGCAGGGGGCCGGCTTGAAGCCGGAGACGGAGCCCCGGCCGGTGGTGAAGCAGATGATGTTGCAGCCCCCGGCGACCTGCCCCGTCACCGCCACGGGGTCGTAGCCGGGGGTGTCCATGAACACGAAGCCGCTGCGGTCGATGGGCTCGGCATATTCGTAGACCGCCGCCAGCGGCATCGTCCCACCCTTGGCCACCGCGCCGAGGGACTTCTCCAGGATGGTGGTGAGGCCGCCGGCCTTGTTGCCGTGGGAGGGGTTGTTGTTCAGCTCCGCCCCATGGTGCGCGGTGTAGTCGCGCCACCACGCGATCCGGCCGACGAGCTTCTCGGCCACGTCCCGGTCGACCGCCCGGCGGGTCAGCAGGTGCTCGGCGCCGTAGATCTCCGGCGTCTCGGAGAGCACGGCGGTGCCGCCGTGGCGCACCAGCAGGTCGGCGGCATGGCCCAGCGCGGGATTGGCCGAGATGCCCGAGTATCCGTCCGAGCCGCCGCACTGGAGGGCGAGGCGGATCCCCGACAGGGGCAGGGTCTCGCGCCGGACCGCGTTCACCGCGTCGAGCATGCCGCGGATCGCCTCGGCGGCCGCCTCCACCGTCTTGCGGGTGCCGCCCATCCCCTGGATCGTCATCGTGCGCAGGAACGGCCCCTCCGTCAGGCGGGACTGCTCCATCAGCGTGCCGATGTGGTTCGTCTCGCAGCCCAGGCCGATGATCAGGATGCCGCCGAAATTCGGGTTGCGGGCGTAGCCGGCCAAGGTGCGGGCCAGGAACCGGTAGCCCTCCGTGGCGGTGTTGAGGGCGCAGCCGCCCCCGTGGGTGAGGGCCACGACCCCGTCGATGTTCGGATGGTCGGCGAGTCCGGTGCGGTTCATCAGGTCGGCGGCGGCCTTGGCGACGGTCGCCGAGCAGTTCACCGAGGTGAGGATGCCGATGTAGTTCCGGGTGCCGATCTCGCCGTTCGGGCGGCGGAAACCCTGGAAGGTGCGCCGCTCGGCCTCGGGGAGCAGCGGCGTCGGCCGGGCGTCGGCGCAGAAGTCGTGCGCCACCGCTCCGTCGCGCATCTCCATGTTGTGCAGGTGGACATGCTCGCCCGGCGCGATGTCCTCCCGGGCATAGCCGATGAGCTGGCCGTATTTCGTGACCGGCGCCCCGGCCGGGATCGGCGCCACCGCCACCTTGTGCCCCCGGGGAACGCCCCCGCCCCCGGCGACCGCGCCGAAGCCGGTCTCGTCCCCCGGGGCGATCTTCGCGCGGGCGACCGCGACGTTGTCGGCGGGGTTCAGGCGGATGGCGGGCGCGGCGCCGGCGGGGGCGATCGTCATGGGATCCTCCGGGAAGGCGGCCCGGGCTGGCGGCCCAGACAGGACCCCGCTCGGTTGCGTCGCCGCTTATTGGCTATTGCGTGCAATGTGCAACCATGGCCGTCGTCCGGGAGTCAAGGACCTCTGCGACGGCGCCCCTCCGCGCCGCCGACCGGGCTTCAGGTCGTGGGGCGCTCCCCACGAAATCGCGGCCCTCGATCCGCTCGCCGGTCGGGGGCTCGCCCGAGAGGGCAAGACGGATCACGGATGAGGCCGGTCACGGTCTGGACCAATCATCAATTGTGGCGATTTCGGAGAATGTGGCGCTCATGCGCCCGAATTGTTTCCGCGAAAACTGCTCGACCCCAGTCCTCGCAAGCATATTTCTCGCATGTGTAAACGATCACAAATCGGAAACATAAGGCCTCATGCGCAAGGCGACCGGCGCGATGCGTGACCTGATCCTGCCGCCGCCGTTTCGCGGTCAAATTCCATTGCGATCATCAAGGAAATTCATCCGGTAGTCTTTGCTAAATATACCTGTATCGCATCAGCCACACCGACTTTGTAAACAAGTTTGGGAGTCTAAATTGCTATTGTGATTCGGAGTGAGTCCATCGATGTTGCTCGTCGCTGGGTCATCGCTGAGCGAGACCTCAACAAAGCCGTCATCAAGAAACGGCCGCAGAAGAAAGAGGCCTGACCCGGAAGGCCGGGCGGTCCGCATCTGGGTCTCGATGAGCTTGGGGATGACGATGAAGTTTCTGAAGGGGTCTTTGCTTGGGTCGGCTGCGGCTTTCGCAGCCGTGAGTGCCGCCCACGCCGCGGATCTGCCGGTGAAGAAGGCGGTTCCGATCGAATTCGTGCGCGTCTGCTCGGCCTACGGCGCCGGCTTCTTCTACATCCCGGGCACCGATACCTGCCTGCGCATCTCCGGCCGCGCCCGCTTCGAGGCCGGCTTCCAGAGCAACGAGAACCGCAGCGTCGGCACCCAGGTCGGTGACGTCTCCCAGTTCCGTGGCCTGCTGCGCATCAACATGGATGCCCGCACCCAGACCGACTACGGCACCCTGCGCGCCTTCGTCCGCCTCGAGGCCGCCAGCCGCACCGGCGCCTTCATGACCTCCGGCACGCAGCAGCGCATCGCCAACGCCTTCCCGGCGCTCGGCATCGACCAGTTCAGCCGCGTCCAGCAGTACGTCAACACCGACAAGGCGTTCATCCAGTTCGCCGGCCTCACCGCCGGTCGCGCCT
>JAKONI010000348.1 GCA_022702015.1 Beijerinckiaceae bacterium | reverse complement strand
TGGGGCAGGCGCGCGGCGGCGCTTTGCAGCATGGACGGCGAGGTATCGAGACCGATCACCTCGGCCTTCGGGTAGCGGGCGGCGATCAGGGCCGTGGAGTTCCCCGGACCGCAGCCGAGATCGAAGGCGAGCGCGGGCGATTCGAGGGGAACGCGGGCGAGGAGGTCCCCGGCGGGGCGGGTCCGCTCGCCCTCGAAGCAGGTGTAGAGGGCGGGGTTCCAGTCGGCCATGATCGACTCCCCTCGGCGGGCTCAGCAGCCCAATTGGTTGGCGAGATCGGCTAGATCGGCGGCGGCGTAGGTCACGGGCAGGCTCGGCGTTAATTCGCCCCCCGCCGGGCCGTGTTCGTGCGGCCGGGCGATGTGCGCCGTCGCCAAGCCGTGGCTCGCCGCCGCTTCGAGATCGCTCGAATGGGCGGCGACCATCATCGTTTCGGCAGGCGTGAAACCGAAGGCCGCCACCGCGTCCCGGTAAAGGGCGGGCTTCGGCTTGTAGTCTCGGGAATAGCCTGCGCCGAGCACCGCGTCGAAGACGAGGCCGTTGCGCCGGGCGAGATCCACCATCAGCCGTACCGGCCCGTTGGAGTTCGGCGCCAGGAGGAACCGGCCGCGCAGCCGCGCCAGCGCCTCCGGCACCTCGGGCCATGCATCGAGGCGATGCCATGCCTGCACCAGTTCCGCCGCGACACCGGGGGGCACCCCGGCGACGCCGAACCGCCCCAGGACATCCGGCAGCGATTCGGCGTGAAGGGTGTCGAGGTCGACGAAGGGGCGTCGGCCCGACCGCACCGTTTCCATCGAGGGTTGGTACAGGCCACGCCAAGCATCGGCGAAGGCGCCGGCATCGAGATTCGGCGCGTAGGGCGCGAGGAGGGAGGCCGCCTCCCGCGCCACGCCGGAGCGCCAATCCACCAGCGTGCCGAACACGTCGAAGACGAGGGCGCGGACGCTCATGAGGTCATCCCCTGGGACGCCGGACGAACCCGACGATATCCTTCACGATATCCAGGTTGGGCCGGGCGATGGCCTCAGCCCTCTCGGACCCGTCCGCCAGAACCGCCTCGATGTAGGCGGTGTCGGACGACAGCCGGCGCATTTCCCCGGCGATGGGCGCAAGCTTCGACACGGCGAGGTCGGCCAGGGCCGGCTTGAAGGTCGAGAATTGGGCGCCGCCGAAGTCCCGCAGCACATCCTCCCGCGACACGTCGCTGAGGGCGGCGTAGAGGCCGACGAGGTTGTCCGCCTCCGGGCGCTCCTTCAACCCGGCGATCTCCGAGGGGAGGGGCTCCGGATCGGTCTTCGCCCGGCGGATCTTCTGGGCGATGGTGTCGGCATCGTCCGTGAGGTTGATGCGGGAATTGTCCGAGGGATCGGACTTCGACATCTTCTTCGTGCCGTCGCGCAGCGACATCACCCGCGCCGCGGGCCCGCCGATGATCGGCTCGGTGATCGGAAAGAACCCGTCATCGTACTCCCTCGCCGCGATGGACTGGGCAAAATCCGTATTGAACTTCTGCGCGATGTCGCGGGTGAGTTCGAGGTGCTGCTTCTGGTCCTCGCCCACCGGGACATGGGTCGCCCGGTAAGCCAGGATGTCGGCGGCCATCAGCACCGGATAGTCGTAGAGGCCGATGGAGGCGTTCTCCCGGTCCTTGCCCGCCTTGTCCTTGAACTGGGTCATGCGGTTCAGCCAGCCGAGGCGGGCGACGCAATTGAAGATCCACGCGAGTTCGGCGTGCTGGGGCACCTGGCTCTGGTTGAAGACGATGGAGCGTTTCGGATCGATCCCGGCCGCGAGGAAGGCCGCCGTCACTTCCCGGATCTGGCCGCGCAGGGCCTCGGGGTCCTGCCATAGGGTGATCGCGTGCATGTCGACCACGCAGTAGAGGCACTGCGCCTCGCGTCCCTGCATCTCCACGAAACGCCGGATCGCGCCGAGATAATTGCCGAGATGCAGGTTGCCCGTCGGCTGAACGCCGGAGAAAACCAGTTCCTTGAACGCGGCCATCGGCGCCGATCCTCAGCGAGAGTAGCCGGGGCGTCGCATCCTCACGTCTCGCCTGCCGGGCGGGGGTGAGTGGCACCCCGCCGCCAGGGGGTCAAGGCTCAGAAGGTGGGGCTACGGCTCCCGCATCGCCGTCACCGCACTCGGACAAAGGTCGACGAGCACGCATCGGCCGCAGGCCGGGCGGTTGTGGTGGCAGACATCCTGCCCGTGCATCATCAGGATCTCGTGGTTGTCGTAGAGGTCCTGCGCCGTCCAACTGGACGGCAACTGGGCAAGCAGCAGGATATGGGCGGGGGCGAGCCCGACTTTGAGGCCGATCAACCCGAGGCGCCGGGCGACCCGGTGATGATGGCTGTCGACGGGCAAAGCCCGCATCCGCAGCGTAGAGAAGGACAGTACCGCCGCACTGGTCTTGGGTCCGATGCCGGGGAAGGCTTCGAGCCAAGCCCGCGCCTCCTCCGGCGCCATATCCGCCAAGAAGTCGAGGCTCAGGGCGCCGACCCTCGCATGGATACCCGCGAGCAGGGCGCGGATGCGCGGCGCCTTCATCTCCGGCCAGGTCACACCCGCGATGGCCGCTTCGATGGCGGCGATGTCGGCCCCCATGACGTCCTCCCATGCGGGGAAGCGGGCGCGCAGGGCCTTGAAGGCGGTGCCGGACGCGGCGTTCCGCGTCCGGTGAGACAGGATCGCCGAGACAAGCTCCGACAGGGGATCGCGCTGGCTGAAATACGCAATCGGGCATTTGTAGACGCGGCACAGCCGCGAATGGACGACCAGAGCCAGCTCGTTGCCGCCGGAAGTCTCCGCCTGCGGCGACGACAAGTTGAACTGTGGTGGAGTTTCCGCACGGGCATCCCACATGCCCGCCCAATCCCTCTCGCCGCCGCCCCGTTCCCCCTGGGGACGGGAGGCGGCAAAATGTCCCCGGCTCCTGGGGAACACTGGCCGCGTGCCGCCCATCCCCTCGATCCGCGTTACTTGACCAGCGCGTAGATGTTCACGTCGAGGGCGTCATCCGTCCCGTCCTTCAAGTCGGTCACGTATTCTTCCATGAACCGATCCTGGACGACGATGTCCTTGGCGTCCAAGTAGGCGGTCAACGTCTCGTAGGTTCCGTCGATCGACTCGTAGGAGCCCCGGTGGGCGAAGCGCAGGGCCTTGCCGGAGGGCGTCGTCCCGAAGCGCAGGCCGTCCCCGCCGGTCGGGGCGGCGGACGGGGCGGCGGCGACGGGAATCATCGCGTCGAACTCGAAACCGTCGTCGTCGGTCTTCGTGAAGACGGCGAGCGGCCTGCCTGCGGGCTTGATGCCGTCCGTCGCGAGGTCGGCCTCGATCCGCTGGAAGGTTTTGCGCAGGTTCTCCACCGCGTCTTCCCACTTGGCCTTACCGGAGAGGATCGCCGCAGGCTTGGCGGGCAGCGTCACCTCGTCCACGTCACCGGGCTCGGCGGGCTTGTCCACCAGGGACGGCCGCGCGGGGGATGTGGCGGTCTGCCCAGCGGGGGGCGTCGCGACCTGTCCGGCGGGGGGCGGCGTCACCGCCTGCTCCGGCGCGGGGGCAGCGCTCTTGTTCGGGTCGGCCGGCGGGTTGGGGGCGGTGGTGGTCGGCAGGGGGTTTGTCTGCGCGGGGGAGGGGGCCGTCGAGACGGGGGGCTGCTGGGCGCGCAGGGAGGCGGCCATCGGACCGGCCATGAGGGTGCCTGCGACGAGGGTGCAGAGGGGAAGGACGAGGCGACGGGTCACGGCGGTGCTCCGAGCGATCCCGGCGAGTCGAAGGCCCGGGGCCGGGTTGCAAGGTAGTCCCCTTCCGCCGCCCCCGCGAGGGATTCCGCGAGACGTCCGGCGGGTGCGGCGGATCTGCAACGCTGCCGGCGCACTCGCCTCCCGGCGCCGGGTTTGTCATAAGCCCCCATCCCCTGCCAGTTGATCTCACCCCATGAGCGCACTCGCCCATCGACGCTTCCTGAAGATGCACGGCGCCGGCAACGCCATCGTGGTGCTGGATCTGCGCGGCACGGTGATCCGCGTGTCGGCGGGCGAAGCGCGGGCCATCGCGGCCGATCCCGGCTCGTCGTTCGATCAATTGATGGTGCTGCACGATTCCGTGAGCGCCGGCACGGACGCCTTCATGCGGATCTACAACACCGATGGATCGGAATCCGGGGCCTGCGGTAACGGCACACGGTGCGTCGCCTTCGCCATGCTGGACGATCCGGTGATGGCCCGTCCCGCCGAGGGCGGGCGCCTCGTCCTGGAGACCAAGGCGGGTCGCGTCGGCGTCCGCCGGAACGCCGAGCGGTCCTTCACGGTCGATATGGGTCGGCCGCGCCTCGCCTGGGACGAGATTCCCCTGGCGGAGCCCTTCCCGGATACGAGGCGGATCGAGCTTCAGGTCGGCCCCATCGACGCGCCGGTCCTGCACTCGCCGGGGGTGGTGAACATGGGCAACCCCCATGCCGTCTTCTTCGTCGAGGACGACCCGGACGATTACGATCTCGCGCGGATCGGTCCGATGCTCGAGAACCACCCGATTTTCCCCGAACGGGCCAACATCTCCGTAGCCCGGGTGGGTGGGCGTGAGGCCATCAAGCTTCGGGTCTGGGAGCGGGGCGCCGGCCTGACCCTCGCCTGCGGCACGGCCGCCTGCGCCACGGTGGTGGCCGCCTCCCGCCTGCGGATGATCGGCCGGCAGGCGAGCGTCGCCCTGCCGGGGGGCGACCTCTTCGTGGAGTGGCGGGCGGACGAGCACGTCTTGATGACCGGCCCGGTCGCCATGGTCGCCGAGGGGACCTTCGCGCCGGAGCTGTTCGCCGGACTATCCTGATGAGCGTGGAAACCCTCACCTTCGGCTGCCGCCTCAACACCGTCGAGACCGAGGCGATGCGCGCCCTGGCGGCGCTGGACGGACGGAGGCGGATCGTCGTCAACACCTGTGCCGTGACGGAGGAAGCCGGTCGGCAGGCGCGCAAGGCCATCCGGCGGGCGGCCCGGTCCGACCCAGGGGCCGAGATCGTGGTCACGGGCTGCGGCGCCGAGGTGGAGACCGAGGCCTACCGGGCGATGCCCGAGGTCGGCCGGCTGATCGGCAACGGCGAGAAGCTGTCCCCCCCGGCCTGGGCGGGCCAGGGGATCGGGCCGGGCGCGGTGATGGAGCACCGGGCCGCCGCGCCCTCCGCCGTCCTCGCCATGGCGGACCATACCCGCACCTTCGTGCCGGTTCAGAACGGCTGCGATCACCGCTGCACCTTCTGCGTTATTCCCTTCGGCCGCGGCCATTCGCGTTCCGTGGAGCCCGGGGCGGTGGTGGAGCAGGTGGCCCGCATCGTCGAGGCGGGCGGGCGCGAGGTCGTGCTGACGGGCGTCGATCTCACCGCCTATGGTCGCGAGTTGCCGGGGGAGCCGGTCGGCCTCGGCGGCCTGGTGCGGCGGCTCCTGCGCGAGGTGCCGGGCCTTCCACGCCTTCGCCTCTCCTCGATCGATTCGGTCGAGGTGGACGATGCCCTGCTCGATGCCATCGCCAACGAGCGCCGGCTGATGCCGCACCTCCACCTGTCATTGCAGGCGGGGGACGACCTGATCCTCAAGCGGATGAAGCGCCGCCATTCCCGTGCCGAGGCGATCCGCTTCTGTGCCGAGGCGCGGGCGGCCCGGCCGGGCCTTGTGTTCGGGGCCGATCTCATCGCCGGATTCCCCACCGAGACCGAGGGGCATTTCGCCAACACCCTCGCCTTGGTCGAGGAGTGCGGCCTCACGCATCTGCACGTATTCCCCTATTCGCCCCGCCCCGGCACGCCGGCGGCGCGGATGCCGGCGGTGGCCCCGCAGGTGATCCGCGAGCGCGCGGCGCGCCTGCGGCAGGCGGGGGATGAAGCCCGGATCCGCCACCTCGCCGGACAGATCGGAGCGCGGGTGCGCGTTCTCGCGGAACGGGGCGGCTCTGGCCGGGCGGAGGATTTCACGCCGGTGCGTCTGCCCGAGGGGGTCGCGCCGGGGGCGATCGTCGCGGTCGCGATCACCGGGCACGACGGGAAAAGGCTGATCGCGGCGTGAGCCACGCGGGCGGGCGTCAGTCAGCCTCCGGCGCCCAACCCATCCCGGCGAGCGCGCGCGCCATATGGACCGGCGGCGGCGCCTGCACGGCGATCGGCTCCCGCTTGGGGTAGAGGGGGATGGACAGCGCGCGCGCGTGGAGATGCAAGTCGCTGCCCCGGGGGGCACCGCCGTAGATCGCATCCCCGAGGATCGGCCAGCCCGATTCGGCGCAATGCACCCGCAACTGGTGCGTGCGTCCGGTGACCGGCTTCAGGGCGAGCCATGTCAGCCCTTCGCCCCGGCCGAGGACCCGCCAGTGGGTCAGCGACGGATCGCCCGCCGGGTCGGCCTTCATCCACCACGAGCGGGGATCCAACGAGCGGCGGGCCAGGGGAAGGTCGATCGATCCCGTCTCCGCCTCCGGGCCCCCGGTGACGACGGCCCAGTAGGTCTTGTCGATGGCGTTGCCGGAGAACAGTTTGCCCAGGCGCGCGAGGGCCTTGGCATGGCGCCCGAGGGCGAGGCACCCGGAGGTGTCGCGGTCCAGGCGGTGGGCCGCCTCCGGCCGCCGGGGGAGGCCGAACCTGAGAGCATCGAGGTGATCTGTCAGCGTCTCACCGCCACGGGGCCCCGGATGCACGGGAAGACCCGCCGGCTTGTCGATGACGAGGAGCAGGGCATCGCGGTAGAGGAGGCGCGCGCCTATGTCGGTTGCATGTGGCATCGGTTCGGGCACATGCGCCGGATCCGCGTGGAATGCGAGGGTTTATGACGAGCGAGGACAAGCCCGGGTGGTTCGGACGCCTGTTCGGGCGGAAGGGCAAGGACGAAAGCCCGAGCAACGCCTCGGAGACGCCGGAGGAGACTTCTCCGGCCTCGCCCTCGGAGGGCGATCCCGATTTCGCCACCGGCGCCGTTGACGTCACCGCCGTCCCCCTGCCGGAGGACGACGCGGCCTCCGATGTCACGGAGGGGGCCGACCTCCTGCCCGTGGAAGGCGAGCCCGAGCGCCCCCCCGCCGGCACCGCCGGAGACGACCCCGCGCATGGGGCCGACCCCGTCGATACCGGCACGGTGAACCGCGAGCCGGTGATCGCGCCGCAGCCGGATATCCAGCCGACCGATTCCGCCGCCGCCCTGGCGCACGATGCTGGGGCGGGCCCCGGGCGCGAGCCGGAGGCCAAGGGCTGGTGGAGCCGCCTCACCTCGGGGATGCGGAGGACCTCGACGGCCCTGTCGGACCGGGTGACCGGCCTGTTCACCAAGCGCAAGCTCGACGCCACCACCCTGGAGGACCTCGAGGACGCGCTGATCCAGGCCGATTTCGGCCTGGAGACCGCCACGCGGATCTCCGAGGCGGTGGGCAAGGGGCGCTATGAGAAAGGGATCTCGCCGGATGAGGTTCGCGCCATCCTCGCCACCGAGGTGGAGCGCGCCCTCGAACCCGTGGCCAAGCCCCTCGAACTCGATGCGAGCCGTAAGCCCTTCGTGATCCTCACCGTCGGCGTCAACGGCGCCGGCAAGACCACGACGCTGGGCAAGCTCGCCTCGAAATACCGGGCGGAGGGCCGCACGGTGATGCTGGCGGCCGGCGACACCTTCCGCGCGGCGGCCATCGATCAGCTCAAGGTCTGGGGCGCCCGCACCGGCACGCCCGTCGTCAGCGGTGCCCAGGGCGCCGACGCCGCCGGGCTCGCCTTCGATGCCCTGAAACAGGCGCAGGCGGCCGGCACCGACATCCTCCTCATCGACACCGCCGGCCGGTTGCAGAACAAGACCGGCCTGATGGCGGAGTTGGAGAAGATCGTGCGGGTGCTGCGCAAACAGGACCCCGACGCCCCCCATGCCACCCTGTTGATTCTCGATGCCACCGTCGGCCAGAACGCCCTCTCGCAGGTAGAGTTGTTCTCCCAGGCCGCGCCGATCACCGGGCTGGTGATGACCAAGCTCGATGGGACGGCCCGGGGGGGTATCCTCGTGGCGCTGGCGGCCAAGTTCGGCCTGCCGGTCCATTTCATCGGTGTCGGCGAGGGAGTCGAGGATCTCGAACCCTTCACCGCCCGCGATTTCGCCCGGGCCGTCGCAGGCCTCGAACAAGACTAAGTGACGCGATGCAGATCGAAGCCGTTCCCCCGCGCCGGCACCTGCCGCCGCTCGCCAAGCTCGCCCTGGAAATGGGGCCGCTGGTCCTGTTCTTCTTCGCCAACGCCTTCGGTGAGAGGTTCGGCCTCCAAGGCGACCAGACCACCTATGCCGCCATCGCCCTGTTCACGGGTGCCACCGTCGTGGCCCTGGCGATCCACTTCGCCCTGCTGCGGCGGGTCCCGATCATGCCGCTGATCTCGGGCGTGATCGTGCTGGTGTTCGGCGGCCTCGCCCTGGCGCTCCGGGACAAGACGTTCTTCCTCATCAAGCCAACCATCGTGAACACCCTGTTCGGGGTCATCCTGCTTGGCGGGCTGCTGTTCCGAAAGCCGTTGCTCAGCGTCGTCCTGGACAGCGTGTTCGCCCTGACGGAGGAGGGCTGGCGACGGCTCACCCTGCGCTGGGGCGTGTTCTTCCTCGCCCTCGCCGCCCTCAATGAGATCGTGTGGCGGACGCAGGATTATGAGTTCTGGGTGAAGTTCAAGGTGTTCGGCATCATGCCGATCACCGTCCTGTTCGCCCTGGCTCAGACGCCCCTGTTGATGCGCTACGAGCAGAAGAAGCCCGAGGCGTAGACGGGGGCAACGCCGGGGCGCTCACCGCGCCTCGGCGACGCTCCCCGCCGCGCGGATGCGCTTCAGCACGCTCGCGAAGTTTTCCGGTGTCAGGATGCCGACGATCTTATCCCGGATGATGCCGTCCGGGCCGATGATGAAGGTCTCCGGCACGCCGTAGACCCCGAGATCGATCGCCGCCCGGCCGTCGGCGTCCGCGCCCACCGCCGCGAAGGGCACGCCATGGCGGTCGAGGAACTTCCGCCCGGCGGCGGCGTAGGGCTCCTTGTAGTCGATCCCCACGAGCCTGATTCCCGGCTCGCGGGCGAGGCGCATCAGCATCGGGTGCTCGACCTGGCAGGGGGCACACCAGGACGCGAAGACGTTGACGACGGTGATGCCGCCCTTGAAGTCCGTGCTGGCCAGGCCGGGCACGGCGGCGCCGTCCTTGGCCAACCCCGGTACGGCCGGCAGGGTGAAGGCCGGAGCGGGCTTGCCGATCATCGCCGAGGGAAGGGCGGACGGGTCGGCTCCCGAGCGCAGACGCAGGAACATCACCGCCGCTAGGGCCACGAAGACCACCACCGGCAGGATCAGCAACAGCGAGCGCCGGGCGGGGGGCGGTGCCTCGGGACCGTTCGCCGTATCGCTCACCGCCGGTCCTCCCCGAAGCGCCGGAGCGCCCGCCGCTGGGCCACCCGGTCGCGGATGGCATTGCCCACCAGGGCGGCCATGGTCAAAATCGTGAAGCCGTAGGCGGCGACGATGAAGCCGCCATGGGATCCGAGATCGAACATCGGCGCCTCACAAGCCCTGGGGCAGGGCGACGGCCGGAGGAGCCGGCACGATGCGCCGCGCCCCCCCATCGAGCCGCTCGGCTTCGCGGATGGTCAGGGTCCGCACCCGGCGGCGCATGATCTCGGTGCGCATCGCGTAAAGGTGAAGGGTTACGCCCCCGAGGGTGGCCGCGCCGATCATCACCAGCAGCGGGTAGAGCATCGACGGGTCGATGGTGGAGCCACCCATCCGCAGGATCGAGGCCGGCTGGTGCAGGGTCGACCACCAGTTCACGGAGAACTTGATGATCGGCAGGTTCACCGCGCCGACCAGGGTGAGGATCGCCACCGCGCGGGCCGCCCGGTTCGGATCCTCGATGGTCCGCCACAGGGCGATGAGACCGCAATAGATGAGGAACAGCACCAGCATCGATGTGAGCCGCGCGTCCCACACCCAGTAGGTGCCCCACATCGGCTTGCCCCACAGGGAGCCGGTGACGAGGCAGATCAGGGTGAAGGCCGCCCCGATCGGCGCCGCCGCCCTCTGGGACACGTCGGCGA
>JAKONI010000345.1 GCA_022702015.1 Beijerinckiaceae bacterium | reverse complement strand
GGTGAGGAGTGTGTCCATTCAGGTCCGCAGACAAGTTGGAGAGGCCCTTCCGCCTAGCTTGGGCCGGAGCCGCGACCACCACACAGGTTATGATCGAACAATCGCTGAGACTGCTTCCCGCGATTTTGCGAGCAAAGATACGGAGCGGGCGGAGCCCGTTGCGCGATCGTTTTAGGCTCGCGCAAAGTGGCAGGGCGATCTGAGCGATGCGGTGGTCCGCACGCTCTCGCGCCAGGGATCGCTGACGACAACCGACGCCGGTCCCGGAAGTTTCGCCGGCATATTCGAGAGATGATTGGCGGGGTCTAGCGACCCGGCATAATGGTTCTACAATCTGCGTTGTATTCCTGCTGGAATTTCTACCATCGAATTGAGCCGTGTGACCCGGCCGGACACGCCTTGCGCGGCCGGATCGGTCTGGCTTAGATCGGCCCGATCAAGAGGCCAGCCCGATGCAGATCGCCACGCCCTACCTGATGTTCCTCGGTGACGTGCCGGATGCACTGGCGGCCAAGACGGCCTACGGCATCAAGGATTGGCGTCCGGAATGGTGCATCGGCCAGATGCGTCTGCCCGGCTGCAAGGCCGATCTCGGCATCCCGGACCTGACCCTTGAGGAGGGTCTCGCGAAGGGGTGTCGTACCCTGGTGGTCGGGGTGGTCAACGCCGGCGGCGTGCTGCCGGACCATTGGGTGAAGGAGATCGTGGCGGCGATCGCGGCCGGCTACGACGTGGCGAGCGGCCTGCACGTGCGCCTCGGGGCGGTCCCGGCCATCGCGGAGGCGGCGGCGCGACGCGATCGCCAGTTGCACGACGTGCGGCACACCAGCGAGACCTTCCCCACGGGCAAGGGTACGCGGCGCCCGGGCCGGCGCCTGCTGACCGTCGGAACGGATTGTTCGGTGGGCAAGAAGTACACGACGCTCGCCCTGGAGAAGGGCATGCGCGACCGGGGGCTCGACGCGGATTTCCGGGCCACAGGGCAGACCGGCGTCTTCATCTCCGGCCGGGGCGTGGCCATCGACGCCGTGGTGGCGGACTTCATCTCCGGCGCCGTCGAGACGATCTCGCCGGATGCGGCGCCGAACCATTGGGATCTGCTGGAGGGCCAGGGCTCTCTCTTCCATCCGTCCTTCGCGGGGGTGAGCCTCGGACTGCTGCACGGGGCCCAACCGGACGCCTTCGTCGTCTGTCACGAGCCGACCCGCACCACCATGCGCGGCGTCGCCCACCCGCTGCCGACGATCCGGCAAGTGATCGACCTTACGGTGCAGCTCGGCCGGTTGACCAACCCGGATATCCGGCCGGTGGGTATCGCGGTGAACACCCAAGCCCTCGGGGAGGACGAGGCGAAGGCGCTCCTCACGACGCTTTCGGACAAGCACGACCTGCCCGCGACGGACCCGGTGCGGTTCGGCGTGGAGGCCCTTGTCGATCGGATCGTCGCCGACTTCCCGGCGGCGTGACATGGCCCGCACCCTCAGCCTGTCCATCGAACGGTTTCCGATCGCGGGGGCCTTCACCATCTCCCGGGGCAGCCGCACCGAGATCGCCGTCGTGGTGGCGACGATCACGGATGGGGCCGTCGTCGGCCGAGGGGAATGCGTGCCGTATCCCCGCTACGGCGAGAGCATCGAGAGCGTCGCCGCCCTGATCGAAGGCCAGGCCGATGCCGTGGCCGGGGGCCTCGCCCGCGAGGAGTTGCGGGACCGGCTGCCGGCCGGCGCCGCCCGCAACGCGCTGGACTGCGCCCTCCTCGACCTCGAGGCGAAGGGCCAGGGGCGGCGCGCCTGGGAGATCCTGGGTCTGCCCGCGCCGCAGCCGGCGACCACCGCCTACACCCTGAGCCTCGGCACGCCCGAGAGCATGGGCGAGGCGGCGAGGGCGGCGGCGGCCCGGCCGCTCCTCAAGGTCAAGCTCGGCGGCGACGGCGACCCCGAACGGATCGCTGCGGTCCGGGCGGGGTCGCCGCGAGCCCGGCTGATCGTCGACGCCAACGAGGCGTGGCGCCCGGCCAACGTGGAGGCGAACCTCGCCGCCTGCCTCGCGGCCGGCGTGGCGCTGATCGAGCAGCCCCTTCCGGCGGGCGACGACGCGCTCCTGGCCCGGATCGCCCATCCGGTCCCAGTCTGCGCGGACGAGAGCCTGCACGACCGCGCCGGGCTCGACGCCTTGGCGGGATGTTACGATGCCATCAACATCAAGCTCGACAAGACCGGTGGGCTGACCGAGGCCGTGCTCCTCGCCCAGGAGGCGCGGGAACGGGGCCTGACGGTGATGGTCGGCTGCATGCTCGGCACCTCGCTCGGGATGGCGCCCGCGACCCTCCTGATGCACCACGCCGCGTTCGTGGACCTGGACGGGCCGCTCCTGCTTGCCCGCGACCGGGACCGGCCCCTCCGCTACGACGGCAGCACGATCCATCCACCCCAGGCGGATCTCTGGGGGTGAGGCGCCGGGGCGGCGCATGGCGCGGGTCAAGCTTTGGCGTATGATGCCGGCATGATCGGTTCGGCCCCCTCCCGCTTCGTCATCGGCCTCGCGCTCGCCGGCTTCGCCGCCGGCCCGGCGCACGCGCAGGTGTTCCCGTTCTCGGCCGGCTTCGGCCCCCTGCCCTCCTTCGCATGGCCGGCTTCGGACACGATCGAGCCGGGGCGCTGGAACGGCTCCTACGCCCGCCTCTCGACGGGGTACGAAGCCGTGTCGTCGAAGCGTTTCGGTGGCTATTCGGGGCCGACCATCGGGTTCGAGGGCGGTCGCCTTTGGCAGGAGGGCCGGTTCGTCTACGGCATCTCCGGCGGCTTCGATGCCTTGATTCCGGCCGGGGGCACGTCCACTCCGGGCTACGGGCGCCTCGCCTACAGCCGCGACATCGCCGGAGCCGTCCAGGCGCAGGTCGGCACGCTGCTCACCCCGAACGTGCTCCTCTACGGAAAGGTGGGGGCTTTTGCCGTGCACGAAACCCTCCGGGCAGGGCCGACCGTCGCCTCGGCGCCCTTCTCCCGGGACGAGATCGCCGTGCGGCCCGATGCGCGCGTCGGCGTCGAGTGGGCACTGACGGACCGGCTCTCGGTCGCGGTCGAGGCGGGCGCGGTCGGCAACCGGCTTCGCTGAGGGCTGGCTTATTCCGCGAGGTCGAGGTCGTGACGCCCCTCGCGGTCGTCGATCTCGAGGATCCACAGATCCGTGTCGAACCGCATCTCCCGGCCGAGCTTCTCCTCGACGTCGAGGGGCATGACGCCGCGCAAGAGCGGCACGAAGCGGCGCTCGCCGAGGTCGTCCGCCCCGGCCATCAGGGCCTGGGGCGCCGGGCCGTAGAGGTCGGCGGTGCCGTCCAGGCGATCGACCTTCACGAAGATCGCCCCCGCCTCCGCCGCCCCGCGCCGCCGGAGCACGGCGGGGATCGCCCGGTCGTTCAAGCGCCGCAGATGGGCCGAGACCCAGAAGTCGGAGCGCAGGCGTGGCATGTCTCTCGGGCTCCGGGGATCGCCCCGGGACCCTAGCCCTTGGCCGCGTGGCTTTCCAGGGCGCGAAGCGTCCGGCCGGCGGCCTCGCCGGTGACTGGCAGCTTGCGGTCGCGCTCGAATTTCTCGATCGCCGCCTTGGTCGCCGGTCCCATTGCCCCGTCGGCCTTGACGGGACCGTAGCCGAGCTTGCCCAGGGCGCGCTGGGCCTTCATCACCGCCGGGTCCGCCGGGGCGGGCGCCTCCGTCTTCGCCGGCAGCGGCGGCTTGGCCTTAGGCGTCACCGAGGCGGTGGTGTCCTCCGCGCGGATCAGGTCGGCGATGGGGTCCCGGGATGCCTGCTTCGGCGCGGCCGGGGTCGCGGCCGGGACCATGGCCTTGACCGGCTCGGCGGCCACGTCCCGGGGGGCGTCCTTCGCGACCGGGGCCGGTTCGGCGGCGGTCTTCGCGGGGGCGGAGATCCTGGCCGCCACCTTCGGCAGGATCGGCGCCGGATGGCGCCCGGTCTGATGGCCGAGGGCGTTGAAGCAGATGAAGCCCGAAGCGCAGAGGGCGACCACGGCGCCGAACACCGTCCCCGGCCTTTCCCGACAGAGCATCGTGCCCTCGGACAGGCCGTAGGACAGCCCCCTCGCCGCGATCACCCGCCAGTTGCCGTGCGACACGGTGGCCGTCCGCCGTCCCGTCGCCGCCGCCCCCGCCGGGCGGCGGGACCGGCCCTCGCCCCCCGCCACCGTGATCTCGCGATACCCTGCCATCGATCCTCCTCCCGGGACTGGTTTCACCCGGCGCGCCGGAACGGCACGGATGTGGTGAGATCGGACGCCGCGACCGCGCCGTGGACCGGCTCCGGGTCGAACAGGCCGAGCGGCAGCGTCACGACCTTCGGCCGTTTCGGCGTAGCGCCCCGCAAGGCCGTGGTGATGGGCGCCGGGCCGCCGGGCGTATCCTGGTCACGTCCGGCATAAGGGAGTGTCACCGTGACGAGGGTCCCGGCGCCGGGGGCGCTCTCGATGCGGATGGCCCCGCCATGCAGGCCGACGAGACCCTGCACCACGGACAGCCCGAGCCCCGTGCCCTCGTGGCTCCGGGCATAGCCGCCGCTTCCGGCCTGGAAGAACGGCGTACCCAGGCGCGGCAGGTCCTCGGCGGCGATGCCCATGCCGGTATCGGCCACGGTGATCTCCAGCCCATCGGTCTCCCGGGTGAGGCCGACCGACACTCCGCCGCCCGGCGCGGTGTATTTCAGGGCATTGGAGATGAGGTTGATGAGCACCTGCCGGCAGGCGCGGGGATCGGCCACGATCTCCGAGGGGCCGGCCGGGTTCGCCCGGAGGGTCACCTGTCCCTCGCCGGCCTTGAGGGCCATGAGGTTGCAACAGGAGCGGACCAGCTCGGCGGCGTCCATCGCCTCGGGCTTGTAATCGAAGTTGCCGCTCTGAATCCGGCTGATGTCCAGGAGGGTGTTCACCACGTCGAGCAGGTGGTGGCCGGACTGATGGATGAGCCCGGCATATTCCCGCTGCCGTTCAGGCCCGATGGCCATGCCCCCCTCTCCGGACAGCAACTCCGAGAAGCCGATGATCGCGTTGAGCGGAGTCCGCAGCTCATGGGTGACGTTGGCGAGGAAGCGTCCCTTCACGGCGTCGGCGCGCTCGGCGGCCATGCGGGAGGCCTCCAGTTCCTGGGCGTGCCGGTGGTGCCCGGTCATGTCGCGGGTCACGGCGACCACGGTCATCCCCCCCGCACTCGCCGCGCCGGCGATGCGATGGGCGCGCATCTCCGCATGGATGAGGTTCGCCCGGTCGATGCGATGGGCCGAGGGGTCGACGTGCAGGCGCAGGGCCAGGGTGGCGGGACGCCCGGTGGCGGCGACCTCGCTGATGGCGTTGAGGTAGGCGGGCCGGTCGGCCACGTGAACCCGCTTCAGCAGGCCGAGGCCGTGCAGGCTCGCAGCCTCCCCGCCCACCAGCCTGATCGCGGAGGCCGACGCCTCGACGACCCGGCCGTTGTCATCGTGCCAGGTCACGAGATCGTCGATGGCGGCGAGAAGCATCCGGTCGCGGGCCTCGTTGCTGCGGAGCCGCTCCCGCCACGCGCCTTCGTTGCGCAGGTGCTCCAGGGCCTGGGCCGCCACGTGCCCGAGGGCGGTGAGGGCGAAGACCGGGAGCGCGAGGTTCACCGGAAGGGCGATCACTGGCTCGGCGCCGAACCAAAGGCCCGACAGAAGAACCGCCACGACCCCGACCACCGCCAGCGCCGTAGCCGCCACCGTCGCACGCCAGGAGCCGGACACGAGGGCTTCGAGGGGGATGACCGCAAGCCAGACGGCCGCCGGCGAGGAAGGCCCGCCGGTCATCGCCGCGAGGCAGACGACCAATCCGGACAGGCCCGCCGAGGATATCGCATGGGCCACCCAGAGGGACCCCGTGCGCGAGAGGATCACCGCCGCCATCACCGGCAGCAGCAGGCTCGCGAACGCGGCCGCCTCGATCGCCGAGGGGACGCCACGCCACAGCAGATAGGGCGGCAGGGCGGCCATCGTGACCAGCCCGGTGGCCAATCGGGAGACCAGGAACCGCTCATGGCGATGGCGGACGGCCGTATCGTCGCTCGCCGAGCGATGCACGAGGCCCGCGAGGCGCTCGTCGAACAGGCTGGTCAGGACTTTGTTAATGGTCAAGACTCACACGCGCGGCGCAGGATGCTTGTCACACACCCACAGCGCCTCCGGTTCGACTTCCGAACGACTGGAAGACGGTCTCAGAGTGCCCTTAAACGAGTGTTGCGGACCGGCCGCGACCGTCCGAGATGCTTTCCGCGAAGTAACCGGGATCCCGGGTGAGACCCGTTCACCATGCCTCGCGATTCTCGGACGCGGTTGACCAGCGCTTCATGAAATCCGCCTGATTGTCGCGAACGCCCGGGGCAATCGCGTTCCGGGCGTGCTTCCGGCTGAGGCGAGAGATGCTGTTCCTCCTCCGCGTCGTCCTGGTCGTGGGCGTGCTCTCCTATCTCGCGCTCGTGCGGAACGGAGCCGATCCCGGTGCGGAGGCCCAGCGTCTCGCGCGGGCCGTCCCCGCCGCCGCGCCGGCCGCGCTCGCGGCGGTTCCCCCCGACACGCGGGAGCGCCTCGTCAAGGATGTCCTCGCCCGGGGATTGATGGCCGAACTCAGCCGCAGGGCCGCCGAGCCCGAGCCGCCTCCGCCCTCCGGCGACACCCTCATGGACACCGACCGCGATCCCGCCTGGCGGGGGATCGAACGGCGCTGACCGGGGGACGATCCGTACCCGACATGAGGGCACGGCCACGCAGGATGAGACTTTCGTTACCGTTCGACTGAACTTCGGCGCGATCCGTGCAGTCTAGAGACGGTGCGTCAGAATTCGTACAACTCTGAGTATGATTTAGTCCAGACAATATCGGGCAATCGGCCGTCGAATTTTGTCATCTGCATTGACATTAATCGTCTGGTACCTGAGGGCTGTGACTCAGCGCCCTGCTAGCGCACCGTTCTATACGTGATCAGGTACGCAAGACATGAGCGATGAACTGCAGTTTTCCCAGGTTTGGGACGGCAGCAACCTCGGGATAGACCTGCCGGACATCTGGGATCGGATCCGAATTTTTACTTGCAATCCTGAGAAGATTCTCGAAGTCGGCTCGTTCGAGGGCTTCTCCGCCTGCAAGATGATCGAACTGTTCTCGCGCCATAACCCCATCAACCTCACCTGCATCGATACCTGGGAGGGGATGATTTGCCACGACGACCGCGTGGGAGCGGATGACGAGGCGTTGTTCCACCGGAACCTCGAGATTGCCCGGCGGGACACACCCCATCCGGTGACGCTCCGGACGCTGAAGATGGACTCGTACCTGGCCCTGTCCTCGCTGATCTGCCAGGGGGAGGCCGGGACATTCGATTGGATCTACCTCGACGCGTCTCACGAGGCACAGGACGTGTTGGCCGACGCCGTGGCAGC
>JAKONI010000338.1 GCA_022702015.1 Beijerinckiaceae bacterium | reverse complement strand
GGGGGCCACAGGATTTTAGTAACCTTTTGCCGAGCATGGTCCCGGTTGCAGAGCCCGCCGGACTTCGTGGGTTCCGAGCGTTTGCGTGAGCCCCCGACGCCGTTCGCCGTGAGCCGTGATCCCATGAAAGGCCCTTCGTCCACGCTGGTCTCGGCCCTTGAGCGGTGCCGGATGGCCTTCCTCGGCGTCGCCTGCATGAGCGCGCTGGTGAACGTGCTGTACCTGACCGGCTCGTTCTTCATGCTGGAGGTCTACGACCGGGTGATCCCGAGCCGGTCGGTGCCGACCCTGGTGGGGCTCTGCGTGCTCGCCCTCATGCTCTACGCCATCCAGGGGCTGCTGGAGCTGCTCCGCTCGCGGATCCTCGTGCGGATCGGCATGGCGCTGGACGAGGCCCTGAGCGGGCGGGTGTTCGACGTGACCGTCCGGGCCTCGCTGAAGGGGGCCGTGGGCGGCGACGGGCTCATGCCCCTGCGCGACCTCGATCAGTTGCGCGGCTTCCTCGCGGGGGGCGGGCCCCCCGCCCTGTTCGACCTGCCGTGGATGCCGGTCTACCTCGTGATCTGCTTCCTGTTCCACCCGATGATCGGGGCGGCGGCGGTGTTCGGGATGCTGGTGCTGGTGGCGGCCACCATCCTGAACGACCGGGCCACGCGCCGGCCGGCGGCCATGTCGGTGATCCACAGCCAGCAGCGCAACGGCCTGGCCGAGGTCTCCCGGCGCAACGCCGAGGCCCTCACCGCCATGGGGATGCAGGACCGCCTCGCCCTGCGCTGGGCGCTGGTGAACCGCGATTACGGCCTCGCCCAGAAGCGCACGGCGGACGTGGCCGGGGGCTTCGGCGCCGCCTCGAAGGTGTTCCGCATGGCCCTGCAATCGGGGGTGCTGGCGCTTGGCGCTTGGCTCGTGATCCACAACGAGGCGACGGGGGGCATCATCATCGCCTCCTCGATCCTGGTCTCCCGGGCGCTGGCCCCGGCCGAGCTCGCCATCGCCCACTGGAAGACCTTCGTGGCCGCCCGGCAGAGCTGGCGCCGCCTCTCCGACCTGTTCGGCCGCCTCCCCGAGGCCCCCCGGCCCCACGCCCTGCCGGCGCCGGAGAGGACCCTCCAGGTGGAGGGGGTGAGCGTGGCGCCCCCCGGCGCCCGGCGGATCGTGCTGCAGGAGGCGAGCTTCGCCCTCCAGGCCGGCCAGGGGCTCGGGGTGATCGGCCCGAGCGCGTCGGGCAAGTCCACCCTCGCCCGGGCGCTGGTGGGGGTGTGGACACCCCTGCGCGGCCAGGTCCGCCTCGATGGCGCGGCCCTGGAGCAATGGGCCCCCGAGGCGCTGGGCGCCCATCTCGGCTTCCTGCCGCAGGAGGTCGAGCTGTTCCCCGGCACGGTGGCCGAGAACATCGCCCGGTTCGAGCACGGGACCGCCCCTGACCTCGTGATCGAGGCCGCCAAGGCGGCGGGCGTCCACGAGCTGATCCTGCGGCTCCCCGAGGGCTACGACACCCGCCTCAGCGAGAACGGCACCGGCCTCTCCGCCGGGCAGCGCCAGCGGATCGGGCTGGCCCGCGCCCTCTACCGCGACCCCTTCCTCGTCGTCCTCGACGAGCCCAACTCCAACCTCGACGCCGAGGGCGAGGCCGCCCTGACGGAGGCGATCCTCGGGGTCCGCCGACGGGGCGGGATCTGCGTGGTGATCGCCCACCGGCCGAGCGCGCTGGCCGCCCTCGACCTGATCCTCATGGTCACCGACGGCCGGGTCCAGGCCTTCGGGCCGAAGGACGAGGTGCTCCGGCGGGTGCTGCGCCCGATGCAGGCCCAGATGGCGGCCCAGGCCGCTTCGCAGGCCCCTTCGCAGGCCCATCCGACGCCGCAGGCGCAGGCCTTCGCCCAGGCCCAGGCGGCCTTCGCGCAAGCCCCCCATCAGGCCCCCGGCGGGACCCCGCCCCGGGCGGACGCCCCGCCCCCCGCCCCCGTCGCGACCCTGCGTGAGAGCGCGTGATGACCGACCTGACCGCTTCCACGTCCCTCGTCGCCCCGGTGGGCGCCCTCACGGCGCCGCTCCCCGTGGCGCTGGCCTCGATCCGGCGGCACCTCCTGGTGGCGCTCGGCCTCGGCTTCGTGCTCCTGCCCGGGATCGGGGGCTGGGCCACCCTCACCCAGGTCTCGGCGGCGGTGATCGCCCCGGGGCAGCTCGTGGTCGAGTCGGACGTGAAGAAGGTCCAGCACCCCACCGGCGGCGTGGTCGGCGAGATCCGCGTGCACGAGGGCAGCCGGGTCTCGGCCGGCGACGTGCTGGTGCGCCTCGACGGCACCCAGATCCGCACCAACCTCGAGATCGTGCTCTCCGCCCTGGACGAGCTGTCCGCCCGCCGGGCCCGGGACGAGGCCGAGCGCGACGGGGCGAAGGCGGTGGCGTTCCCCGCCGATCTCGTCGCCCGGGCCGGGGACAATGCGGCGGTCGCCCACCTGATCGAGAGCGAGGCCCGGCTGTTCGGCTCCCGCGTCGCGGCCCGGGAGGGCCAGAAGGCGCAGCTCACCGAGCGGGTCGAGCAGCTGCGCCAGGAGATCCAGGGTCTCACCGAGCAGGCCGAGGCCAAGAACCGCGAGATCGCCCTCATCACCCAGGAACTGACCGGGGTGCGCGACCTCTACGCCAAGAACCTCGTGCCCCTCTCCCGGGTGACCGCCCTGGAGCGAGACGGGGCGCGGCTCGAGGGCGAGCGCGGGCAGCTCATGGCGGCCACCGCCTCCTCCCGGGGCAAGATCGCCGAGACAGAATTGCAGATCATCCAGATCGACCGGGAGATGCGCAGCGAGGTCGGCAAGGACCTCGCCGAGATCCGCGCCAAATGGTCGGAGCTCGTGGAGAAGCGCGTCGCCGCCCTCGACCAGCTCAAGCGCATCGACCTCCGAGCCCCCCAGGACGGGGTCGTCCACCAGCTGACCGTCCACACGGTGGGCGGCCTCGTGACCCCCAACGAGCCGGCGATGCTGATCGTGCCCCAGGCCGACCAGCTCCTGGTGGAGGTGCGGGTGCAGCCGCAGGACATCGACAACGTCCGCACCGGGCAGGCGGCGATGTTGCGCTTCTCCGCCTTCAACCTGCGCACCACGCCGGAGGTGGAGGGTGAGGTGGCCCGGGTCTCGGCGGACGTGACCCAGGACACCAAGACCGGCCTGTCCTACTACACGGCGCGCATCCGCCTGGACGACAAGGGCAAGGAGGTGCTGGGCGCGCTCCGCCTCGTCCCCGGCATGCCGGTGGAGGCCTACATGCAGGTCGGCGAGCGCTCGGTGCTCTCCTACCTGACGAAGCCCCTCACCGACCAGATCGCCAAGGCCTGGAAGGAACGCTGACCGTGACCGGACGGGGGTTCCAAGGGGCGGGCCCTTTGGTGGGTGCAGGGCGGAGCCCTGCGATCACAGGGGCTTCGCCCCTGGACCCCACCGAAGGGATGATCCCTTCGGAAACCCGGGATCTTCGCGAGGCGGGCTTCACCCTGGTGGAGATGCTGGTGACCCTGGTGATCGTCGGCCTGGCCGTCGCGGTCGCCTCCCACTCCGCCGGATCGGGGGCCGGGCGGCGGGCGGACCGCCTCGCCGCCACGCTCGGTGCCGAGATCGGCCTCCTGCGGGCCCAGGCCCTGCGCACCGGCGAGACGGCGCGCCTCGTCCTCGACCCGGAGACGGGCCGGTTCCTCAGCTCCCGCCCCGGGGCGGCGCCCATCGCCACCGCCCCCCTGGCCGTCCTCGTCGAGGCCGGGACGCCGGGGGAGATCCGCCTCCTGGCCGACGGAAGCTCCAGCGGCGGGCGCATCCTCCTCGGGACTCCGGGGACCGGGGTCGTCCTGTCGGTGGGCGCCCTCACCGCGCGGGTCCACCGGGAGGCCGCCCGATGAGCCCTCGCCCGGATCGCGCCGCCGAGGACGGCTTCACCGTCGTGGAGGTGCTCGTGGCCTTCGCCATCGCCGCCATCGGGACCCTGCTCGCCCTCCAGATCGCCGGGGAGACCGGCGCGAGCCTGCGCCGGGTGGCGGGGCTGCGCGCCGAGGCCGCCGAGGCCGAGGGGATCTGCCTGCGCCGCCTCGCGGACGGCCCGCTCCAGCCGGGCCTCGCCGAGGGGCGCTTCACCGACGGGCGGCCCTGGACCCTCGCCGTGAGCGACGCCCGGGGGGCGCTCCCGGCGCGCAACGGCCCGCCCCTGTGGCGGCTGCGGCTCACCCGCGGCGGGCCGTCGGGACCGGCGATCTACACCACCCTCGTGCCGGCCCGGCCCGATGCCTGACGCACCGCCTCCGGCGCGCCAAGCCGGGTTCGCCCTGGTGGAGGTGCTGGTCTCCCTGGCGCTCGCCGCCCTCATGGGGGTGCTGCTGGTGGAGGCCGTGCAGGTGGCCGGCCGCACCGCCACCGCCGTCGCGGCGGCGGAGGGCGCGGAGCAGGTCCAGGGGGTGCGCGACCACCTCCGCCGGACCCTCGGCAGCCTCGCGAGCCGCCACCTGGACGGGAGCCTGCCGACGGTGCGGGGCGGACCCGAGACCCTCTCGGCGGCGATCGCCCCCGACCGGAACCTCGAACGCCCGGCGGAGGTCGTCGCCGCCTTCGCGGGCGCCCCCCGGGGGGACGGCGCCGCCGACCTGATCGAGCGCCGGATCCCCCTCGAGGCGCTCCAGGGCCTCGCCCCGACCGCCCGGAGCGAGGTGCTGATGGAGCGCGTCGCCGGCCTCGCGTTCCGGTATTTCGGGGCGCCGGCGAAGGGGCTCCCCCCCGTCTGGCTCCCGGCCTGGACCCGGGCCGACCGCCAGCCCGACCTGATCGAGGTGCGGGTCGCCTTCCCGCCGGGGGACCGGCGGCGCTGGCCGCCCCTCGTCGTCGCCACGGGGGACCGGCCGTGAGGATCCCGCAGCGGGGGAAGGAGGACGGGTTCGTCCTCGTCTCGGTGGTGATGGTGCTCGCCGCCGTCAGCGCGGTGCTGGCCACCGCGATCCTGCAATCGCGGGCGAACGCCGCGCTGGTCCGCACCCGGGCCGACCTCGCCCTCCTCCAGGGGATGGCCGACGGGGTCGTCCGGCTCCTCGCCTACGACCTCGCCGTGGGGCGGACCTACCGCGCCACCGGCCTCGGCCTGCCGGAGGACGGCACCCCCATCGCCTGCCCCCTCGGCGGCGGGCGCACCCTCACCCTGTCGCTGGAGGATCAGGGCCGGCTCATCGACCTCAACCAGACGCCCCGGCCGGCGCTGGAGGAGGCGTTCGCCCGGCTCGGCCTCCCCGACCGCACCGCCCTCGCCCTCTCCGCCGAGATCGTCGACTACCGCGACTCCGACGACGTGCCCGAGCCCAACGGCGGGGCGGAACTCGCGCAGTACCGGGCGCGGGGCCTCGCCTACGGCCCGCGCAACGGCCCCTTCCTCAGCGCCGACGAGATCGGCCGCCTTCCCTCCATGACCCCGGAGATCGCCGGCCGGCTCCAGCCGGCGCTGACCGTGTACAACGAGGGCGGGTCCTTCGACCTCGCCGCCCTGGCGCGGCGGCTCCAGCCCTCCGCCGTGACGCCGCCGGCGGGGGGGCGGCCGGTCCCCTCCCCGCGCCAGTACTTCCGGATGTCCGCCACCGTGGCGCAGGGCACCGCGCGGGCGGGGCGGATCGGGGTCTACGCGCTGGGGGGCAGCCGCACCGGCACCGACTTCCTGGTCTGGCAGCCCGGCGTCGCGCCCGGCGCCCCCGCCCTCGACCACCCCGCCTGCGCCGCCATCCGGGGCGCGTTGGGGGAGGAGGGCGGAACGCGCTAATCCATTGCTTTTGCCGCATTTTCTTGCGCCGAACCGGTATCCACTTCGGCGGAAAATGCTCTAGCGAAAAGCCCCCACTCCCCTCACCGCCCTCATCCTGAGGTGCGGCGACAGCCGCCTCGAAGGAGAGATCCAGGGATCGCGGCGCTGACGGGAGCCCTCCTTCGAGGCCACCGCTTCGCGGCGGCACCTCAGGATGAGGTCGAGGGGGGGATGGATCGGGACTTCCCGGCCAGACCCTTAGGATGAGGGACTTTTCGGTCGGGTCTAAGGAGATGCCGGTTCGGCGGAGGACGATGCGGCGAAGGCCGCCTAATCGATCATCCGCCGGAGCACGCCCTCGGTGCCGGGCAGCGGCATCGCCATCGGCGGGGGCGGCGGCACCGGGCGGACCGGCATCATCGCCCGGAACTGCTGGCGGAAGTCGTCGGCGATCCGGTCCGCCTCGGCGATGCCGCGGATGACCTTCGGCCGGATGAACACGATCAGCTCCGTGCGCACCCTGATGTCGTCGCGGTTGCGGAAGGCGGCGCCGATCACCGGCAGGTCGCCGAGGATCGGGAAGCTCTCGTTCGAGAGCTGCGACTTCTCCTGCACCAGTCCGCCGAGCGCCAGGGTGTGGCCGTCGTTCACCGCCACGCTGGTGGCCACCCGGCGCTGGCGGATCGTCGGCGAGTTGATCGTCGAGGTGGTGGTGGGCACCACGTCGCTGACCTCCTGGTTGATGTCGAGGACGACGAGGCCGTTCTTGTTCCCTGCGCGGGCGGGTCGCCTTCCTGGCGGTGGGCACGGATCCCGCCGCCGGGCCGGCCCGCCTGCGTGCCTTCGCCGACGACCTCCTCGGCGCGGCCCCGGCGCTGCGGTTCCTCGCCCCCGACG
>JAKONI010000334.1 GCA_022702015.1 Beijerinckiaceae bacterium | reverse complement strand
CCGAGGAGCCCACCCGCGACACCGAGAGGCCGACGTTCACCGCCGGGCGGATGCCCTGGTAGAACAGGTCGGTCTCAAGGAAGATCTGGCCGTCGGTGATCGAGATCACGTTGGTCGGGATATAGGCTGACACGTCGTTGGCCTGGGTCTCGATGACCGGCAGGGCGGTCAGCGAGCCGTTGCCGGCGGCGTCGCCCATCTTGGCGGCGCGCTCCAGCAGGCGGCTGTGGAGGTAGAACACATCGCCCGGGTAAGCCTCGCGGCCCGGCGGGCGGCGCAGCAGCAGGGACATCTGGCGGTAGGCCACGGCCTGCTTGGACAGGTCGTCATACACGATCACGGCATGCATGCCGTTGTCGCGGAAGTACTCGCCCATGGCGCAGCCGGCGAAGGGCGCGATGAACTGCATCGGCGCGGCGTCGGAGGCGGTGGCGGCGATGATGATGGAGTACTCCAGAGCGCCCTGGTCCTCGAGGACCTTGACGAACTGGGCGACCGTCGAGCGCTTCTGGCCGATGGCGACGTAGATGCAGAAGAGCTTGGCCTTCTCATCGCCGCCGGCGGAGTGGCCCGGCTTCTGGTTGAGAATCGTGTCGAGGGCGATGGCGGTCTTGCCGGTCTGGCGGTCGCCGATGATCAGCTCGCGCTGGCCACGACCCACCGGGATGAGGGCGTCGATCGCCTTCAGGCCCGTGGCCATCGGCTCGTGCACCGACTTGCGCGGAATGATGCCCGGCGCCTTGACGTCGACGCGGCGACGCTCGGTCGAGGTGATCGGGCCCTTGCCGTCGATCGGGTTGCCCAGCGCATCGACGACGCGGCCGAGCAGGCCCTTGCCCACCGGCACGTCCACGATGGTGCCGGTCCGCTTGACGGTCTGGCCTTCCTTGATCTCACGGTCGGAGCCGAAGATCACGATGCCGACGTTGTCCTGCTCGAGGTTGAGGGCCATGCCCCGCACCCCGGACTCGAACTCGACCATTTCGCCGGCCTGGACGTTGTCCAGGCCGTAGGCGCGGGCGATGCCGTCCCCGACGGAGAGAACCTGACCGACCTCGGAGACCTCGGCCTCCTCGCCGAAGTTCTTGATCTGGTCCTTGAGGATCGCGGAGATCTCGGCGGCGCGGATGTCCATGCTCGGGCCCCTGTGGCTTTAGCGTCTGATGTGTCTGGGTCGCGGGGCTGCGCGTTAGCGCGCCGCCCTCATCGCGAGGCGAATACCGTTGAGCTTGGTCTTGAGCGAGGCGTCGACCATGCGGGATCCCATCTTCACGACGAGACCGCCGATCAGGCTGGGATCGACCACGAGGTCGATGTCCACCTCGGCCTTCGCGATGTCCTTGAGCGACGCCTTGATCTCCTCGATCAGCGCGTCGGACGGGCGCTCGGCCACCCGCACCTCGGCGCGGACGATACCCTTGGAATCCTGCACCAGCGAGCGGAAGGCGCGGATCATGTCCGGCAGGGCGAAGAGCCGCCGGTTCGCGGCCGAGAGCCGGATGAAGTTGCCGGCAAGGCCGCCGATGCCGGTCTTGTCGAGCACGGCGCCGATGGCGGCTTCCTGCTGCTCGGCGCTGAAGACCGGGCTGCGAACGAGGCGCCGGAGGTCGGCGCTCTCCTTCAGCAGCGCATCGAATTGATTGAGGGAGTCGGCCACCGTGTCGAGCTCGCGCCCCTCACGTGCCAATTCGAACAGGGCGGAGGCGTACCGGCCCGCCACGCCTGCGATCAGGGGACCAGCCTCGGAACCGTTCTGCGCCACCCGTCGCTCTCTTCTCTCGTTGCCCGCCCGTCCGTAGCCTTGCGGCCCGTCCAGGCGCTGCGCAAGACCTTTCGGGCTTGGGCAAGGTTTTGGGATGCACCGGGATCGGAGAGGGCGTCCACCGCCCCCGTCCGGCGCGGCGACCGCCTAGCATGGCTACACGGACCGGCGCAAGGCGACCCCGGCGGAAGCGCGACAGGACGGCGGAAGTGTGACGGGTGGGGTGAAGTACGGATTCAGCATGCCAGCCGGTCGCACTGACGGGTGCTGGCGATCATCTTGGCGAGGGCCTTCGCGCCGGGATGCCCGAGGATGCCGCCGTTGCCGAGCACGTAGGACGGGGCGGCGTACAGCCCGAGATCGGCCGCCATCCGCATGTGGCTCTTCAGCGCCAGCCGGACTTCGTCGCTGTCGGCGATCTCCTCGGCTTCCGCGCGGTCGATCCCCAGCGACGCCGCCACGGCGAGGGCGCCGAGCCCGTCGATGCGGCCGGGGCGGGACAACAATTTATGGTAAAATTCGTAGGCTGCGGCCGATCCGAGCTTGCGCTGGACCGCCAGCATCACCTTGGCGGCCTGCGCCGACTCCGGCGAGAGGATCGGGTTCTGCACGAAGCCGATTCTCAGGTGTGGATCGGAATCGTGCAAGGCCGCCATGTCGGCGGCGGCCTTGCGGCACCAGGGGCAGTTGAAGTCGTAGAACTCGTAGAGGGTCGTCTCCCCGTCCTTGGGGCCGGCATAGGTCACGCCGCGCAGGGCGGGGATCTGGCCGGTGATCTCCCCGGGCAGGACCGAGTTGGCTACGGCCTTGCCGTCGTCGCCGATGATGGCGAACCTTTGGCCGTAGGATTGGGCGAAGGCCGGGCGGGCCAGGGCTGGGACGGCCACGGCGAGGCCGGCGGTGGCCGCGAGGAGACGGCGACGGGTCAGGGGCATGGGGCGAATCGTTCCGGCACGGGGCAGGCGACCGGTGCTTATCCGCGCCCGCCGGGCGAATTCATGGCCCCGCGTTGGTTGGCGTCACCTTAAGCCGGGGGGCCTGTCGCCGGCGGCCCAGGCCAGGGCCTGCTCCAGGCGATCGTTTCCCCAGAATAATTCGCCGTCGTCGGCCAGGAAGGTCGGGGCGCCGTAGATCCCCCGCGACCGCGCCTCCTCGATGGCGACCCGGAGCTTGGTCTTGTTGGCATCCAGGGCGGCGGCCTTGAGGACCTGCGTCCCGTCGAGGCCGAGGGAGTCGAGGATAGCGATCACCGCCGCCGGCTCCGCGATGGACTTTCCCCCGGCGTAGCTCGTGGCGAACACCGCCTTGCTGAACGGCACCAACCAGTCCTGGTCCTGCCCGTAGACGGCCACGCGGACCGCGTTGAGGCTGTTCTGCGGGAACGGGTCCGGCTTCGTCACCGGGGGGAGCCCCTGGGACGCGGCGCAGCGCTCCATGTCGCGCCACATGTTGCGGCCCTTGGCCGGGTAGAGGTTGAACGGCGAGGTCGTCCATCCCTGGGAGGCGAAGAGCGGCCCCAGGAGGAACGGGCGCCACCGCACCGCGACGCCCGCTTCCTGCGCCGCCGCCTCGATGCGGGACGCGGCAAGGTACGAGTAGGCCGAGGCGAACTCGTACCAGAACTCCAACGTGGGCTGGCGCGCCATTGTGCTCGGTCTCTCCGTCCTCGTCTTGCGGATCAGATCCGCCGACCTTGGGTCCCGCGCCCGCTCCAGCAAGACGCATGCGGCCCGGATCCGCGCAGATCCCGGCTTGGGCATACGCACAAGACGGCACGGGGGTTGCAGCGCTCTCCCGCCGCGTGTTGCGGGCCGCCGTCGCCCGCGATAAGCCGCGACGACCTCATTTCCCCGCCCCCGGACGACGCATGACCGATCCCGCCAAGCCCGCCGTGAAGAAGGTCGTGCTCGCCTATTCCGGCGGCCTCGACACCTCTATCATCCTCAAGTGGCTGCAAACCACCTATGGGTGTGAGGTCGTGACATTCACCGCCGACCTCGGCCAGGGGGAGGAGCTGGAGCCGGCCCGGCGGAAGGCCGAACTCCTCGGCATCAAGCCCGAGAACATCTACATCGAGGATCTGCGCGAGGAGTTCGTCCGCGAATACGTGTTCCCGATGTTCCGGGCGAACGCGCTCTACGAGGGCGTGTACCTCCTGGGCACGTCCATCGCCCGCCCCCTCATCGCCAAGAAGCAGATCGAGATCGCCCAGGCCGTGGGTGCCGACGCGGTGTGCCACGGGGCCACCGGCAAGGGCAACGATCAGGTCCGCTTCGAACTCGGCTACTATGCCCTGAAGCCCGACGTGACGGTGATCGCCCCCTGGCGCGAATGGGACCTGCGCTCCCGCGAGCAGTTGATCGCCTTCGCCGAGCAGCACCAGATCCCGATCGCCAAGGACAAGCGCGGCGAGAGCCCGTTCTCGGTGGACGCCAACCTCCTGCATGCCTCCTC
>JAKONI010000329.1 GCA_022702015.1 Beijerinckiaceae bacterium | reverse complement strand
CTGAGCACGACGAGCAGCGCGGTGGTGACGCTCTCGAGCGGCCTGAGCAACACCAACAGTTCGGTGGCCTCCCTCTCCACTGGCTTGAGCGGCACGAACAGTTCCGTGGCCCTGCTGTCGACGGGGGTCTCGACCCTGCAGCGCGATGCCCTGCAATGGGATCCGCGCCTGAGCGCCTACGACGCCAGCCACGGCTCGGGCTCACCCCAGAAGATCACCAACCTCGCCCCAGGAACCCTGAGCGCCACCTCCACCGATGCCGTCAACGGCAGCCAGCTCTATGCGGTGCAGACCACGGCGGGGAAGGGCTGGAACCTCCAGGCCGATGGCGGCAGCCCGGTCCCGGTGAAGCCCGGCGATACCGTGCAGTTCAAGGCCGGGCAGAACATCGCGCTGATCCAGAACGGTACGGAGCTGACCCTCGCCACCACGCCCAACCTCTCCGCCACGAGCCTGACGGCCGGCGCCGCGCGCCTCGACACGAACGGGCTGACCATCACCGGCGGCCCCAAGGTCCTCGCCACGGGGATCGACGCGGGTGGCACCGCGATCACCGGTCTCGCCGCCGGGGCGCTGGCGCCGACTTCGACCGAGGCGGTCAACGGCGCGCAACTCTTCGTCACGAACAGTTCCGTGGCGACGCTGTCCACCGGCGTGGCCGCCCTCCGGCAGGATGCGCTGCAATGGAACGCCGCGGGGAATGCCTATGACGCCAGCCATGGCACGGGCGCGCCCCAGACGATCACCCAGGTCGCCCCCGCCACCTTGAGCGCGTCCTCCACCGATGCCGTCAACGGCGGTCAACTCTACGCCGCCACGCAGAGCCTCCAGACCCTGACGAGCACCATCTCCATGGGCGCGGTCGGCGTGGTGCAGCGGGCGACGGGCAACGTGGCGGTGCTCACCGCCCCGGGGGGCAATGGGGCGAGCCCGGGCGGCGCACAGGTGCTGACCAACCTCGCAGACGGCGCGATCGCCCCCGCCTCGCGGGATGCCATCAACGGCGCCCAGCTCCACGGCGTCTCGAACTCCATCGCGAACATCCTCGGCGGCAATACGACCGTCGATGCGAGTGGGCATGTCACCGCGCCGAGCTATACGGTCAACGGCAATACCTATCATTCCATCGGGGATACGGTCAGCGCGGTCGACCAGAACCTGTCGAGCCTCAACCAGCAGATCGTCTCGATCGCCGCCGGGTCGGTCAAATACTTCCATCACAACTCGACCCTGGCCGACAGCCAGGCGACCGGCATAAACAGCGTGGCCATCGGCCCGGCGGCGGTGGCGGCGGGCCCGGGCAGCCTGGCGGCGGGGGTGAACGCGCAGGCGAAGGGGGACAACGCCCTGGCGATCGGCGCCAACACCAGCGCCACCCATGCGGGGGATGTCGCCCTGGGCGCCGGCGCGACGACCACGGCCGCCGTCCAAACCAGCACGATGACGGTGAACGGCGTCAGCTACGCCGTGGCCGGCACGGCGCGGGCGACCGTCTCGATCGGCGACGTCGGCCAGGAGCGGACCCTGACCAACCTCGCGGCGGGCCGGGTGTCGGCCAGCTCGACGGATGCGGTGAACGGATCGCAGCTCTACGCCACCAACCAGCAGGTCGCGGGCCTCGGCTCCACCCTCGCGGCGGTGAGCAGCAACGCCGTCCGGTACGACGTGGACGCCGCAGGCAAGAGAACCAACACCGTCACCCTGCAGGGGGCCGACCCGAACGCCCCGGTGGTGGTGACGAACGTGGCCACCGCCACCCGCGCCGGGGACGCGGTGAACTTCAAGCAGGTGCGCGAGATCGCGGACACGACCCTGGCCTCGGCCAACAGCTACACCGAAACGCGGACCCAGTACGCCATCGCCACGGCGAACAGCTACACGGATCAGAAGGCCGTGCAGACCTACAACGCCTCCACGGCCTACACCGACCAGAAGTTCCACCAGCTCTCGAGCGCGATGAACAACGTGCGCAACGAGGCCCGGCAGGCCGCCGCCCTCGGCCTCGCGGCGGCGTCGATGCAGTTCGACGGGCGGCCGGGCAAGCTCAGCGTCGGCTTCGGCGGCGGCGCATGGCGCGGGCAGGCGGCGGCCTCGATGGGCCTCGGCTACACCAACGAGGAGCAGACCATGCGGGCCAACATCTCCGCCAGCACGGCCGGCGGGGATTGGGGCGTGGCCGCCGGCCTCAGCTTCACCCTGAACTGAGGCGAGGGATGCCCCCCGGCCCCCGTATCCTCCGTCCGGTCTGGATCCTGACGGTCCTGGCGGCCGGCGCCCTCCCCGCCGCCGGGCAGCCGAAGGGGTCGCCCCCCGCCTCGCCCCCTGCTCCGGCGGCACCTCCCCAGACGCCCGGCTTCAGTGTGAAGCCGTCGGACATCGTGCTGCCGGCGGACGTGCCGCCGGGGCAGTACCGCCGGAGTTTCCGGCCGTATCCGAACTGGACGCTGATCTGCGACGAGAACCTCGCCCGGCGGCAGAAGGTCTGCAACATCGCGCAGACCATCCTCGGGCCGGAGGGCGGGCCTGTCCTGAGCTGGTCGCTGGCCGCCAACCAGGGGGGCGAGCCCCTGTTCATCATCCGCACCCCGGCGGGGCTCGGCGAGAAGGGCGAGATCCGCCTGGACATCCCGGATGGCGGGCCGTCGCTCGCGGTGCCGGTCAGCGGTTGCGACGCGAAGGTCTGCCTCGCCTACCTGCCGGCCAGCCCACGCCTGAAGTCGGCGGTGGCGAAGGGCCTCACCGTCGGCGTCTCCTACGCCCCCGGGACGCCCGCGGGGGCGGTGTCGTTCAAGGCGCCGCTCGACGGGCTGTCGGCGGCGCTCGGCGGTCTCTAGGGCATCGATCCAGACGGAGGCGTCAGCCGAGGCTGGAAAAATCGATGCGAATTCAAAGACCTCGTGCACGTGCGCATGAACGAAGTGAGTGCGTCTGAGCACCAGAGCATCTTCCGCCGAAATGGATACCGGTTCGGCGCAAGATAATGTTTCAGAGGCAATGGATTAGAGCGTTTTCTGTGATCGGGGATTACCGGGAACGCTCGAGACGCCGGCCCTTCGCACATCAGCGATTACTGCGTGCGCATGATCTGGATCACCGCCGGGGTGATGATGACGACGAACAGCACCGGCAGGAAGAACAGGATCATCGGCACGGTGAGCTTCGGCGGCAGGGCGGCGGCCTTCTTCTCGGCCTCGATCATCCGGGCGTCGCGGCTTTCCTGGGCGAGCACGCGCAGGGCCTGCCCCACGGGGGTGCCGTAGCGTTCCGCCTGGCTCAACGCCGTGGCCACCGCCTTCACCGGGTCCAGCCCCGTGCGCATGACGAGGTTGTCGTACGCCACGCGGCGATCCGGCAGGAAGCTCATCTCGGCCACCATCACGGCCAGCTCCTCCGCGAGCACCACCGAGGAGACCGCGATCTCCGTGCTCACCTTGCGGAAGGCGTTCTCGATCGCCATGCCCGATTCGACGCAGATGAGCGACAGGTCGAGGGCATCGGGCCACGCCTTGCGGATCTCCGTCTGCCGCTTCTTGGCGGCGTTCATCAGGAACAGTTCCGGCGCCTTGATGCCGAGGAAGGCGGCGATGATCGTGAGGGCGATGCGCATCAGGAGGGAGGCGTCGATCGCCTCGAGGATGAACAGGTAGAAGATCGCCGCGATCACGGCGCCGATCGGCGCGACGAGGCGGAAGAACAGGAAGGCCGTCTCCGCCCCCTGGCCCCGGTAGCCGGCCATGAGCAGCTTGCGCTTGGCCGTGTCCGTGCCGAGCCAGCGGCGCAGGTTGTACCGGTCGACGACGTCCTTCATGTACGCCTTCGGCTCGGTGCGAAGGGTCCCCTTGGAGGCGATCTTCTCGCGCTCCCGGCGCCGGAGGATCTCCCGCTCGTCGCTGACGAGCTTCATCCGCTTGCCGAGCTTGTCCGGCTCCAGGAACGGCTGCACCACGGTGAAGGCCGTCGCGGCGGCGGCGATGGCCGCCAAGGCGCTGCCCACGAAGCGCGGGTCGAACAGCTTGTCGGCGATGGCGTCGAGCATGCCGGCCTCCCTCAGATCTCGAAGGCGATCATCTTCTTGATGACCAGGATTCCCATGGTCATCCAGAGCGCCGAGCCGACGAGGGCGAGCTTGCCCGCATCGGTGGTCCAGAGCAGCGAGATGTAGTCCGGGCTGGTGAGCGAGGTGATGCCCGCCACGCCGAACGGCAGGGCGGCGATGATCGAGGCCGAGGCCTTGGCCTCCATGCTCATCGCCTGGATCTTGCCGCGCATCTTGGCCCTGTCGCGCAGGACGCGGGACAGGTTGCTCAGCGCCTCGGACAGGTTGCCGCCCGATTGCTGCTGGATGTTGATCACGATCGAGAAGAAGTTGACCTCGGCGGTGGGCACCCGCTCGTGCAGCCGGGCCACCGCCTCGCCGAGCGACAGGCCGAGCGCCTGCGTCTCGACGATGGTGCGGAACTCGCCGCGCACCGGCTCCTCGGCCTCGCGGGAGACCATGCGGAAGCAGTCGCCCACGGGGATGCCGGTCTTGATGCCGCGCACCACCACGTCCACCGCGTTCGGCAGCTCCTTGTTGAACTTGGCGATCCGCTTCAGGCGCATCCGGCGCAGCAGGAAGGCCGGCAGGCCGAAGGCGCCGACGAAGGCGCCCCCCAGGGCGGCGATGGGGCTGTCGGTGATGAGCAGGAGGAAGAACCCGAGGACGAAGGCGGCCCCCCCCGCGAAGGTCCAGTAGGTCCGCTTCGACCACGCGAGGCCCGCCCGGGCGATCTTCAGTTCGAGGGTGACCTTGGCCGCCCCCTTGGCCTTGGCCTCGATCTCGCCCAGCGTCTTGGCCACCTGCTCGCGCCGGTTGGTGTTGGTGCCGCCGCCCCGCGCCGCGCTGGCGGCGGGGGTGACGCTGATGCTCTTCAGGCGCTTGGTCGCCCGCCTCTCCCCCGGCAGGAGGGCGAGGATCCCCGCATAGGTCACGAGGGCGATGGCCAGGGCGGCGAGCCCCGCCGCGATCGGGAAACCGGGAAGACCCGCGACGAGATCCGGCATTGCCCTAACTCGCCTCGACGACTTCGGCGGCATCGAGGGCGGCCCCGAGCCGCGCCTCCAGGCCGTAGTAACGCGCCCGCTCCCAGAAGCGGGGGCGGCCGACGCCGGTGGAGCGGTGGCGCCCGATGATCTTGCCGTTCGCGTCCTCGCCGACCATGTCGTAGAGGAAGATGTCCTGGGTGGTGATGACCTCGCCCTCCATCCCCAGCACCTCGGTGATGTGGGTGATGCGGCGCGAGCCATCGCGCAGGCGGGTCGCCTGGATGATCACGTCGATCGAGCCGGTGATCATCTCGCGCAGGGTCTTCGAGGGCAGGGTGAACCCGCCCATCGAGATCATCGATTCGATACGCGACAGGCACTCGCGCGGGCTGTTGGCGTGGAGCGTGCCCATTGAGCCGTCGTGGCCGGTGTTCATGGCCTGGAGCAGGTCGAACGCCTCGGGTCCGCGCACCTCGCCGACGATGATCCGCTCGGGCCGCATACGCAGGCAGTTCTTCACGAGGTCGCGCATCGTCACCTGCCCCTGCCCCTCCATGTTGGGGGGCCGGGTTTCCAGGCGCACCACGTGCGGCTGCTGCAATTGCAGTTCCGCCGCGTCCTCGCAGGTGATCACCCGCTCGTCGTGCTCGATGAAGGCGGTGAGGCAGTTGAGCAGGGTGGTCTTGCCGGAGCCGGTGCCGCCGGAGATCACCACGTTGCAGCGCGACTGGCCGATGATCTTGAGGACCTCCGCCCCCTCCGGCGAGATCGCCCCGAAGCGGACGAGCTGGTCCAGGGTGAGCTTGTCCTTCTTGAACTTACGGATCGTGAGCGCCGGGCCGTCGATGGCCAGGGGCGGGGCGATGACGTTGACGCGGGACCCGTCCGGCAGGCGGGCGTCGCAGATCGGCGAGGCGTCGTCGACGCGCCGGCCGACCTGGCTGACGATGCGCTGGCAGATGTTCATCAACTGCTGGTTGTCGCGGAACCGCACGCTGGTCAGCTGGATCTTGCCCGAGACTTCGATGAACGTCCGCCCGGCGCCGTTGACCATGATGTCGGCGATGTCGTCCCGGGCCAGCAGCGGCTCCAGGGGGCCGTAGCCGAGCACGTCGTTGCAGATGTCGTCGAGCAGTTCCTCCTGCTCGGAGATCGACAGGACGATGTTCTTGAGGCCGATGATCTCCGTGACGATGTCGCGGATTTCCTCGCGGGCGGTCTCGGCGTCGAGATGGGCGAGTTGCGTGAGGTCGATGGCCTCGATGAGCGCCCCGAAGATCAGGCTCTTGGTGCGGTAATACTCGTCGGAGCGCGCGGCCTCCACGACGACGGGCGCGGGCCTCGCCGGCTGCGGGACCTCCCGCGCCGGGGCGGGGGCGGGCTGGGCGGCGCGGGGCTGCGGGAGGGCGGGGCCCGCCGCCGGCGCCGATCCGGTCTGTCGTCTACCGAACATAATCGTACCGGTGGCGCATCACGAGGCCTTGCGGCGGGCGGCGAGCTTGGCGAGCAGCGGCTCGAGCAGGCTGCCCGCACCACCCTTGCGCCGCACCTCCGGGCGCCCGAGGGCGGCGGCGGCGAGATCGTTGAACAGTTCGGCCACCTTCGAGCCGGGCTGCACCTCGGCGATCATCTGGCCGTTGTTGGCGGCGGTGCCGAACAGGGACGGGTCGAAGGGAATGGTCACCGCGATCGGGGCGTCGAGCGCCTTGGCGAATTCCGCCGCGCCGATCTCGGGCCGCTTGGGCACCCCCGTTCCGTTGAGGAGCACCTTGGGCGCGGCGTCGTTGGGGCGGCCGTGCTTGAGGGCGCCGAGGAGGTTCTTGGCGTTGCGCAGGCAGGCGAGGTCCGGCCCGGACACGATCAGGATCTCGTCGGCGGCGGAGAGGACGTGCTTCGTCCACGCGTTCCACTGGTGCGGCACGTCGAGGACGAGGCAGGGGACGCTGGAGCGCAGGTGCTCGATCAGCCCGTCGAAGGCGGCCTGCGAGAGGTCGATGGTCCGGTCCAGGCTGGCGGGGGCCGAGAGCAGGCTGAGGTTGTCGCTGCACTTCGAGAGGAGACGCTCCACCAGGGCGGCGTCCAGGCGCTCGGGGGCGAAGACCGCCTCGGCGATGCCCTGCGGCGGGTCCTGGTTGAAGTTGAGGGAGGCGGTGCCGAAGGCGATGTCGAGGTCGGCGATCACCGTCGGGACGCCCTGGCCGCGGGCGACCGACCACGCGAGGTTGTGGGCCACCGTCGAGGCGCCGATGCCGCCGCGCACCCCGTAGACGGCGATGGTCCGGCCGATGGGCTTCGTCCCCGAGGCCGCGAACATCTCGGAGATCGCGGCGATGAGGGCGAGGGGCTCCACCGGCGCCATCAGGTAGTCGGACACGCCCCGGTGCAGGAGCTGGCGGTAGAGGGTCACGTCGTTGAGGTGGCCGATCACCAGGACGCGGGTACCCTCGTCGCAGACCTCGGCCAGGGCATCGAGGCATTCCAGCGGCTTCGACCGGACGTTCTGGACCTCGAGGACGATGACGTTCGGGGTCGGGGCGTGGCGGAAGGCCTCGATCGCGGCGGCGCCGCCGCCCATGCTGACCTTCACCCGGGCGCGCTGCATCCGCCGGTCCTCGGCGGCCGCCTCGATCATGGCGGCCGTCTCGGACGACTCGCAGAACGCCTGGATGGTGATCCGCGGCACCGGGGCGATCACCCGTTCGCCCGTCTCGCTCTGCTCGGCCATCACGGCACTCTCGGGTTGGAACGCATCGATTCGGGAGGGCGGCGACACACGTGTTAGTTGCCCACCTGCGCCTTGACGGATGTCTGACCATCCTGACGCCACTGGGTTGACGGATCCTTGCCGTCGCGCAGCTGGCCGACGTCGCGGATGCGCCGCACGGAGTCGATCCGGCCTTCCTGGCGCCCGCGCACGAGGTCGATCGGGTCGGCGATCTGGGCGGCGAAGTTCGCCTGGGTCGAGCAGCCGAAGTTCCAGTAGGGCTTGTTGCTGTTGTCGACGCCGTAGTCGCTGGCGCCGATGTCCTGGGGCCAGGTCCCGCAGGCATCCGCAACCTTGGCCTGCATCCGCTCGAAGCTGAGACGGATCGGGGCCGCGAGCGTCGGGGCGGCCACCGGGTAGGGGTTGGAGACGATGTCGCGCCGGGCGACCCCGTCCTGGCCGGCGCGGGCGAGCACGTGGCCCGCCGTCCGCCCGGTGGCGGCGGCCCGGGCCGGCGGGAGCCCTTGCGGGACCTCCATCAGCATGCCGCCCCGGCCGAACCGCCGGTATTCCAGCATGAAGGCGTCCACGTCCTCCGCCTGGCGGGGGTCGAGGTGGCCGGGGCCGGTGGGGAACACGTCGAGGCTGCGGGTGCCGTCGGCGAGCACGATCGGATGGCGGGCCCGGTAATCGGAGGGGCCCAGCGACCCGGTGACGGGGGGCTCGCCCTTGCAGGCGCCGGCCAGCGCCGCGAGGGCGCAGGCGCAGAGCAGGCGGCGCCCCGCCCGGAACGGGGTCGGCGCGGGGGCGGGCGGGCGGCGTCCGGTCATGGCGGTCCTCGGCGGTGTCGGCCGCTTGCGGTTCGGGACAGGGGGCGGGAGAGGCGGCGGCTACTCGACGATGAAGCCGACGCGGCCGCGATAGGCCGGGGCCAGGGGGGCCGAGCCGGTCTTGCCGTAGAGCTTGTTGAACTGGCCGAGCAGGATGGCCTGCGTGTCGGTGGCGTCGACGAAGTTGTCGTCGGGGCGGGTCGCCTGCCGCGGCTCCATCGGCTTGGCGATGTAGGGGGTGACCATGATCATCAGTTCCGTCTCCTGGCGCTGGTAGTCGCGCGAGCGGAACAGGGCGCCGAGGATCGGCAGGTTGATCAGGCCGGGGAGGCCGCTCAAGGATTCCTTGTTGACCTGCTGGATGAGGCCGGCGGTCATCATGACGCCGCCGGAGGGCAGTTCTACCGTGGTCTCGGAGCGGCGGACCCGGGTGCCGGGAACGTTCACGGATGCGGTGCCGATCGGGAAGTTGAAGCTCTGCTGCGGATCGATCTCGGTCACGTCGGTGGCGACGCGGATCGAGATGCGGTTGTCGGCCAGCACCACGGGGGTGAAGGAGAGGGCCACGCCGTACTGCTTGAACTCGATGCCCGGTGTGCAGACGCCGGTGGTGCAGGCCGCCGAAGACGGGACCGGGAATTCGCCGCCGGCCAGGAACTTCGCGGCTTCGCCCGAGATCGCCGTGAGCGTTGGCTCCGCGAGGACCCGCGAGACCCCGGCCTGCTCCAGGGCCTTCAGCGTGGCGGCGAGCGAGAAGCCCGCCCCCCGCACGGACGCTTGCAACGTGCCGCTCGACGTGCTGCCGCCGCTGATCGGGAAGGAGGTAGGCGTGCTGATCGTCGGCGAACCATCCAGCGACCCGAGCGGATTGATGGCGGACCAGTTGCCGTTCAGGTTCACCCCGAACTGCTTGATGACGTTGCGCGAGACTTCCATCACGGTGACGCGCAGCATCACCTGATCCTTGTTGCGGATCGTGAGGTTGTTGATCACCGCGCCGCGGGATCCGGTGCCAACGCCGCCCGAGGCGCCGCCGACGCCGCCGCCGCCGCCGCCGGACCCGAGGCCGACGAAGGCGGTGGAGATGTCGATCGCCTGCTGGGCTTCGGCCGACGAACCCACCATCCCCGACAGGAGGACGGAGGCCCCCGAGGAGCGCACGTCGAACCGGCCGGTGGGGATGCTCTGGAGGAGCAGGTCGCGCAGGGTGCTGAGGTTGAGGTCGCGGGCGACGGTCACGTCGAGGGCCGCGATCTGGCGCCCCTCGGCATCCATGATGAAGATGGTGGTGGCCCCGTCGGCCATGCCGATGACGAACACCTTCCGGGTGGACCGCACCACCGCGTTGGCGACGGCGGGGTTGGCCACGAAGACCTCCTTCGCGTCCCGGGGCAGATCGACGATGACCGAGCGTCCGGCGGTCAGCTCGACCCGGCGGCTCGAATTCGCCTCGGTGCCGCCGATCGTGACCACCGGTGCCGGCCCGAGGGAGGCCCGCTCCTGCGAGCCGCGCAGCTGCGCCGTGGCGGGCCCGGCGGGCATCGCCGTCAGCACCGCGAGGGCAAGCGCCCCGAGGCGGCGCGGCGCGGACAGGGCGGGGGCGCGAGGGGGCATGGCCTGGGCTCTCATGGCGCGTACCGTTTCCTTGGCGCTGACCGTATCCACGGCGCTCACGGCGTCTGCTGCCGGGGGACGCCGAAGCGGACGACCGTCAGGCCCTGGTTGGCCGACGACTCTTCCGCGACCGACGCCTCGGGGCGCGCCGCCTGGCCGGCATCGGCGAGGCTGCGCAGGGCCAGCGACAGGGAGCCGATCTTCTGCGCCAGCGTCACCGTCTCCGCCTGGACGGGGGTGAGGGCGAGGGTCGCCGTCTCGCCGGTGACGACGTTGGTGCCGTTCTTCTCTTGGATCAGCTGGCCCACGGCGAGCACGCGGATGTCGCGCAGGATCGTCTGGGACTGCTGGACATCGACGCCCGCCGTCTTGGAGGCGGCCTCGTCGCGGTAGGTGCGGATCACATCGACCCGGTCGTTCGGCAGGATGAAGCCGCCGGCCGAGTTGGTGCCCCGGCTGTCGGTGACGATGGCCACCGCCCGCATCCCGGAGGGCAGGATGGCGGCCATGAAGCCGCTCTCGGGGCGGACGAGCTTCTGAGCCCGGATCGGCTCCCCGGCGAGGAAGGCCGAGCGCACCGTCGCGCCCACCGTGGATTCCAGCCCCTGGGGGTTGTCCTTGCGGGTGACGTAGCCCGGCGAGAGGGCGCTCTCGGGCCAGGTCTGCCAGCGCAGGTCGGCGGCCTGGAGCACCTGCCCCATCGGCTCGTCGGCGGCCGCGACCAGCACCTCGGTGGTGGGCGGCGGCGGCGCCTGGACGATCTTCTCCGGCGGGGGCGGCGCGGGCGGCGGGCTACCGCTCATCAGGTAGGCCGCCCCGCTGCCCGCGAGGAGGGCGATGCCGAGAACGGCGAGGCGGGCGGGTTTCATCGGGCTTCCGGGCGGACCTGAAGGTTGTGGTGTGTCGGATCGGCTATTGAGACCGGAAGTTGCACCCCGATTGGTGTAAACATAGTTAAGACAGTCTCACCGGCCCCGGCGGACACCTTCCCGAAATCGACATGAAACCCCGGCCCTTGCGCGGTTCGAACCGTGGCGCCGGGGCCGCCTTTGTCCTACCCTCGCCTTCGACCCGGCTCGAAAGCAGGCCGGGCGGAGAAGACGACGGGATGGGACGCATGGTGAAGGGATTCGGCGGCGCGGCGCTCGCGGTCGCCCTCGCGGGGACGGCGCTCGGTTCGGGCACCGCCGCGGCACAGGCCCCCGCGCAGGGGGCCTTCTCCGGCAACGTGGTGCGAATCGGCGTGCTGAACGACCAGTCCGGCCTCTACGCCGAATTCGGCGGGACGGGCTCCGTCGAGGCGGCGAGGATGGCCGTGGAGGACATGGGCGGCAAGGTCGGCGATGTGCCGGTGGAGATCGTCTCGGCCGACCACCAGAACAAGCCCGACATCGCCTCCGCGATCGCCCGGCAATGGTACGACCGCGACGGGGTCGACGCGATCATGGAACTCACCACCTCCTCGGTGGCCCTGGCGGTCCAGGGCCTGTCGAAGGAGAAGAAGAAGATCACCATCACGACGGGGGCCGCCTCCAGCGACCTCACCGGCAAGGCCTGCACCCCCTACGGCTACCACTGGGCCTACGACACCCATGCGCTCGCCGTCGGCACCGGCGGGGCGCTGACCCGGGCGGGGGGCAAGACGTGGTTCTTCCTCACCGCCGACTACGCCTTCGGCACCGCCCTGGAGAACGACACCAGCGCCGTGGTCAAGGCCAACGGCGGCTCGGTGGTGGGCTCCGTGCGCCACCCGCTCTCGGGCCAGGACTTCTCCTCCTTCCTGCTCCAGGCGCAGGGGTCGAAGGCGCAGGTGATCGGGCTCGCCAATGCCGGCCTCGACACCTCGAACTCGATCAAGCAGGCAGCGGAATACGGCATCACCGATGGCGGCCAGAAGCTCGCGGCCCTGCTGTTCACCCTGTCCGAGGTCCACGGTCTCGGCATCAAGGCGGCGCAGGGCCTGACCCTCACCGAAGGCTGGTACTGGGACCTCAACGACGAGACCCGGGCCTTCGGCCAGCGCTTCATGAAGCGCACCGGGCGGATGCCGAACATGATCCAGACCGGGACCTACTCGGCGGTGCTCTCGTACCTCAAGGCGGTGAAGGCGGCGGGCACGGACGAGACCGAGGCCGTCAACGCCAAGCTGAAGGCCCTGCCGGTGGACGACGTGTTCACCCACAACGGCCGCGTCCAGCAGACCGGCCTGATGGTCCACGACATGTACCTGTTCGAGATCAAGAAGCCCGCCGATTCGAAGGGCGAGTGGGACCTGTACAAGCTGGTCTCCACCATCCCCGGCCAGGAGGCCTACGCCACCGAGGCCGAGAGCGGCTGCCCGCTGGTGGCGGGGAAGTAGGCGGAGGGGCCC
>JAKONI010000316.1 GCA_022702015.1 Beijerinckiaceae bacterium | reverse complement strand
TGGGGCCTGCGGCGGCCGACGCCTCACACCCGCGCCGCCGCCCCCTCCATGGCGGCGCGGATCTTCGGCAGGGCGGCCCGGGCCGCCCGGTGGCCCAGCGCGATGCCGTCGGCGGCCCGGTGGAAGTCGAACAGGCCGAAGGCCGCCACGTCCGGGCCGATGGCCACGTCAGGCGGGTCGCGCTCCAGGCGGGCGCGGGAGATCCGATCCTGGGTGATGTTGAAGGCATCGAGGACGACCCTCGCGATCCCGGGCAGGGGCGCCTCGGGCGGCGTGCGGGTCAGACCGGGGATGCGGCCCCGGACGGCGCGGAGCAAATCCCGGCGCGGCGCAACGGGCACCTCACGGACCACCGGGCCACCCCCATCGCCGTTGAGGTTCACGCAGACCACGACATCCGCTCCGAGCCGGCGGGCCAGGGCCACCGGCACCGGGTTCACGAGGGTGCCATCCATCAGGAGCCGCCCGGCGAGGTCCACCGGGGGGAACAGGCCGGGGATGGCATAGGAGGCCCGTACCGACTCGACGAGGGGGCCGTCCACCAGGGCAACCTCCCGGCCGGTCCCGAACTCCGTGGCGACGCAGCCGAACGCGATCCGCAGGGCCTCGATGCGCTGATCCCCGAGGTCGGTCAGCAGGCGGCGGCGCAGGCGGTTGCCGGCGATCAGGCCGGAGCCCGGCAGGCGCGGATCCACGAGTCGGACGACCCGTCCCCGGGTCAGGGAGCGGGCGAAAGCCTCCAGCCGGTCGAGGCGCCCCGCCGCGTAGCAGCCGCCGACCACGGCGCCGATCGAGCAGCCGGCCACCACCGCAGGGACGAAGCCCGCCTCCTCCAGGGCACGGATCACGCCGATATGCGCCCAGCCCCGGGCGGAGCCGCCGCCGAGGGCGAGGCCGAGCCGGGGCCCGGCGGTCGGGGCGCGAACGGGCTCCACCGCCCCGGGTGGGATATCCGGCTCGCCCCGGGCGGCCGGGCGGCGCACGGCGTCCACGGCCCGGCCCCGTGGGGTCTCGGCCCGGAACGGGGAGGGGGCGAGGCGGGGGGAGGCGTCGCGTCTTTCCGGCGCCCGGCTCATTCCCCGGCCGGCGCCAGCCGGGCCTGCCGGGTCTGCGGATCGAGGCTTACGGTCCGGTAGAAGCAGGAGCGCCGGCCGGTATGGCAGCAGCCGCCGTCACCCCCCACCGCCACGGTGATCACGAGGGCGTCCTGGTCGCAATCCGTCCGCATCTCCACGAGCCGCTGGATCTGGCCGCTGGTGGCGCCCTTGCGCCAAAGCTGCCGGCGGGAGCGCGACCAGTACCAGGCCTCCCCGGTCTCCAGGGTCCGGGCCAGCGACTGCGCGTTCATGTGGGCGACCATCAACAGCCGCCCGTCCCCGGCATCGACGGCGATGCAGGTGATCAGCCCATCCTGGTCGAAGCGGGGCATGAACACATCCCCCTCCTCGATCTCGGCCGGGCTGCCGGGGGCGGCGAAGGTCAAGCCGTGCCCCTCGCGCGCAAGGCCTTCGCGCTCAAGGCCTTCACGCTGCTGGCCTTCGCGCTGATGCCCTTCGCGCTCTTGGGCTTCGCGCTCTTGGCCTTGGCCATCATGGCCTTGGCCCTCGGGGTCGGCGGTGTGGACGGTCTGGCACATGATGGACCGGGAGAGGCCGCGGAGACCTACTTGGTTCCGCCGCGCACGAGGGTGAGGAAGCGGACCTGCTCGTCGGGCGCGTCCTTGAACACGCCGCGGAACTGGGTCGTGAGGGTCGAGACGCCGGCCTTCTGCACCCCGCGCATCGCCATGCACAGGTGCTCGGCCTCCACCATCACCGCCACGCCCCGGGGCTTGAGGATGCTCTCGATGACGTCGGCGATCTGCGCGGTCATCGTCTCCTGGGTCTGGAGCCGCTTGGCGAAGGCATCGACCACCCGGGCGAGCTTCGAGAGGCCGACCACGCCCTTGGACGGGTAGTAGGCGATGTGCGCGAGGCCCATGAATGGCACCATGTGGTGCTCGCAATGGGAGTGGAACGGGATGTCCCGCACGAGGACGATGTCGGAATAGCCTTCCACCTCCTCGAACACCCGCTCCAGCAGGGCGTCGGCATCCGTGCGGTAGCCCGAGAAGAGTTGCTCGTAGGCCTTGGCCACCCGGGCGGGGGTCTCCAGCAGGCCCTCGCGGGTCGGGTCGTCGCCGGCCCAGCGCAGCAGGGTGCGCACGGCCGCCTCGGCCTCCTCGCGACTGGGGCGTCCGGTGGCGATCCCCTCCGGCACCCGGGTGGCCGAGGCCGGCTCCTGGGCGATGTCGGCGCCGTCGGCCCCAGGGACCCGGTGATTGTCGTTGCGCATGCCGTTCAGGTCCTGGCCCTCGACGCCGTAGGTCAGGGATTTGAGAGCGGCATCCATGGCGTCGCCCGCCAGTGCCACACGGGTCTTCATGGTGGTGCTGTCGGGCTTGGCGTACATCAGGAAAAGGCTCGGGCTCTCGTGTGGGACCCATGCCCGTCTCGGCACGGGCCGGCGCCCCGGAACGTCGGTAGGCACTGAGCCCGACCTCGGCCTTGGGCGCGGCTCCGGTCGATCCATCGCCTCCTCGCGAAGCGGACGGACCTCGCCTATATCGGGCCTTGCGGGCAAACGCGCAATCCGACGCCGGCTGCGCAGATCGCGCGGCTGCGTCACGGTCGGCGGCCCCCACGAGGTTTTCGATGCTGGACGACATCTATAACCGCCGCATCCTCGAGCTGGCAGCCGACATTCCCCGGCTCGGCCGGCTCGAATCACCGGATGCCACCGCCACCGCCCACTCGAAGCTGTGCGGCTCCACCGTCACCGTGGACGTGAAGCTTGGGGAGGACGGCCGGGTCAGCGATTTCGCGCAGGAGGTGAGGGCCTGCGCCCTCGGGCAGGCCTCCTCCAGCCTCATGGGCCGGCACGTGGTCGGCACCCCGGCGGCGGACCTGCGGGCGCTCCGGGGGGCGATGCGGGCGATGCTGAAGGACGGCGCGGCGCCCCCGGACGGCCCCTTCGCGGATTTCGCGGTGCTGGAGCCGGTGCGGGACTTCAAGGCCCGGCACGCCTCGACGCTTCTGACCTTCGACGCGGTGGTCGAGGCCCTCGACCAGATCGAGGCCAAGCGGCGGGCGGCGGCGTGAGTACCGGCCGGCGGGCCGCGCGGCTTGCCATCCGCGCCTACCAACTGAGCTTGTCGGGAATTGCCGGGCGCCAGTGCCGGCACTGGCCGACCTGTTCCGCCTACGCCGACCAGGCGATCGCCCGCTACGGGGTCTGGCCCGGCGTCTGGATGGGCGTCGCCCGCCTCTGCCGCTGCGGCCCCTTCGGCACCCACGGCATCGACCTCGTCCCCGTGGCCCTGCCGATGGGGGCGGCGTGGTACCGCCCCTGGTCCTATGGGCGCTGGCGCGGCGTCGAGGCGCCGCCGCTGCCGCCGGGGTCGCTGCTGGTCTGCGAGGAGGTCGCCGAGCCCCCGCCGGCGCCCCCCGGATCCCTGCGCGCCCTCCTCGCGGGTGACAGTCCTGTGGGTTCCACACCCCGACAGGAAACCTAAATCCCAGGGCCCGGTTGATCCCCCACAAGACCCGGCCGCGCCGGGTCTCATCGGAACGAGGGGCGGGCATCATGTCCAGGGAGACACAGTCAAAGAGCCATGTCGATATCTACGACCGGGCGAGCCGCGAGGCCTGGGCGCAGCATTTCGGCGTCAGCGAGGAGCGCCTGCGCAAGGCGGTGACCATGGTCGGGACGCGGATCACCAGCATCACCGCCTACCTGCATCAGCCCTCCGCGTGAGGGCGGCCGGGATGCGACGCGCAACGATGCCGGTCCGGTAGGTCGCGATGGCGGACGAGACGTACGAGGGCGGGGCCCCGCAGGACCCCGACGTCATCACCTTCGACCAGATCCGGGAGCGCGCCTACGAGTTGTGGGAGCGCAACCACCGCCCCGAAGGTCTGCAAATCGAATTCTGGCTTCTCGCGGAGCGCGAATTGCGGGCTGAGCGGGAGCGCCGCAAGGGTTCCTAGTGCATCGAACCAGACGGAGGCGTCAGCCGTGCCTGGAAAAATTGATGCAAAAGCAAAAGGCTAGGGCAGAGGCGCATGAACGGAGTGAGTGCGTCACTGCACTAGTGCTAGGACGCACTCACTTCGTTCAAGCGAGTGAGCACTGGATCCTAATCGATGCATCGATTTCCGGCATCGGCCGACGCCTCCACCCGGGTCGATGCACCACGACCGGGGCCGGCCTGCCCCATCCACGGGCGGGCCGACCTCGCTTCGCGCATCTCGGTTTCACAAGGTCGAGACCTTGCGCGGGGGCGGGGCCGGGCCCCGCGAACAGTCTAGGCCGCCGGCTTCAGGAAGCGGAACATATTCCGCCGGGCCTCGTCATCGAAGTCCGTCTTGAAGGCGTGGCGGCCCTTCAGCCCCTCCGCGCGCTGCGCCGCCGGCCGGGCGTTCACCGTGTCGAGGAGCCGCTTCACGTTCGGAAGGCCACCGAACGCATCCTCGCCGAGCATGAACGGCACCATCCGCGCCCAGCCCCACACCGCCATGTCCACGAGGGTGTACTCGTCACCCAGCGTGAAGGCGCGGTCGGCGAGGCGCTTGTCCAGCACCTCCCAGTGGCGGCGCGCCTCGAAGACGTAACGGTCCATCGCGTAGGCGCCCGCGTCCTTCGGGGCGAAGTGGCGGAAGTGGACGCACTGGCCGGAAAACGGGCCGATGCCGGTGGCCACGAACATCAGCCAGGACAGCATCTCGCCCCGGCCTGTCTCGCCCCCGCCTGTCTCGGCCCGGGGCAGGAACCGGCCCGCCTTCTCGGTGAGGTAGAGGAGGATGGCGTTCGAATCGAACACGGTGGTCTCGCCGTCGACGATCGCCGGCACCTTCGCGTTCGGGTTGATGGCCGCGTAGGCGGCGTCGAACTGCTCGCCCTTGCGGGGATCGACGGGCACCGGCTCGTAGGGCAGGCCCAACTCCTCCAGGCAGAGGGCGACCTTCATCGGGTTGGGCGACAGGTTGTAGTAGAAGCGGATCATGGCACGGTCCTCCAGGGAGGGTCCGCCGGCTCGGGGCCGGCGTGACCGTCCGTCATTGCCGCGGGTCGGCCATCGCCGAAGGCCTGTTCCGGTGCAAGTCGCTCCCGTGCCGGGATGCCTATTCCGTGACGATCTTGTAGCTCCGCCCCGGCGCCAACCGCGCCCCGCGCTCCAGCCCGTTGAGGACCAGGAACCGGTCGAGGGGGCGGTCCGGCACCACCATGCGGTGGGCGAGATCCTCCGGGTCGGTCCCGGTGGCCTGGACGACCTGCAGCCGAGTCGGCCGCAGGGCCGAGGCCTCCTCGGGCGGGACCTCGGCGAGGCTCTCCGTCCAGCGCCGGAAGGCGGCGTTCGGATCGGCGCCGCCCTTGCCGGCCATGATCATCCGGTAGGTGGCCTCGCCCAGGCGGATGGCGGCGAGGCGGAAGGTCCAGTCCTTCCCCCGGGAGAGGGCGAAGGCCGCCGGATGGCCGTTCACCTCGCGGGTCTCGGCCCCCGAGGGGTCGAGGCTGTCGTTCCAGGTGGCCCGCAGGATCGCGTCGAGGCCCTGGCCGTCCTTGGCCTCGATCTGGTCGAACAGGAGGCGGCGGTTCCCGTCCGCCGTGGTGCCGAGCACCGCCGAGCGGGTGTTCTCCAGGGTGAAGCCCTCCGGCACCTCGAAGGCGATGCCGAGGCCCGGATGGATGAACCGCCCGGCGCGCACCACGCCGTCGCGGGGGCTGTCGCCGTAGGGGAAGCCGTCGATCGCCGCGAGGAACCGGGTGCGGTCGTCGGTGCCGATCCCCGGGGCGCCGATCCGCCTCGCCGCCCGGACGGCGAGGGAGACGCGCTCCGCCGTGCCCGGATGGGAGGCCAGCATGTCGGGCTCGCCGGCCGTGCCGCCGCCCTGCTTGAGCTGGATGGTGCGGTTCAGCGCCGTGAGGAAGCGCGAGGCGGCGAAGGGATCGTAGCCCGCCGCCGCCAGGGTCTTCACCCCGGCGGCGTCCGCCTCCAATTCCTGTTCCCGGGAGAAGCGGGCCAGGGCGAAGCGCGACTGGTTCTTCAACTGGGCGCCGGTGTCGGGATCGTTCAGCACGTCGGCCACGACCTTGCTCACCAGGGCCGAGCGCAACTCCAGTTCGCTGCGGGCGCTGGCGTGGTTCAGGGTGACGTGGGCGATCTCGTGGGCGAGGACGGCGGCCACCTCCGAACTGTCGTTGGCGAGGGCCACCAGCCCCCGGGTCACGTAGAGGCGCCCGTTCGGCAGGGCGAAGGCGTTGATCACCGGCGAATCGAGCAGGGTGACGGCGTAGGCTTGGTCCGGCCGGTCGCTCGCGTGGACGAGGCGATCCGTGATCTCGGTGAGGAGCCGCGTGACGGCGGGGGCCTTGGCCTCGCCCCCGAAGGACGAGACGAGTTTCAGATGGTCGGCATCGCCCGCGCGCTCGCGGCCCGTGACCCGGGGGGCCTCGGCGGGCACGCGGACGGCCGCCGGCGCCACCACGGGGCCGGCCCGCTCCGCCACGCAGGCCCCGAGCACCAGGGCGGCCAGACCGAGACAGGCCCCCCGCCACATACCGCCACGCCCCCGCATCCCGTCCATCGCGCTCAGCGCCGTACCCCCTCCTCGTCGCCGGCTCCCCCGTGGGACACCGGCGATTCGTCGTCCAGCCTCTCAATCGCATCGGGGGTGGCCGCCTCGATAGTGGGGCCGCGCCACACCTCGACGAGTCCGCGCACCCGCACCCGCCGGTCCCTCAGGCCGTCCGCTGTCAAACCACGCCCCGCCATCGCCCGCCAGTGACGTTTTGTGACTACCACGGTCAGCCCGTCGGTGCCCCTCGGCACGAAGTCGAGATAGGTCCGCGCGCCGCGCTCGCCGACATGGCGGATGCGCCCCTCCACCACCGTGAAGCGCCCGGCCAGCCGGCGCAGGGCGGGCCCATCCCCGGCCCCGGGCGGGTCCTCGCGCCACACGCCGAGGCGCCGGGCCCGGGCGGCGCCCTCCACGAGGCGCAGGGCCGGCCGGCACAGGGCGTCGGCCTCCCCCGCGTCGGCATAGGCGAGGCCCCCGGCGATCAGGGTGCCGGCGAGGTCGGCGCCGTCCTCCTCGGCCGAGGCGTCGATTCGCTCCCGGCCCCACCGGTCCGGCGGTCCGCGCGGGATCGCCAGGATCCGGCGCCCGACCCATGCGCGCAGCCCGTCGCCCGCCTCCGTCGCCCCGTCCGGCCAGCGGAGGGAGGAGAGGACCGCCCGCCCCCCCGAGGCGAAGCGCATTTCGCCGCGCGGGCCAAGCTCCGCGATGGTCTCGGACCGGGCGGCGCCGCGCTCGCACTCGGCCGCCGCCGGGGCGAAGGGGAGGGCGAGGCCGAGCGCCAGGAGGAGGGCAGGGCGCGGGCTCACAGCTCTCATCTCCGCCCCGCCCGCCGCCCATGCCGGTGTTGGCCGCGCCGGGCGGAGGTGCTAAGGACGCCGGGTCGTCTCCGTAGCTCAGCTGGACAGAGCACAGGTTTCCTAGAGGTTCAAATTGGGCGCCGCGCCGGGAAACCACGCGGCGGATCCGCTCAAAGTCGGGGAAAGCTTCCGGCTCCGGTCTCCCGGGCCCTGCCGATCCCGAGCCAAGCCCGCCCCGGCGGGAAGGTGTAGAGACTAGACGGGCGGCACCTACAGGCCGAAAGGCCCAGGGTGAAGGGATAGTCCAGACCACGAACGCGCCGGCCTCGGCCGGGCGGCGGCGAAAGCCGAAGTGGTATGAAACCTGGGGTCGCAGGTTCGAGCCCTGCCGGGGACACCACTCATTTCCGCCGGGCCGTGACGGGCTAGGTTCTCGCCTCGGATCGAGCCCGGGCGGGTCGCTCGCCTTGGTCCCTCCCTCGGCCTCATCCTGAGGTGCCACCGTGAAGCGGTGGCCTCGAAAGAGCTCTTCAGAACCCGCCGCGATCCCTGAAGGCCTCCTTCGAGGCGGCTGTAGCCGCACCTCAGGATGAGGGCGGTGAGGGGCGTGGGGGCTTCTCGGTCAGGCTCTCAGGATGAGGTGGCGGGTGAGGGCGATGCTTTCCTCGGCCGACCTTGAGGTGGCGCGACGTGGGCTCGGATCGCTTCGCGGGGATCACGGACCCTCGCTCGGGGTCTGGTCTCCCGCTGCGTCGTGACGCGCGGAGCGATGCGTCCCATGCCCTTCCGTCCGGCTGAATCTTGAATACACTCACACAAAAGACAGGGAGGACCGCGCGTGGCGGCAGGAACGGCTGAGACACCCCGCGCGGCCGCGCGCAAGGAGGCCGGCTTGGCCCGGCGCCTCGCCGAACGCCTCCAGGGCGAGGCGCGGTTCGATGCCTTCACCCGGGGGCGCTACGCCACCGACGCCTCGATCTACCAGATCATGCCGGCGGGCGTGGTGCTGCCGAAATCCGCCGGGGACATCGCGGCGACGCTCCAGGTGGCCGCCGAGCACGGGGTCCCGGTGGTGATGCGCGGGGGCGGGACCTCGCAGAACGGCCAGCCGATCGGCGCCGGGCTGGTGGTCGACTGCTCCCGCCACTTCAACGGAATCCTCGATTACGACCCCGAGGCCGGCACCGTCACCGTGGAGCCGGGGCAGGTTTTGGAGCGCCTGAACAGCCGCGTGAAGGCCGAGGGCTGGTTCTTCCCCGTCGAGCCTTCCACGGCGACCCGCTGCACGATCGGCGGCATGGCCGGCAACAATTCCTGCGGCGCCCGCTCCCTGCGCTACGGCACGATGCGCGACAACGTCCTGGCGATCCGGGCGCTGCTGCCCGACGGGGAGCCCTTCGCCTTCTCCCTCAGCGGGAACGACGCCACCGGCGTCACCGGATCCCCCCGGGCGGAGGATCTCGCGGCGCGGATGATCCGGCTCGCCCACGGACACCGGGACGAGATCGAGGCGCGCTACCCCAAGGTGCAGCGCCGGGTGGGCGGCTACAACCTCGACGCGCTGGTGCTCGACCGGCCGAACCTCGCCCACCTGCTCGTGGGCTCGGAGGGGACGCTCGCCGCCACCACGGCGGTGACGCTGAAACTCTCGCGCCTGCCGGCCCACCGGGTGATGGGCGTGTGCCACTTCCCCTCGTTCCGCGCGGCGATGGAGACGACCCGGCACATCGTGGCCCTCGACCCCGTGGCGGTGGAACTCGTCGACAACAACGTGCTGGTGCTCGGCGCCGACATCCCCCTGTTCCGCACGACGCTGGCCGACATCACCCGGGGCAAGCCGAACTGCCTGCTCCTCACCGAGTTCGCCGGGGACGACCTCGCCGCCCTGAAGCGCGACCTGAAGCGCCTCGACGCCTGCATGGCCGACCACGGTTTCCCGAACGCCGTGGTGGAGGTGGTGGAGCCCCCCCGGCAGAAGTCGGTCTGGGAGGTCCGGGAGGCCTGCCTCAACATCATGATGTCGATGAAGGGGAACGCGAAGCCCGTCTCCTTCATCGAGGATTGCGCCGTCCCCCTCGAACACTTGGCCGACTACACCGACGCGGTGACGGAGGTGTTCTCCAAGCACGGCACGCGGGGCACGTGGTACGCCCACGCCTCGGTGGGCTGCCTGCACGTGCGGCCAATCCTCGACATGAAGCAGGGCGGTGACGTCGCCAAGATGCGCGCCATCGCCGAGGAGACCTCGGACCTCGTGCGCCGCTACAAGGGCTCGTATTCCGGCGAGCATGGCGACGGCATCTCCCGCTCGGAATTCGTGGAGCCGCTGTTCGGGTCGGTGCTGGCCCGCGCCTTCGAGACGGTGAAGGACGGGTTCGATCCGGACAACCACCTCAACCCCGGCAAGATCGTCCGCCCCCTGCGGATGGACGACCGCAGCCTGTTCCGCTTCCCGCCGGACTACGCCGTCACCGCCCCCGCCGTCACCGCCCTCGACTGGTCGGACTGGGGAGGCTTCGGCGCGGCGGTGGAGATGTGCAACAACAACGGCACCTGCCGGAAGCTCGTGGGCGGGGCCATGTGCCCCTCCTACCGGGTCACGAAGGAGGAGCAGCACCTCACCCGCGGCCGGGCGAACTCGCTGCGCCTCGCCATCACGGGTCAACTCGGGGCCGAGGCGCTCACCAGCCCCGCGATGAAGCGGACCATGGACCTCTGTGTGTCCTGCAAGGCCTGCCGGCGGGAATGCCCGACCGGCGTCGACATGGCCAAGATGAAGGTGGAGTTCCTGCACCATTACCACGCCAAGCACGGGCTGCCCCTGAAGGACCGGCTGATCGGGCTGATGCCGCACTATGCCGGCGCGGCGGCGCGGCTGGCGCCCCTCCTGAACCTGCGCGACCGGTACCCGGTGCTGGCCATGGCCTCCGAGCGGGTGGCGGGGCTCTCGGCCCGGCGCAGCCTGCCCCGCTGGCGGCGTCCCTGGTCCGAGACCGGGGAGCCGGCCCACCCCACCGACGTGATCGGCGACTTCCGCGACATCGTGCTGTTCGGCGACACGTTCAACCGCGCCTTCGAGCGGGAGAATCTGGAGGCGGCGGAGCGGGTGCTCGCCGCCGCCGGCTACCGGCTGCACCGGGTCTTCCCGGCCAAGGGACGACGGCCACTCTGCTGCGGCCGGACCTGGCTCGCCTCCGGCCAGACCGACCGGGCGCGGGCCGAGGCCCGGCGGACGCTCGATGCCCTGCTGCCCTATGCCCGGGCGGGGGCGCGGATCGTCGGGCTCGAACCCTCCTGCCTGCTCACCTTCCGCGACGAGTTCCTGGCGCTGCTACCCGGTGACGAGGCGGCGACGCTGGCCAAGCAGGCGGTGCTGATCGAGGAACTGCTGGCCAGCGACATGCAAGCGGGCCGAATCGACCTGCCCCTGTCCCACCAAGGTGGCCGGACGGCGCATCTCCACGGCCATTGTCACCAGAAATCCTTCGGCGTCATGGGGGCGGTGGAGACGGTGCTGCGCGCCGTCCCGGGGCTCGACGTCAGGCCGATCGAGTCGAGCTGCTGCGGCATGGCCGGGGCCTTCGGCTACGGGGCCGAGACGGTGGATGTGTCTTTCGCCATGGCGGAACTGTCCCTGTTCCCGGCCCTGCGCAAGGCGGGCCCGGAGGACCTCGTGGTGGCGGACGGCACGAGCTGCCGGCACCAGATCCACGATGGACTCGGGCGCGGCGCGGAGCATGTGATTCGTGTGATCGACCGGGCTTTGACGCCTCGACACTGAATTGGCGCCCACTTACAACCAGTTGCACCGGGGAGACGGTCATCCCCGGCGGCACGCGACCGTGTGGACGCATGAACAAAATTGAAGCGGGGTTCGGCATCAGCCGCCGCTACCTCCACGACGAGGTGGCCGACCGCATGCGCGAGTTGATCCAGTCCGGCGAGATGGAGCCGAAGGAACGGATCAACGAGGGCGAGCTGACCGAGCGGTTCGGCATCTCGCGCACCCCCCTGCGCGAGGCGATCAAGATCCTGGCCACCGAGGGGCTGCTCGAATTGCTGCCCAACCGGGGGGCGCGGGTGGCGAGCATCTCGGAGGCGGAGCTGGAGGACGTGATCGAGGTGATCGCCGGCCTCGAGGCGACCGCCGGGGACCTCGCCTGCCGGACGATCACCGACGCGGAGATCGACGCCATCCAGGTCGACCACGATGCGATGCTGGCGGGCTTCCAGGCGGGGGACGAGGTCGGATATTTCCGCCACAACCGTCTCGTCCACGAGGCGATCATGGCGGCGGCCCGCAACGCCACCCTCTCCAACATCTACCAGAGCCTGTCGGGCCGGGTGCAGCGGTCCCGCTACCGGGCCCACCAGACCCAGGACCAGTGGCACCGGGCCATGTCGGAGCACGAGCAGATGATCGTGCTCCTGCGCGCCCGCGACGGCGGTGCCCTCGGCGCCCTGCTCCGGGAGCACATCCGCGGCAAGAAGGGGCCGATCGCCGCCAACTACGTGGATCACCGGGACGCCTAGTGCTCTGACGCCCTCACTTCGTTCACGCGGATGAGCACTAGTGCAGTGACGCACTCACTCCGTTCATGTGCCTCTGCCCTAGCCCTTTGCTTTTGCATCAATTTTCGAGGCACGGCTGACGCATCCGTCTGGATCGATGCACTAGAGCCTTCCCTGCGATACTTGGATCACGGAAAACGCTTCAATCCATTGCGTCCGCCGCATTTTCCTCCGCCGAACCGGCATCCACCCCGGCGGAAAACGCTCCAGGGCTTCACCCGGTCGAACGGTCTCAGGTCTCGGGGACCGACCGCTTCCGGCTTCGGCGATGACGCTGCGGCGTGGCCGGCTGATCGGGGACCAGCGTGACGCTGACGGGATTCGGGGCGTGGTCGAGGGCCGCCCCCGTCGCGGCATCGACACCCATGCCGATGACCCCGCCCGCGATGACGTTTCCGGCGAAGGCCGCGCCCCCCTTGCCGACGATCTGGGTTTTCACCGGGACGATCTCCGGGCGGTAGCCGTCCTTCTCAAAGGTCGCGACGAACTCGTCGCTGCGCTCCACCTGGAGGGTACAGGGCGTAACCGGGCAGGCGTAACCCTTGTCCGTCGTCACCCGGGCGCCGGGTGGATCCGAGACGAAAGCCACCGGTTCCGATGTCCCGCGGATGATCGACCCACACCCACTCACGCTCATAGCAACGAAGGCTGCCACGATCACTCGACCGCTCATTTCTGTCCCCTTTCGCCGCATTCGAGCGGCGACGGACGATGAACGGGAAGGACGAGGGGCGACAAGCTGGCGCATGCCGAGCTTATGCGGACGAAAAACACCCGCAGGTTGCGACCGAATACTTGAAGCAACCTGTGGATTTGTCGAATGAAGGCCGCCCGATCCTGGGTCTCGTGCATCGATCCAGGCGGGAGCGTCAGCCGATGCTCCAAAATCGATGCACAAACAACGATCTAGTGCTCATTCGTGTGAGCGCGTCTGAGCGCTAGTGCAGTGACGCACTCACTCTGTTCATGCGACTCTGCCCTAGCCCTTTGCTTTTGCATCAATTTTTCCCAGACTCGGCTGACGCCTCCGTCTGGATCAATGCACTAGGTGTGGATCACCTTGCCGTAGGCGTCGAGCACGCTCTCGTGCATCATCTCGCTGAGCGTCGGGTGCGGGAACACCGTGTGCATCAGCTCCTCCTCGGTGCTCTCGAGGTTCATGGCGACGACGTAGCCCTGAATCAGCTCCGTTACCTCGGCGCCGACCATGTGGGCGCCCAGCAACTGGCCGGTCTTGGCGTCGAACACGGTCTTGATGAGCCCGTCCGGCTCGCCCAGCGCGATGGCCTTGCCGTTTCCGGCGAAGGGGAACCGGCCGACCTTCACGGCGAAGCCCTGCTCCTTGGCCTTGGCTTCGGTGAGCCCGACGCTGGCGATCTGCGGCTGGCAATAGGTGCAGCCGGGGATCTTGCCCTTGTCCATCGGGTGGGTGTGCAGGCCCTTGATCGTCTCGATGCAGATGACACCCTCGTGCTCGGCCTTGTGGGCCAGCATCGGGGGGCCGGCGACGTCGCCGATGGCGTAGAGGCCCGGCACGTTGGTCCGCCCCAGGCCGTCGGTGACGACGCACCCCCGGTCGGTCTTCACCCCGAGCTTCTCGAGCCCGAGATTCTCGATGTTGCCGACCACGCCCACCGCCGAGATCAGCTTCTCGGCCGTGATCCGCTGGCTCTTCCCGTCGCCGCCCTCGATGGTGGCGGTGATGGAGTCGGCGCCTTTCTCGACCTTCGTCACCTTGGCGCCGGTGAGGATCTTGATGCCCTGCTTCTCGAACCGCTTGCGGGCGAGCCCGGCGATCTCGGCATCCTCCACGGGAAGGATCTGCGGCAGCACCTCCACCACCGTCACCTCGGCGCCCATCGTCCGGTAGAACGAGGCGAACTCGATGCCGATGGCGCCCGAGCCCATCACCAGCAGGCTCTGGGGCATCGTCTGCGGGACCATGGCCTCGTAGTAGGTCCAGATCTGCGTCTTGTCGGGCTCGATGCCGGGCAGCGCCCGGGGCCGGGCGCCGGTGGCGACGATGATGTGCTTGGCCTGATAGGTGCCGGTACCCTTGGCGCCCTTCGGCGCCTCGGCGCGCGTCGTCCCCGTGACCGTCACCTGTCCGGGCTGGTCGCCATGGGCGACCGAGTCCACCTTGGCCTCGCCCCAGATCACATCGACCTTGTTCTTCTTCAGCAGCATCCCGACGCCGCCGTTGAGCCGGCCGGACACCCCCCGGGAGCGTTTGACGATGGCGCCCACGTCGAACCCGACCTTCTCGGCGGTGAGGCCGTAATCGCCCGGGTGCTGGAAGTAGTGGAAGATTTCCGCCGAGCGCAGAAGCGCCTTGGTGGGGATGCAGCCCCAGTTCAGGCAGATGCCGCCGAGATGCTCGCGATCCACCACGGCGGTCTTGAAGCCGAGCTGCGCGGCGCGGATGGCGGTGACGTAGCCGCCGGGCCCGGCACCGATGATGAGGACGTCGTAGGTGTCGGGCATGGGTGCCTCCTACTCCCGCGCGCCTTGCGGGGCGGGTTTGGGGATGGGGGGTGGTTCCAGGGGAAGCGAGGTTGCCAGGGAGGCCATCCCTCCCCGCGAGGGGGAGGGATCTCGCCTCACACCAGCATCCCCATGGGGTTCTCGATCAGCCCCTTGAACGCCTGGAGCAGCTCCGCCCCCAGCGCCCCGTCCACCACCCGGTGATCGACCGACAGGGTCACGGTCATCGCCTGGACCACCGCCGGCTGGCCGCCCTTGGCGACGATGCGGGCCTCGCCCGCGCCCACCGCCAGGATCGTCCCGTGGGGCGGGTTGATCACCGCCTGGAAGTTCTTGATCCCGAACATGCCGAGGTTCGACACGGCGGTGGACCCGCCCGAATACTCCTCCGGCTTCAGCTTGCGGGACCGGGCCCGGCCGGCGAGGTCCTTCATCTCGGCGGAGATGGTGGAGAGTGTCTTCTGCTCGGCCTTGCGGATGACGGGGGTGAACAGCCCGCCCTCGATCGCCACCGCGACGCCGACATCCGAATGCTTGAACTTCAGCACCCGGTCCCCGGCCCAGACGGCGTTGGCGTTCGGCACCCGCTGGAGGGCGAGCGCCAAGGCCTTGATGACGAAGTCGTTCACCGACAGCTTGAAGGCGGGCTTGCCGTCCTTGTCCTTGCCCGCGCCGGCATTGACCTGCTCCCGCAGGGCGAGCAGCGCGTCGAGCTCGACATCGAGGGCGAGGTAGAAGTGCGGGACCGTCTGCTTCGACTCGACCAGCCGCTTGGCGATGGTCTTGCGCATCCCGTCGAGGGTGATCTCCTCGTAGGAGCCCGGCTCGAACATCGCCTTGACCTGCTCGGTGGTCATACCCTGCGCAGGCGCTGCGGCGGCGGCGGGGGGCGCTGCCTTCGGCGCCGGTGCGGCCTCGGCGGCGGGAGCCTGCTGCGCCGGAGCGGCCGGAGCCTTCGCCCCGCCGTGGGCCTTCGCCTCCGTCACGTCCCGGGCGATCACCCGGCCGTGCGGCCCCGATCCCTGGATCGCGGAGAGGTCGATCCCCTCCATCTTGGCGAGCCGGCGGGCAAGCGGCGAGGAGAACACCCGGCCCCCCTCCCCGCCGGAGGCCGGGGGCGCCGAGGGCTGGCCGGCGGCGGGATTCACCGCCTTGGCGGCGTCCGGGGCCTCGTTGGAGCGGGCATAGGACATCTGGGCGTCGCCGTCCGCCCGGACCGTTTCGGCCTTCGGCGGCTCCTTCGGAGCGTCCTTGGGCCCTTCCTTCGGCGCCTCGGGGCTCTTGGCGCCGGCGGCGGCGGGGGCCTGGATGGTGCCCGGATCCTCCCCCTCCCCGGCGATCAGGGCGATGAGGTCGTTCACCGGCACGTCGGCGGTGCCCTCGGGTACGACGATCTTGGCCAGCACGCCCTCGTCCACCGCCTCGACCTCCATCGTGGCCTTGTCGGTCTCGATCTCGGCAAGCACGTCGCCGGACTTCACGGCGTCGCCCTCCTTCTTCAGCCACTTGGCGAGGTTGCCCTTCTCCATCGTCGGCGACAGGGCGGGCATCAGGACGTTGATCGGCATGGGGTCAGGTCTCGGGCGGGGCCGAAGCGGCCGGATCGGCGAAGGGGAACAGGTCGTCGAGGGGGAAGCGGATGGCGTCGAAGGGGGCCAGCGACACCTCCTCGCCGCCGATGGCGGTGCCGGGCGGCAGCCATTGGCCGCCGGTCAGCGCGAAGGCGTCGAGGGCGCGCGCGTCGGGATCGAGGAACCAGAGAAACGGCACCCCGGCCCCGGCATAGATCCGGCGCTTGGGCCCGAGATCGAGGCGACGGGTCGAGGGGGAGAGGATCTCGCAGACCCAATCGGGCGGGCTTTCGATGAACGCCGTGTCCGGTTCCACCGGCATCCGCTCGCGCCGCCACCCGGCGAGGTCAGGCACCACCACGTCGCGGCCCAGATGCAGTTCCGGCTCGGCCATGAACACCCAGCCGCCAGGACCGCCACGGCCCCGGCCATAGGGGAAATCCAATTCCCCCCCGAGCTTGAGCGACGTCGAAGCATGGCGAGGCCTCGGACGCGGATGCGTCTCCAGTACCCCATCCACGATCTCGGCGACGAGGTGCGGCGGCGCCCGTTCGAGGTCGGCGTAGGTGACGGGGCGCGGCGCGGCCTGGGCCATGCGGGCCGCCGTCAGTTGAAGGCGCCCGGATCGAGGCATTCCGCCTCGATCGCGGCCCGGATGCGCTCGAAGGCCTCCTCCTCCGACAGGTCGGTGTCCACGGCGTAGGCGCGGGCCGCCTGGCGGGCGAGGTCCACCAGCAGCCGGCCCCAGGTCGCCGGGTCGTCGAAGGACCGGCGCAGCGCGACGCTCACCGCGCCGTCCACCACCGCCGCGCGCAGCACCTCGATACCCCCGTGTTCGAGGGCATCGGGCGGCGCGGCGAGTTCGGCGAAATCCTTGCTCATGGGGCGGGTTGAACTCGTTTCCTCATGGTGACGGCGGCTCGGCGTCCGGGCTTCCTCGTCTCGACCTCATCCCGAGGTGCGGCGAAAGCCACCTCGAGGAAGGCCTCCCAAACTCGCGGCGGCGACGGGTGCCCACCTTCGCGGCCGCCGCGGGGCGACGGCCCCTCACGATGAGGACCGAGGTGGGACCGATGGACCCGGGGATCGCCCGGCCCCATCGCCCCCTTCACCGGTAGCAAACCGCCTTGGCCGCCGCGATCACCTCGGCGACGTTCGGCAGGGCGAGCTTTTCCAGGTTGGCGGCGTAGGGCATCGGCACGTCCTTGCCCGTTACCCGCAGGACCGGGGCGTCCAGGAAGTCGAAGGCGTCGACCATCAGCCGCGCGGCGATTTCGGCGCCCACGCCCGATTGCGGGAAGCCCTCCTCGATGGTCACGCAGCGGCCGGTCTTCTTCACCGACTCGACGATGGTGGCGCTGTCCATCGGGCGGATGGTGCGCAGGTCGATCACCTCGGCCTCGATACCTTCCTCGGCCAGCGCCTGCGCCGCCTTGAGGGCGTAGGTCATGCCGATGGAGAAGGAGACGAGGGTCACGTCCTTGCCGGGACGGTGGATCCGCGCCTTGCCGATGGGCAACTGGAAGTCGTCCAGCTTCGGCACCGGGAAGGACTGCCCGTAGAGGATCTCGTTCTCGAGGAAGATCACCGGGTTCGGGTCGCGGATCGCCGCCTTGAGCAGGCCCTTGGCGTCGGCGGCGGTGTAGGGGGCGATGACCTTGAGGCCCGGGACGTTCGAGTACCACGCGGCGTAATCGTGGCTGTGCTGGGCGGCGACGCGGGCCGCCGCGCCGTTTGGCCCCCGGAACACGATGGGGCAGCCGAGCTGGCCGCCGGACATGTAGAGGGTCTTGGCCGCCGAGTTGATGATCTGGTCGATCGCCTGCATGGCGAAGTTGAAGGTCATGAA
>JAKONI010000310.1 GCA_022702015.1 Beijerinckiaceae bacterium | reverse complement strand
GGCTTCGGACGGACACCCGACCGCTTAAGACCGGGCCACCCGTCGTCGTTCCAGAGAAAGTGGGCGAAAACTGCGGACGAATGAACCAGGAGTACCGTTTCGTCCCTGTTGAACAATGAATTGGGGAGGCCCGCCTGCCCGCGATGTGCGGGGCCACACACACGGCCGGACTTGCTCACGCGCCCTCTACAGGGCGCCCATGCCGTCGACGCCGGGCTGCAACAGTTTGCCGGAGAACGATTTTATCGCCCTTCGGGCCCGTCCAGGACGAGTCCATGCGGGCGTGCCGGCTTACCGCGCCCCCGGTCCAGGCTCGAACCCGCTCGCCAGGAGGCGCGGCAGGCTGTCGGCATAGCGGCGTGCCAGCGGCTCGGCGAGGCGGGCGAAACCGTCGCGGGGGCGCTCGTAGGCCGGGACGAAACCCGCCACCTGGACCGGCAGGGGGATCGACCGGGAGTTGAGCCAGCCGACCCAGACCTCCTCCGGGACGGGGGCTTGCCGGCGGCGGGCGGGGACCATGACGACATCCTGCCCGGCATAGGCCAGCGCCTCCGGGCGGCTGATGTCGCCGACCTCGCCCCCCCGCGAGACGTAGGCGGCCCAGAAAGCGTTCTGGCCGCCGTCCGAGTAGGTGGTGCGGATGGCCGGGGCCTCGGCGGCCAGCGTCGCGATCCGCGCCTCCTCGATGGCGTGGTGCGTGACGTAGGCGGCCTCCCGCTGCGGATCCCTGGAGGGGGCGAAGGCGTAGCGGCCCGCCGCCACGGAGACCTGGGGCTCCTCCCCCGTCGCCTCGAACCGGTCGGATCCCTCCTTGAGGTTCTGCCAGAAGGCGAAGTTCGGGTCGGCCCGGTGCCGGGCGAGGTTCTCGGCGGTCATCCGGAAGGGGTAGGCCTGGAACTGGAACGCCGCCTGCCCCCCCGCCAGGGCGTCGCGGGCGATGGCGTAGATCTCCTCGACCGTGCCGTTCGTCATCGCGAAGCACCCCATCGACGAGCAGATGCCGTGCACCATGATCGCCGAGCCGCTGCTGCCATGCGCCCGGTCGTAGGCGTTCGGGTACCCGACATCGAAGGACAGGTGGTAGTGCGAGTTCGGGTTCATCTGGCGGCGCGAGACCGCGTAGAACCCCTCCGGCACCTGACGGTCGCCGTTGCGGTGCTTGGGGCCGAGCTGGCCGGACCAGCGGCAGATCGGGAAGCTCTTGATGAAGACGTAGCCCCGGGGGCCGCGCTTCCAGACCTCCAGTTCCGATTCACGCTTGTAGGCCCGGAACACCACCGGCGCGGCGGCCGAGGTGCCCTTGGAGGCCATGATCGCCAGGGTCGCGGCGGGGATCGGCGCCGTGGCCTTGTCCCCCGCCCAGGCGGTGCCGCCGAGGGCGAGGAGGGCGAGGCCGGCGGCGGACGATCTCCGAAGGGGCATGGACCGGGGGGACGTCCTAGGGGCAGGGTGCGACCCGACGGGTGCCGCATCATGCTTAAGCGACTGTTAAGGCAACGGTCTCGGCGAGCAAGGTCCCGGGGCGGCTCCACCCCGGTCCAGGGATCCTGTCCCGCCTTTGCGGCGGCGGTGAGGCTGGTCAGGCGGGCTCGAGGACCGGCTCGGCCTGCGGCGCCGGAACGATGCCGCTGTTCTCGACGGCGATGACCGCATCGAACGGGTCGAGGGTCTCGGGAACCGTGCCGCCGTGCAGGCAGACGATCAGCCCGCGCCCGGCGAGCGCCCGGCGCAGGTCGGCGAGCCGCGCGTCGAACCCCTCCGGCTGGCGAGCCTCCAGCACCGCCATCACCAGGATGTCGGGCCCACGGGCCAGACAGCGGATGAGTTCGATGGCGATACGCTCGCGGGGGGAGATCGCCCCCTCGGAGAGGGCCCCGCCCCCGGTCGGGTCGACGTCGCTGTCGAGGCCCAGCCGGTAGACCGCCGCCTCCAGCCCCTCGTCCGCGAGGAAGCGGCGCAGCAGCGCCCGCACCCGGGGCTCGGCGTTGGCCTCCCCGAGGCTGACCCGGCCGAACAGGAGGTTCTCCTCCAGGCTCGCGGCGGGGTTGATCCGGGCCGGGTCGTGGAACTCGACCGCCCCGGCGAGGTGCGAGGGCAGCATCCGCGCGAAGGAGCGCCGGGTCTGGAGCAGCCGCTCCTCGAAGGGCGCGTCGATCAGGCCGAAGCGGTGGCGGGTCTCGCTGTAGCGGAGCGCGAGGCCGATCAGCCGGGTCCGGTCCCGCTGGCCGGCGGGCCCCCGGCGCAGCCCCCCGGCGGCGGGGAGGCGCACCACGAGATCCTCGAAGTAGCCCCGCTCGGCGGCGGGAAACAGCGAGTAGGCATCGAACAGCGGATGGTCGTTGGGCAGTTCCGAGAAGATCTCGACGGTCATCCGGGCCACCGCGAGGCCGATCTCGGTCAGCGGGCGGACGAGGTCCTCCGCCTCCAGCACGGCGCGCAGGTAGGGGTGGCGGGCCAGCCGCGCCGGGGCGAAGGCGCCCCCGACCGGCGTGCCGAACAGGATGTTCTCCCCCACGCTCGCCTGATGATTGTAGAGGTCCGGGTCGAAGGGCTCCACGAGGCGCCCCGCCCCCTCCGCCTGGAGCGCCGCCTGCATCCCCCGGCGGGCGGCGACGAGGGCGGCGGCGAGGTCCGTGTCGGCCCGGGGATCGAGGCGCGCCTCCAGGCCCCGGGCATAGACGAACCCGTCGAGGCCGGTGAGGCGGCACAGGCCGACGAGGGCGATGTCGTCGGGGGCTTCGGCGGGCGTCGTGCCGTAGCGCAGGTTCTGGCGCAGGCTCCCCTCTACGAGGACCGCCTCGCCTCCGGCGAAGGCGATCCGGTGGGCGCGCTGGGCCGGATCGAGGGAGGCCAGCGCCTCGCCGTCATAGGTCACGGACCCCGCCGTGGGCTCCACCTGCCCGGCCAAGACCGCCGCGAGCACCCGGGCGCCGCTGCCGCGTCCTCCGGTGATCGCCACGTGGGCGGGCATCCGCACGGCGACATCGACCCCGGCCAGCCGTTCGCCGGTGGTCGGGTCGAAGGCGCCGACGTCGCGCGCTTCGAGCACGCCCCCGCGCGGCAGCGGGCGCAGGGCCCGGGGCGCCGCCGGGCCGGCGCGCAGGGGGCCGCGCCCTTCGAGGGCGGCGACGGTGCGGGCGAGGTCCCGCATCCGGGGCCGCAGGGCCTCCCGGGCGAGCCAGAGCCGGACGGTGGCCCCGATGAGCCAGGCGGCGATTCCGAAGGCCCCGACGGCGGCGGCGAGCTCCGCCGGCTCGACCTGCGGCGCGTTTGCGTGGCCCGGTCCGGTGGACCGCCACAGGGCGGTGCCGATGGCGATGGCGGGCAGGATCGCGGCCAGCGCCAGGGCGGGGGCGCGGGCATAGGCGAGGCGGGCTTCGGCCCTGGCGATCTTGGCGCGGTTGGCCGCGACCTTGGCGCCGATCCGCGCGATTTCGAGGGGCGCGGCCCCGTGGTTGCGCACCGCCGGCAGGCGGCGGACCAGATCGGTCAGGCCCGCCTCGATCCGCGCCCCGGTCCGCTGGCGCAGCTCGTGCCGGGCGCGGCTGCGCCGGAGGATCAGCAGGTCGGCGAGCCCGGTGGCCGCCAGACCCAACGCGGCGGTGGGGACGAGGCGCGGGGCGGCGAGCCCGGCGAAGGCCAGCGCCAGCAGGATGGCGGTCAGCGTCATCGCCGGGACGACGACGCCCGCCGAAAGCAGGCGCTCGGCCCGGCCCAGGACTTCCCCCACGAGGCGGGCGAGGCCGCGCACCTCGTCCCGGCCGCTCGCCGGGGCGACGAGGATCGCGCCGATCACCCGCTCGCGCACCGCGTCGGCCGCCCGGTTCTGGGCGCGGAAGCACAGGGCGGCCACGAGCCAGCCGACGGCGGCCAGGGCCAGGGCGCAGGCGGCGACCCCGAGGAAGCCGGCGAGTTCGAGCATGACGGGGGGCAACGGGATGCCCGGTGTCAGCACCCGCTCGCCCTCGGGCAGGGCGACCGTCAGACGCAGGAAGGGGACGCTCGCCGCCTCGTCCCGGGGCATCACGACGATCAGGTCCCGCAGGCACAGGAGGGCGAGGGCGCAGAGCGGCGCGCCGACGCCGACGGCCAGCGCCGTCGCAAATGCGTGCAGCCGCCGGGCCTTGCGCCATGTCAGGACGAGGGGATCGGTTTCCATCGGGCCCATCGCGGAGGGGACGGAGCGCGTTCTACACCGTTTTCGCCGCCCCCGCCCGCACCCTCCCCGCCCGCCAGGCCTGCGGGGAACGCCAGGGGTGCCGCCCCGATTGGTCGCAGGGATGGGGGTGGCCCGTCCTTGGAACGGCTCTACCTTCGTCGCACTGCAAGCTCAGCCGCCATCGGCTCTCGGAGGATGCGTGGACAACGGGACCGCCGACGACCGGCCGCCGGGCCTTGCGACGGCTCAGCTTTTCACTCCCGGCGCCGACGCGATCTATCGCCTGGTGCTGATGACCCTGGTCGCCTGCCTCGTGGCCCTGCCGGTGCTGGGGGCGGGGATCGTGCGGTCGAACTACGTGACGGGGGTGGGCGTCGCCCCGAGCCAACCGCTCCCGTTCAGCCACAAGCATCATTCCGGCGAACTCGGGATCGACTGCCGCTACTGCCACACCGGGGTCGAGAAGGAGGCGAGCGCGGGCATCCCGCCGACCCATACCTGCATGACCTGCCATTCCCAGATCTGGACCGGGTCCGACATGCTCAAGCCGGTGCGCGACAGCTACGCGCAGGACAAGCCCCTGGTCTGGAACCGGCTGAACAAGCTTCCGGGCTACGTCTACTTCAATCACTCGGTCCACGTGACCAAGGGCGTCGGCTGTTCGAGCTGCCACGGGGACGTGACCTCGATGCAGATGACTTACCGGGCCAACGCCTTCGAGATGCAGTTCTGCCTCGATTGCCACCGGGCGCCCGAGAAGAACCTCCGCACCCCGGCGGAAGTGTGGAACATGGAGTGGAAGCCCCCCGCCGACCAAGCGAGCCTCGGGCCGAAACTCGCCGAGCGCTATCACGTCCGGGGCGGCGAGCGCCTCACCGAATGCGGGATCTGCCACCGATGAGCGGACCACCCGACCTCGACGCCCTGCGCGACCGCCTCCGGGGCGCCGACGGGCCGCGCTTCTGGCGCAGCCTCGACGCCGTGGCCGATTCCCCCGAATTCCGCGACTACCTCGCCTCGGAGTTCCCCGCCGCCTCGCGGCTCGCCGCCGCCCCCGACCGGCGGGGCTTCCTCAAGCTCATGGCCGCCTCCTTCGCCCTGGGCGGGCTGACCGCCTGCGGCCGGGACGGGCGCGACTACGAGGTGCCCTACGTCAACCAGCCGGAGCGGGTGCTGCCGGGGGTCGCGCTCTCCTACGCCTCGAACGCCGTGTTCGACGGCTACGGCAACGGCATCCTCGTCACCACCCGCAACGGGCGACCGGTGAAGGTCGAGGGCAACCCCGACCATCCCTGGAGCCGGGGCGGCACGGACATCCTCGCCCAGGCCTCGGTGCTCGGCCTCTACGACCCGTTCCGCAGCCAGGCGGTGCAGCACCTCGGGCGGCCCGCCTCCTGGGCCGCCTTCAACGGGGCGATGCTGCCGCAAATGGCGGAGTGGCGGCAATCGGGGGGCAAGGGCGTCGCTCTGCTCACCGGCCCGATCACCTCGCCGACGATCGCGGCGGAGATCGCCCGCTGGCGCGCCGCCTATCCCGACGCCTGGTGGTTCTCCGGTTCGGCCCGGGACGGGGCCCTGGAGGGCGCCCGCCGGGCCTTCGGGCGCCCGCTGGAGACCCTGCCGGATTTCGGCAAGGCGCGGGTCATCGTCGCCCTCGACGGGGATTTCCTCGATCTCGGCCCCGGACAGGTCGGCCTGTCGCGGCGCTGGATCGACGCCCGCCGGGCGGCCCTCGCGGAGGGGCGGCTCCTGCCCCTGTTCTCCGCCGCGCCGACGCCCAGCCTGACGAGCGCCAAGGCCGACGACGCCGTGCCGGCCTCCGGCGACCGCCTCGATGCGGTGGGCCGGGCGCTGCTGACGGCGGCCGCCGGCGGGGCGGCCCCGGAGGGCGACGACCCCGTCGCCCGCTGGACCCGACGGGCCTCGGCGGCCTTGGCCGGAGCCCGGGGCGGCGGCATCGTGACGGCGGGCCTCACCGCGAGCCCCGACCTGCACGCCCTCGTCCACCGCCTCAACGGGCAGCTCGGCAATGCCGGCACGACCCTGGGCTATCACGCGCCCGTCGCGGAAGCCGGGGCGGGATCCCTCTCCGACCTCGCCGTCGCGATGGAGCGGGGCGAGGTCCAGGCGCTGATCGTGCTCGGCGCCAACCCGGTCTACGAGGCCCCCGGCGCCCTCGATTTCGCTGCCCGGATGGAGCGCGTGCCCCTCAAGATCCATGCGGGGCTCTACTACGACGAGACGGGCGCCCACGCGGACTGGCATCTGCCGCTGGCCCACCCCCTCGAGTCGTGGGGCGACGTGCGCGCCCTCGACGGGACGGCGGGGCTGATCCAGCCCACGGTCTCGCCCTTCTACAACGGCCACACCGTGCAGGAGGTGCTGGCCTCGCTCGGCGGCACGGACGAGGGCATGGATTCCCTCGCCCTGGTGAAGCGCCATTGGCGGCGGGACGGCGAGGACGAGAAGGCCTTCGAGGCCCGGTTCGATGAGGCGCTGCGGATGGGGTTCTTCCCCGGCGGCGCGGCGGCGATGGAGGCGGTGACCGTGCTCCCCTCCCCCCCGGCGGGAGGGGCCGGGACGGCTGCGGCGCCGACCCCGCCGCGCGACGGCGAGGGATCGTCCGTCGAGGTCGTCTTCCGCCCGGACGGGACCCTCTACGACGGCACCCATGCCGACCTCGCGTGGCTCCAGGAACTGCCGAAGCCCCTCACCAAGGTGGTGTGGGAGAACGTCATCGCCGTGAGCCCGGCGCTCGCCGCCCGCGAGGGGCTGGTCAACGGCGATCTCGTGCGGATCGAGGCGGAGGGCCGCTCCGTCACCGGCCCGGCCTGGATCCTCCCCGGCCAGGCCGCCGACACCGTGACCCTCGGCCTCGGCTACGGCCGCGACGTGCCCGATCACCTCTCCCGCGGCCTGGGCTACGATGCCGGGGACCTGCGCCCGGTGGCGACCCCGTGGCGGCTCCAGGGCGCGCGCCTCGTCCGCACCGGCCAGAGCCGGATGCCGGCCACGACGCAGCACCTCGGTACCCTCCCCGACGACGAGGAAGGCCGCGCCATCCTCCGCACGCAGGTCCCCGGCGGCGCCCCCGTGGGGGACAAGCCCGGCCCGCCGCCGTCCTTCTATCCGCCGCCGGAATCCCAGGACCGCTGGGTGGCGGCGCAATGGGGCATGGCGATCGACCTCGACGCCTGCACCGGCTGCAACGCCTGCGTCACCGCCTGCCAGGCGGAGAACAACATCCCCGTGGTCGGCCGTGAGGAGGTGGCGTTGGGGCGCTGGCTCGGCTGGATCCGCATCGACCGCTACTACGAGGGCGACCTCGATGCGCCCGCGACCCACTTCCAGCCGGTGCCGTGCATGCACTGCGAGTCCGCCCCCTGCGAGGTCGGCTGCCCGGTGGAGGCGACCCTGCACGACAGCGAGGGCCTGAACCTCCAGGTCTACAACCGCTGCGTCGGGACCCGCACCTGCCAGAGCTACTGCCCGTACAAGGTCCGGCGCTTCAACTACCTCGACTATTCCGGCGGGATGCCCCCGGTGACGCAGCAGCAGCGCAACCCGGAGGTGACGGTCCGCGCCCGGGGCGTGATGGAGAAGTGCACCTACTGTATCCAGCGCATCGCCGACGCCCGGATCGCCTCGGCCAAGGACGCCCACGCGCCGATCCCCGACGGGACCGTCGAGACCGCCTGCCAGGGGGCATGCCCCACCCGGGCGATCACCTTCGGCAACGTCGCCGACCCGGAAAGCCGGGTCTCGGCGGCCAAGCGCGACCCACGCAACTACGCGCTGCTCGGCCACCTCAACACGAAGCCGCGCACCACCTACCTCGCGGGCCTCGCCCCCCAGGGTCGGAAGGCATGAGCATGGCCGGCAGCCCCGACGCCGTCCCGGCGATCCGACCCGGGGAGACCCTCGGGTCCATCGGCGGGCGCGTGGAGGCTATACCCCTCGCCCATCCCTCGGGCCGGCGCTGGTGGATCGCCTTCGCCGGGGCCCTCGCCCTGCTCGGCCTGTTCGCCTTCACCCTCGGCTACCTTCTCTACGAGGGCGTCGGGATCTGGAACAACAACAACGCCGTCGTCTGGGCGCTGGACATCGCCAGCTACGATTGGTGGATCGGGGTCGCCTGCGGCAGCCTGCTCGTCTCGGGCGTGCTGCTGCTGCTCGGCGCCGAGTGGCGGGGGGCGGTGAACCGCATCGCCGAGACGGTGGCCCTCCTCGCCACGGCGGCGGCCGGCCTCTACCCGATCATCCACCTCGGGCGGCCGTGGTTCTTCTTCTGGAACCTCCCCTACCCCAACACCTACAACCTCTGGCCGCAGTTCCGCTCGCCGCTCCTGTGGGACGCGATCGACATCGTGTCCTTCCTCGTCCTGGCCGTGAGCCTCTGGTACATCGGCCTCCTGCCCGACATCGCCGCCCTGCGCGACCGCGCCCACGCGGACGCCACCCGGCAGATCGAGGCGGTGGCCCCGACGCGGCGGATCGCCCTGTTCAAAGCGCAGGCCTACGGGATCCTCGCCTCCGGCTGGCGGGGCTCGGCCGCCCACTGGCAGATCTGGGGGCAGGCCTACCGGATCGTCGCCCTGCTCGGGGTGCTCCTCGTCGTCTCGGTGCAGACCGGCGCCTCGGTGATGCTGGCGGGCTCGGTGATGCCGGGTTGGCACGGCACCCTGATGCCGGTGAGCTTCCTGATCCACGCGGTGCTCTCGGGCGTCGGCGTCACGGCGGCCCTCGTGGTGATGGTGCGCGTCGTCTACGGCCTCGACGCCCTCGTCACCGACCGGCACCTCGACGCCCTGGCCCGCCTGATCCTCTGCCTCGGCTGCGCCAGCGCCTACTGCTACGCCGCCGAGACGTTCGACACGTTCCTCGCGGGCGACGCCGCCGGGCGGGGGGTGCTGGTGCGGCGGATGACGGGGGAGCACGCCCCCGCCTTCTGGACGGCCGTGGTCGGCCTCGTGCTGCCGCCGCAGCTCCTCTGGTCGGCGCGGGCGCGGCGCTCGCCCCTGGTGATCGCCGCCGTCGGCGTCCTCGTGGCCATCGGGGCCTATGCCGACCACGTGATGATCCTCGTCGTCACCCTGACCCAGGATTTCCTGCCCTCCTCCCGCCTGCCCTACGGCGAGGACATCTGGGGCATCGCCACCTTCGCCGGGTCGCTGGGCCTGTTCCTGTGCCTCGTGCTGCTGTTCGTCCGCTACTTCCCGGCCCTGTCGATCACCCAGACGCGCCAGCTCGTCGCCGGGGACGCGCGGGGCGCCGCCCCGGGGGCCCCGGAGGTCGGGGCGCTGCGCCACGATGCCCCCCTCTGGGGAGTCGCCGCCGCCTTCTTGAACGAGGCCGAGCTCACCGCCGCACTCCAGAGCCTGGCGTCGCTGCGCGGGCGCATCCGCCTCGACGGGTACGGGCCCGTGCCGATGCCACGCACCATCCGGGCGCTCGGCCTCGAAGGGCGCTCGATCCTGCCCTATGCGCTGGGCGGCGCGGTGGTCGGCGGGGCGGCCTTCTACGGCATGTGCATCTACGCCACCGCCTACGATTACGTGTTCCTGATCGGCGGGAGGCCGCGCTTCTCCTGGCCCTCCTTCGTGGTGCCGAGCGTGTCCTTCGCGATGCTGTGCGGGTGCCTGGCCGTGCATGGGGCCCTGCTCGTGCTCAACCGGCTGCCGCGCCTCAACCACCCGGCCTTCCACATCCCCGGCTTCGAGCGGGCGACGCAGGACCGCTACTTCCTCGCGGCGGAGGTCGATGACGGGGCCGAGGCCGCCCGGATCGAGCGCCGCTTGGCCGGGCTGCCCGCCGGGGGCGGCCGTCCCCTCTCCGTGACGCGGGTGCCGCGATGAGCCGCCCCGTGCCGCGCCCCGCCTTCCTCCTTCCCCTGCTGATGCTCCTGCCGCTGGCCGCCTGCGGCGAGGCGAACATGGACGAGCAGGCCAAGGCCCGGACCTGGGACAAGAACGCCTTCTTCCCCAAGGACATGACCATGCGCCATCCCGTCGCCGGGACCGTGCCGCGCAACGATCCCGCCCGGGAGGTTCCCCAGCCGGCGACCGTCACCGCCTCCCTCCTCGACCAGGGGCGGGAGCGCTACGCCGTGTTCTGCGTCCCCTGCCACGGGCAGGACGGGCTGGGCGTCGGCATGATCGTCCAGCGGGGTCTCGCCCCCGCCGGCAACCTCGCCTCGGAGAAGGTCCGCAAGGAGAGCGCGGCGGAGATCTACGGCGCCATCTCCAACGGCTACCGCAGCATGTTCGGCATGGCGCAGATGATCCCCCCGGCCGACCGCTGGGCGATCATCGCCTACGTCCGCGCCCTGCAGGCGAGCCAGGACGTGCCCGTCGCGTCCCTGCCCGAGGCCGACCGGGCGGCCCTGGAGGCGACCCGATGAGGCGCCCCCTCCTCCTGGGCGTCGTCGGCCTCGCGGCCTTGGCCCTAACGATCCTCGCCGGGGGCATGCGCGGCGCCGCTGGCTCCTGCCTCGCCGCGTGGCTCGTGTTGCTGGCGCTGCCCGTGGGCGCCCTGCCCGTGACGGTGGTGGCCGAGCGGTTCGGCCGCAAGGTCAGGGAGCGCGGCGGGGTGGAGATGCTCGCCGCCCTGCGTCGGCTGATGGGGCTGATGCCCGCCGCCGGCCTCATCGGCCTGCCCGTGCTGGCCGCGAGCCTGACGCTCTATCCCTGGATGAATGGTCCGCCGAAGACGCCGCTCGCCGCCGTGTGGTTCACCGCGCCGTTCTTCCTGGCCCGGGGCATCCTCTACCTCGCGGCCTGGACCTTCCTGTGCCTGCGCTTCGCCCGGCCCTACGACGAGCCGGGCGAGGGACGCACCGTGCCGGCGGTGGCCCTTCACGCGGTGATCGGCACCCTCTTCGCCATCGACGTGGTGGCCGCCCTCGATCCCCGGCTCGACTCGGCCCTGCTCGGGCTGCTGCTCATGACCGCCTGGAGCGGCCTTGCCTTCGCGGCGGCGATCCTCCTGGCCTGGGAGGAGCCCGAGCCCATCGGCCGGGGCCGGGTGGTGCCGGGACGGGGGCGGCTCATCCCCCTCGTGGTGCTCCTCGGGCTCTGGGCCTACATGCATTTCGTCCAGGCGCTGATCGTCTGGTACGCCAACCTGCCGCAGGAGGTGGCGTGGTACGTCGCCCGGGGCGGCTGGACCGGCCGGGCCCTCTCCATCGCCGGTGGCCTCGTGGCGGTGCTCGCCGGGCTCCAGACCCTGCGGCCGGGGCGCGTGACGACGCGGGCGCTGGCCGGGGCGGCGCTCCTGGTCCATGCCCTTGAAATGATCTGGCTCGTCACCCCGGCGCTCCGCGACCGCTTCGTCCTACGCTGGAGCGATGCCTTGGCGGCCGTCGCCGTCGCCTGCCTCGCGGCGGCCCTCGCCGGGATGCTGCCCGCCCTCGCCCCCCGCGCCGCCCCCCTCCGCTCCAGGGGGACGCGATGACGGAAGGGGATCGCCCGAACCGGGCCGGGATGGTCGCCGCCGTCCTGGCGGCCCTGGCGCTGCGCCGCAGCGGCCTCGTCCCGCGCCGGGAGGACACCCGCCCGGCGGGCGGCCGCGGCCAGGGGGACTCGCCCGGCGAGGGCCACGAGACGGAGGACGTGAATGTCCGCAACACCGTCCTCGTCATGGGCGGCCTCGGCCTCACCGCAATCGCCGTCATCTCGGGGATGACGCTGTTCATGACCACCTTCGCCGCCCGCCAGCGGGAGGCGCTGCCCGCCCTGACCCCTCAGCAGACCAAGGCCCTCGTGCCCCCGCCCCCGAACCTTCAGCCCAACCCCTACGCCGACCTGGACCGCGAGCGGGCGGCCAACCGGGCGGCGCTCGACGGCTACGGCTACCTCGACCCCGAGCGGACCCGTGCCCGCATCCCCCTCGACCGGGCGATGCAACTCACCGTCGGCCGCTCCCTCGACGCCGGAGACGGGGCGCGATGACCCCCGATCACGCCGCCCTTCAGCTCTGGCCCGTGGCCGCCTCGGCCACCGCCGTCGAGACCGACAAGCTGATCCTCGCCTTCACGGTGCTGACCCTCGTCCTCACCGTGCCGGTTTTCCTGGCGATCACGTGGTTCGCCCTGCGCTACCGGGAGGGGTCGGAGGCCGACCGCACCCCCTCGGGCATCCGCTCGAACCTCATCGAGATCAGCTGGATGCTGATCCCGTTCCTGCTCACCCTGGTGTTCTTCGCCTGGGGGGCGCGGCTGTTCATCGATTCGAAGAACCCGCCCCCGGACGCGATGGTGGTGGAGGTGGTCGGCCGGCAGTGGATGTGGAAGTTCCAGCACCCCACCGGCCAGTCCGAGATCAACGACCTGCACCTACCCATCGGCCAGCCCATCAAGCTGCGGATCATCAGCCAGGACGTGATCCACGCCCTCTACATCCCGGCGGTGCGGATGCAGATCGACGCCCTGCCCGACCGCTACACGCAGATGTGGTTCAAGGCCGACAAGGTCGGGACCTTCCACCTCTACTGCTCCGAATATTGCGGCACCGACCACTCGGTGATGGGCGGCAAGGTCAGCTTCATGAACCCCGGGGACTACCAGGACTGGCTGGTCCATGCCGGGGCGCAGCAGGGCAAGGTCGCCGCCGGCCGCGCCCTCTACCAGGCGTATGCGTGCGCCGGCTGCCACGAGCCCGGCTCGGCGGTGAAGGCCCCGGGTTTCGCCGGCCTCTACGGAAGCCAGGTCGCCCTGGCGGACGGGCGCACCGTCACCGCCGATGCCGCCTGGCTGCGGGAGAAGATCCTCAACCCCAACGGCGACAAGCTCGCCGGGGGCGGCAAGCAGGTGATGCCGAGTTTCGCCGGGCGCATCCCCGAGGACGAGATCGACCTCCTCGTCGACTTCATCAAGACCTATCCGACGACCGGACATTCCGCGGAGGCGACGCGATGAGCGCATCGGGCACCATCGACGGCACGGCCACCCGCGAGCCGCACTCGCCGGAATCGACCATCGGGCGCAAGCCGGATTACCTCCACGCGGAATCGACCCTGCGCTCGTGGTTCCTCGCCACGGACCACAAGCGCATCGCCATCCTCTACCTCACCTCGATCACCGGCTTCTTCGTGATCGGGGCCATCGCCGCCGGCGTGGTGCGGCTGGCCCTGGTCGTGCCCAACGGCGCGATCATGACGAACGACACCTACAACAAGGCCTTCACCATCCACGGCGTCGTGATGGTGTGGTTCTTCCTGATCCCCTCGATCCCCACCACCTTCGGCAACTTCCTGATCCCGTTGATGATCGGGACGAAGGACCTCGCCTTCCCCAAGCTCAACCTCACGAGCTGGTACGTGTTCATGACGGGGGCGCTGTTCACCCTCGTCGCCCTGGTGCTCGGGGGCATCGACACCGGCTGGACCTT
>JAKONI010000300.1 GCA_022702015.1 Beijerinckiaceae bacterium | reverse complement strand
TGACGTTGACCTCCTTGGCGCCCGCGAACAGGCGCTGGGTGGCCGTCGCCGAGGCCCCGGCGGCGAGGTTCACCGCATCGCCACGGGCGCTCGCCTGATAGACGTTGGTGGCGCCATCGGTGCGGTCTGTGAAGGCGCCGGTATAGGGCGCGTTCTGCTCGGGGATGACGGCCGCCGCCCAGTACTTGTCGGTGATCCCGAGGAAGCCGCCGGTCACGTTATTGAAGGCGCGCCCCTTGGTGTTGGCGCCGCCATAGGCGCCGTCCTTGGCGAGCTTGTCGTAGGTGATCTCCTGCAGGCCGTCGTCCCCGAGATAGCCGATCATGCCCTCGTGCAGGACGTAGTAGCCCTGGGTGTGCGGCTTACCCCAGCGGGAGACGAGGCCGTAGGGATAGAGCGACACCGCGCCCGCGGTCTTGTTCTCGACCGAGTCGCGGACGGTGAACATGTACTTGTCGTCCACCGCGACGATGCGCGTGAAGACGAGGCCGGCGCCGTTGTCCCAGGTGAGGGTCACGGGCATGTTCGGGGCTAGGGTCTTGCTGTCGGCGGTCCAGACGGTCTCGCTATTGGGCAGCGGCCCGACATTGGCGCCGACCCAGCCGAACTCGGCATAGTACGGCGTTTCGGTCCCGGCAGGCGAGAACAGGACGATCTCGGGGCTCTTGGGGTCGATGGTCTCGTGATAATTCTTGAGGGCCACGTCGTCGATGCGGCCGCCCTTCAGGTTGAGCGAACCGGCCAGCGACGGCGTCTGGATCGCCACCCGGGGCGAGCGTGCTAGGGCGACGTCGCGGGAGATCGGCCCACCGGCCGGCGTCGGCGCCGTGCCCGGCACGGGGGCAGCGGGGCCACCCTCCTTCGGCGAGGGCGAGGGAACGCCGTCCGGCGTCACGCCCGGGGGTTGAGCCTGGGCCTGGGCGGCCTTGTTCTGCGCCTCGACCACGCGCTGCTGCTCGATCCGGGGCCCGGCGACGAAGTACTGCCATCCCAGCAGGACGAGCAGCGACAGGCCGATCGCCACGAACATATTCGTTTTGTCATTGCCCATCGGGGACACCAACGCGCTCGTTCGGGGGGGCAGGCGGCGCGGCGGGGCGCCCCCCGCGTCGGGAGGAAGGTCTCGGTCGGCCGGCGGATTCCCCCGCGCCCGGCTTGGGCGGGCGGGTCACTGCGGGAAGGGCCTGGCGGAGGTCATCGGCGAGCGTCGCGAAGGCCGCATCCAGGGCGGGGCGACGGGCGATCAGCACGATGTCGGCGGTGCGGGCCGCCAGATCGGCGGGGAGGCTTGCGGCAACCTCCGCGACCACCGCGCGGAGCCGCCGTTTGATTCGGTTGCGCTCGGTCGCATGCCCGACGCGCTTGGTGACGGTTAAGCCGAGGCGCAGGCCCCCTGCCTCCGACTCGCGGAGGCGGCCCTGCGCCGTCATGCGGTCCGTATGAAAGCGGCGGCCCGCCGCGGCGGCCAGGAAGTCAGGCCGCTTCTTGAGCCGTTCGATCGTCGCCATCGACCGTTCGATCCCGGCTGCTGGTCCCGCGAGAAATGGCCATACCGGAGGCACGGCCGCGGGGGCGAGGTTCTGACGGCCTTAGGCCGACAGGCGCTTACGGCCGTGGGCACGGCGACGGGCGAGCACCTTGCGTCCACCGGCCGTCGCCATCCGCGCACGGAAACCATGGCGACGCTTACGGACGAGCTTGCTCGGCTGATAGGTTCTCTTCATGACGAAATGCCTTCAAAGGTCGAGGCGCGCTCGCGGGCGGCCTGCACCGCTCCCAACCTCTACGCGTCCTGCATGTCTCTCAAACACGAAGGGCGCCCGAATGGGCGCCCCGTCGCGGGTGGGCGGCTTATGGCGGATGGGTCGGCACAAGTCAACGTTTTGACGACTGTTCCCCGCCGCCTCAGTGACCTTCGAATTCCATCAACGTGCGGACTTCGACGCCGAGGTCGCGGAGGCGCTGGGCGCCGCCGATTTCCGGCAGGTCGATGACGAAGCAGGCCGCCACGATCTCGGCGCCGATCTTGCGCAAGAGGCTGATGGCGGCGGTGGCCGTACCCCCGGTGGCGATGAGGTCGTCGACGAGGAGCACCCGGTCCCCCGGCTTCACGGCGTCCACGTGAATCTCCACCTCGTCGGTGCCGTATTCCAGGGCGTAGGCCATGGAGACCTTCTTGTGGGGCAGCTTGCCCTTCTTGCGAATCGGCACGAACCCGCACGACAATTGATGCGCGATGGCGCCGCCGAGGATGAAGCCCCGCGCCTCGATTCCCGCCACCTGCTGGATGCCGCCGCCGGCATAGGGGTGGACGAGGGCGTCCACCGCCCGCCGGAACGAGCGGGGGTCGGACAGCAACGTGGTGATGTCGCGAAAGATGATACCGGGCTTGGGGTAATCGGGAATCGAGCGAATCGATTCCTTCAGCGCGACGTGGCGACGGGATTCCATGCGGGCGGCCTTCCCTGGCAAACCGGGCGTTTTAAACAGATGCGTTCGAGGCGCGCCAGTTGCCCGAGCCCTGGGGCCCGGCGCGCAGGATGAGGCGGCCCGGGACGGGGGGATACCGTCTCGAACCGCCGCGCCCGCCGATATCACGCAAGGGTGGTGCCGCGTCAGGCGGCCTGGGCTTTCTTGAGGATCGCCAGCAGGTCGCGGTGCAGGCTCTCGTTCCCGCAGGCCACGGAGCGCGCGGCCAGGGGCTCGGACGCGCCATCCGCCGAGGTCACGAAGCCCCCGGCCTCGCGGACCAGGGCCACGCCACCGGCGAAGTCGTAGGTCTGGAGGTCCCGCTCCCAGTAGGCGTCCAGGCGCCCACAGGCGACATAGGCGAGGTCGAGGGCGGCCGATCCCATGCGGCGGGTGCCGCCCGACACGGCCATCACCGCGCCCATCTCGCGCAGCAGGCGCGGATGGCTGCCCCGGCCAAGGTACGGCGTGCCGTAGCCCACCAGGGCGTCGGCCATCTCGGTGCGGGCGGCGACGCGCAGCCGGCGGTTGTTGAGGTATGCGCCCTTGCCCCGCTCCGCCACGAACAGCTCGTCCTTGATCGGATCGAACACCACGCCGGCGACGATGACGCCCTCGCGCTCCAGGCCGATCGAGACGGCGAAATGGGGCACCCCGTGCAGGAAGTTCGACGTGCCGTCGAGGGGGTCGATGTGCCAGGTGTGGCTCTTGTCGGAGCCCTCGATGATGCCACCCTCCTCCAGCACCATGCTGTAGCCGGGACGGGCCTTCAACAGGGCGTCGCGCACCACTTCCTCGGCCTTCCGGTCGGCGGCCGACACGAAGTCCCCCGGGCCCTTCCGGGAGACCTGGAGGTTCTCGACCTCACCGAAGTCGCGCCGCAGGCTCCGGGCGGCCTTGCGCGCGGCATCGACCATCACGGTCATGAGGGGCGAGGAAATCATGCGTCTTAAGCTCTTCGGTCGCGGGGTCGCGACGGGGATTACAGGCAGGCACCGGAAATGACGAGCCTTGTGCGCCCCCGCCGGGACAGGGGCGCGGTGCACTCTATTCCGCCGCCTCGACGAACTCGGTGCCGGCGCGGGGCAAGCCCAGGGTTGCCCAGGTCTCGCTCAGCGCCTCGGTGAGGCGAGCGATCCGGGCATCGTCGTGGAACGGCGACGGAGTGATCCGCAGGCGTTCCGTGCCGCGCGGGACGGTCGGATAGTTGATCGGCTGGATGTAGATCCCATGCCGTTCGAGCAGGTGGTCGGCCGCCGCCTTGCAGAGTTCGGCATCGCCGACCATCACCGGCACGATATGCGTGTCGGTGGGCAGGACAGGCAGGTCGGCGGCCTCGAGCGCGGCCTTGGTCGCCGCCGCCTGACGCTGGTGGGCGGCGCGCTCCACCCCCGACCGCTTCAGGTGGCGGACCGAGGCGGTGGCCGCCGCCGCCACGGCGGGCGGCAGGGCCGTCGTGAAGATGAAGCCGGGGGCGAAGCTGCGCACCGCGTCGCAGATCGCCGCCGAGGCGGTGATATAGCCACCCACGCAGCCGAAGCCCTTGGCCAACGTGCCCTCGATCACGTCGACCCGGTGCATCACGCCGTCGCGCTCGGCGATGCCGGCGCCGCGCTCGCCGTAGAGGCCCACGGCGTGGACCTCGTCCAGGTAGGTCATGGCACCGTAGCGCTCCGCGAGGTCGCAGATCGCCCCGATGGGCGAGACGTCGCCGTCCATGGAGTAGACGGACTCGAAGGCGATCAGCTTCGGCCGGTCGCCGGCGGCCCGGAGCAACTCCTCCAGATGCGCGATGTCGTTGTGCCGGAAGATCTGCTTGTCGCAGCCCGAATGGCGCACGCCCTCGATCATCGAGTTGTGATTGAGGGCATCCGAAAGGATGAGGCAGTTCGGGATGAGCTTGGCGATGGTCGAAAGGCCGGCCTGGTTCGAGACGTAGCCCGAGGTGAAGACGAGGCCGGCCTCCTTGCCGTGCAGGTCCGCGAGCTCGCGCTCGAGATCCACCAGCGGCGAGTTGTTGCCGGCGATGTTGCGGGTTCCGCCCGCGCCGACGCCGCACCGGTTCGCCGTGTCCACCAGGGCATTCACGACATCCGGGTGCTGGCCCATGCCGAGGTAGTCGTTCGAGCACCACACCGTGATGTCGGCGAGGGATCCGTCCGGTCGGCGCCAGCGGGCCGTGGGGAAGCGGCCTGAGACGCGCTCGATATCCGCGAACACGCGGTAGCGGCGCTCCCGGTGGAGGCTGTCCAGCGCGGTCTGGAAGAAACCATCGTAGCCGGCGCCAGCGCGCACCTCCGCAGCGGGGGCGAGGGACAGGCCGGGATTCCGGTGTGCAGGCATTGAGCGTCCTTCTGGCGGGGTCGCCGCCGGTTGGCTGCATCGAGATGGTGCGGTGTATACCGCCTGGGAACGGATCTGGAACCTCTCCAGGTCGAAGGTCCGCCCTCAGCGCCCTGCAACCCTCGGGGCCAACCGGATGAGCCTGACGATGGCCGACGAAAAGGCCGAGACCCGCGCCGAGCGTCTCAAGGCGGCCCTGCGGGCGAATTTGCGCCGGCGCAAGGCGCAGGAACGCGGCCGTGCCGATGGCGAGCGTCCCGAGCCGGCGGAGGCCCCCCGACCCCGGCGGGACGACGCGACGCAGGACGGGTAAAGGCCGATTTCACCGTGCGGACCGGCCTTTCCCGCGAAACGGTCCCGATTCCGACAAATCCGGTCTATAGCCAAGCACGGTCAAGCCTGGGCGCCCCGCGCCCGAGATAGAGGTCACCCCCGCCGCACGACGCCGGGGGTCGCAGGACAGAGCCCCATGGATCGCATCCACATCACCGGCGGCGCGCCGCTCCACGGGGTGATCCCGATCTCGGGCGCCAAGAACGCCGCCCTGCCGCTGATGATCGCCAGCCTCCTCACGGGCGAGACGCTGGAACTCATCAACGTGCCGAGGCTGGCGGACATCAACGCCCTGTTGCGGATCCTCGGCAACCACGGCGTCGATCACATGGTCGTCGGCAAGCGGCCCGGTCAGACCGCCGAGACCGGGCAGACCATCCGCCTCACCGCCTCGAACGTCATCGACACGACGGCGCCCTACGACCTCGTGTCCACCATGCGGGCGAGCTTCTGGGTGATCGCGCCGCTGCTCGCCCGGTTCGGCGAGGCGAAGGTGTCACTGCCAGGCGGCTGCGCCATCGGGACGCGGCCGGTCGATCTGCTGATCATGGCCCTGGAGAAGCTCGGCGCGCAGACCGAGATCGACGGCGGCTACATCATCGCCAGGACGAAGAACGGCCTGCGCGGCGCGGAATTCACGTTCCCCAAGGTGACGGTGGGCGGCACGCATGTCGCCCTCATGGCCGCCGCCCTCGCCTACGGTACCAGCGTGATCGACAACGCCGCCCGCGAGCCGGAAGTGGTCGATCTCGCCGATTGCCTCAACAAGATGGGCGCGCGCATCAAGGGCGCCGGCACGCCGCGCATCGAGATCGAGGGGGTCGCCCGGCTCAACGGGGCGCGGCACGAGGTGCTGCCCGACCGGATCGAGACCGGCACCTACGCGATGGCCGTCGCCATGGCGGGCGGCGACGTGATCCTCAAGGACACCCGCGCCGAGCTGCTTCACGCGGCCCTCGACGTGCTGGCCACCACCGGCGCCGAGATCAGCCAAGTGGAGGGGGGCATCCGCGTCCGCCGCAACGGCGGTGGCATCGCCGCCGTGGATGTCACCACCGACCCGTTCCCCGGCTTCCCCACCGATCTCCAGGCACAGTTCATGGCGCTGATGACCCTCGCGAGGGGTCAATCGCATATCCGCGAAACGATCTTCGAGAACCGGTTCATGCACGTGCAGGAACTCGCCCGCCTCGGGGCGAGGATCCGGCTCGATGGGGACATGGCGATCGTCGAGGGCGTGGATCGCCTGCGCGGCGCCCCGGTGATGGCCACCGATCTGCGAGCGTCGGTCTCCCTCGTGATCGCCGGTCTCGCCGCCGAGGGGGAGACGCAGATCAACCGGGTCTACCACCTCGACCGGGGCTTCGAGGCCCTCGAGGCCAAGCTCGGCCGCTGCGGCGCTCAGATCGAGCGGGTGCGGGGATAAGTATCAGCGCCCCCCGCGCGGCGTCCGATCGGACGATCCGCGCGGGAATGCCGGGATACGACGCGCGACGGACGGATCTCCCCGCCGTCGTGGGGCGATCAACCTCCGATGGCACCGCGCTTGAAACCGAAACCGGGGACCTCGCAGCCGCAGGGGCTGTTGAACGGGCCGGGACGGGTCGGGCAGTTCCCCCGCGCGGTCACGCAGATCCGGCCGAAGCGGCGGGGTCCGAAATCGTAATCGTCGCGGTAGCGGCGGGGGCGGTCGTCGTAATAATCCGGCGGGGGACGGCGGGGCCGGTAGTCGTAGTCGTCGCGATAATACTGCGCTCCCGCCGGCGAACCCAGCGCGGGGGCGAGCGCGAGGGCGGTCAGCACCGCCAGCGTCATGCGCTTCACCGTCATCGTCCTGCCTCGTCCTCCTGCCGCGATCCTGCGGCGTCGTCGTTCCGCAACTTAGCGGTGCGGACATGAACGCCGTATGAGGCGGGACGATCCCGATACAGCGGCGTTGCCCGGACGGGGCCGCCCCGCTACCTACGCCCGTGCCGCCCCAGCGGGGCCTTTTCACCCGAGCGGAAGTCCTGATGGAGCTGTTGAAGCTCGCCGCCCTCGATGCCGAGGATCTGACCGTGATCTCCGCGCACCTGCAGGATGCCATCCTGCGGCCGGAGGATCTTTGCTATCTTCCGGGTGAGAAGCGGTTCCTGCTGGCCCTGCGCCGGTTCGACTGGTCCGCCGGCCCGAAGGCCGCGCCGTCGCGCCGACTTGCGGGACTTCATTTCGAGCGGGTGCTGTCGGCGCAGACCCGGGGCCTCGGGCCGCGATCCGTGGCGCCGGACGCCATGCCGCTCAGCCTCCTGGCGATCACCTTCACGCCGAGCGACCCGCCATCGGGCCATATCGAGATCCTGTTTTCCGGCAACGCCACCCTCCGCCTGGAGGTCGAGTGCGTCGAGGCGCGGATGAAGGATCTCGGGCCGGTCTGGGGGGCGAAAGCGCGGCCGGGCCACGATGCGCCGCCCGACACTGCAGTTTGATACGGAAAGGGACGTTTGATGGTCCGCCTCGATAGCCGGGACCCGGATTTCGCCGCGAGCTTCGCCCGCCTGCTCACGGCGAAGCGTGAGATCGCCGAGGATGTGGATGAGGCGGTGCGCGGCATCATCGGCGATGTGGTCGCGCGGGGGGACGACGCCCTCGTGGCGTTCACCCGCCGATTCGATCGCCTCGGCGACGATTTTCACGCCGGGCGCCTGCGCATCGGGCGGGACGAGATCGAGGCCGCCTACGCCGCATGCCCGCCGGAGGCGATCGCGGCGCTGACGCTGGCCGCCGAGCGCATCGAGACCTTCCACAGGGCGCAGAAGCCCACGGACCACAAGGCGACGGACGCGCTCGGCGTCACCGCCGGCTGGCGCTGGACCGCCCTCGAATCGGTCGGCCTCTACGTCCCTGGGGGGACGGCGAGCTACCCCTCCTCCGTCCTGATGAACGCGATGCCGGCACGGGTGGCCGGGGTGCCCCGGATCGTGATGGTCGTGCCGACGCCCGACAACATCCTCAACCCCCTGGTGCTGGCCGCCGCGCGCCTTGCCGGGGTGGACGAGATCTACCGGATCGGCGGCGCGCAGGCGGTGGCGGCGCTGGCCTACGGCACGGCGACCATCGCGCCGGTGGCGAAGATCGTCGGCCCCGGCAACGCCTATGTGGCGGCGGCCAAGCGCCGGGTCTTCGGGCAGGTGGGCATCGACATGATCGCGGGGCCCTCCGAGGTCCTGATCCTCGCCGACGGGGAGGCCAACCCCGATTGGATCGCCGCCGACCTCCTGGCCCAGGCCGAGCACGACACCGCCGCCCAGGCGGTGCTCATCACCGACAGCGGCGAATTGGCCGACGCGGTGGAATCGGCCGTGGAGCGGGCGTTGGTCACCCTGCCCCGGGCGGAGATCGCCCGGGCGAGCTGGCGCGACTACGGCGCGATCATCCGCGTGCGTGACTTCGATGAGGCGATCCCCCTCACCGACCGTATCGCGCCGGAGCACCTCGAGATCGAGACGAAGGATGCCGAGGCCCTGTCGCTGCGGGTACGCAATGCGGGGGCGATCTTCCTGGGTTCGCACACGCCGGAGGCGATCGGCGATTACGTGGGCGGGCCGAACCACGTCCTGCCCACCGCCCGCTCGGCGCGGTTCTCGTCCGGGCTCGGCGTGCTGGACTTCATGAAGCGCACCACCGTACTCGCGTGCACGCCGGAGAGCTTGCGGGCGCTCGGACCTGCGGCGATAACGCTCGGCCGGTCCGAGGGGCTGGACGGTCACGCCCGCTCCGTGGCGATCCGGCTGAACCTGTGAGGCGTTGGGGATGGCGGACAAGGAGCGCGGGGCGGACAAGGGACCCAACCGCCTCGTGGCGGTGACCCTCGACGAGGCATCCATCGCCCGCGGCAACCCCGACCAGGAGCACGAGCGCGCCATCGCGCTCTACGACATCCTCGAAGGCAACAGCTTCGCCATCCCCGGCCGGGAGGGACCCTATTCCCTCGTCCTGGGACTTGTGGAGAATAAGCTCTCCTTCGCGATCAGCCTGGCCTCGGGCGAGCCGGTGATGACGCACCTCCTGTCGCTCAGCCCGTTCCGCCGGGTGATCCGTGACTACGAAATGATTTGCGAGAGCTACTACAACGCGATTCGCACGGCCTCGCCGAGCCAGATCGAAGCCATCGACATGGGCCGGCGGGGCTTGCACAACGAAGCCTCCGACACTCTGAAGCAGCGCCTCGACGGCAAGGTGGACCTCGACCACGACACCGCCCGGCGGCTGTTCACGCTGATCTTCGCCCTGCACTGGAGGGGCTGAAGCGGTGGCGGACCCCCAGCGGATCTGAGCCGCCATGGCCGAGCCGCCGCCCGATCTGGCCGCACCCCGCCGGCGGGTGCAGTCCGTTCTGTTCATGTGCAACTACAACGCCGTGCGCTCGCCCGCCGCCGAGGCCATCGCGCGGCATTACTTCGGCCGGTCGATCTACGTGCAATCCGCCGGGGTCCGCCCCGGCGAGCCGGTCGATCCGTTCATGGTCGCCGCCTTGGACGAGATCGGCATCGACGCCGCCCGCCACCGCACCCGGACCATCGAGGAACTGGAGGATTGGGAGGGGCTGAACTTCGATCTCATCATCACCCTGGCCCCGGAGGCGCATCACCGGGCAATCGCCCTGACGCACATGCTGGCCGCCGAGGTGGAGTACTGGCCGACGCCCGACCCGACGATCCTCCGGGAGGCCTCCCGCGAACAGCGGATGGAGGCCTATCGCGAGGTCCGCGACGGTCTCACCGAGAAGATCAAGGCGCGGTTGAAGAGTTGAGCGGCCAGCGTCCAGGGCGTGCTGAGCGAGCCGCGCGGTGCTTCGGCTCCGTGTTTTACCGACCGATCAAACGACTGCTTTCCCTGCCACGCCGCAGTCACGGATGAGGGGAGTTGTTCGGACAGCGATGTCGTCCGGCTCATCCGGGGAATGAAGAGACGCCGTTCAGCGCAGGATCGCCCGGGGACCCGTGACGACCGTCGCGAGAAGCTGCGTCCGCGCCCGCGCCAACAGTTCGGGGCGGGCCTGGGCGATGTCCTCCGCGTCCAGCAACGGGGACCCGGAAAGGGCGGCGAGGTAGGCCGTCTCCTCACCCTGGCAGGCCCGGAGGGCGGAATCCGCCGCCAGATCGTGCCCGGTATAGGCGGCGCCGGTGACGTAGGCCTGGCCGAGGCAGGCCTGCCAGGTCCGATGCGCAGCGGCGGCATCACCCGCCACCGCCCCGCCGGGGATCAGTCCCAGGAGGCTGGCGGCGAAGAAGGCGGCGCGGGCGTGAAGGAGGTGAGCGGCCATCGGTCGATCCGGTCGACGGAAAGTACCTGTTAGCCTTCACGGGGAGCCTTACGGCTTTCTTAACGGCCCCGGCGCGGCGTCCGAAAGCCCTGTGCACAACCGCAGGGTACATCCCCCGGAGCGCTCAGGCGCGGGTCGCGCGGTCGATGCGCGGCACTTCGATCGCCACGGGGGGCGACCGCTCGACGGATCGAGCGATTTCCGCGAAAGCGGATGCCGGTTCGGCGGAAGAAAGCGCGTCAGTGAGCGCGGGCGACGCAGAACTCGACGGCATCGAGCAGGGCGGACTTCACAGGCCCCTCCGGGAAGATCCCCAGCGCCGCCCTGGCCTGCTCGCCGTAATGGCGGGCGCGGGCGACGGTCTCCTCAAGGGTGCCGTGGCGGCGCAGGATCGCGAGCGCCGTGGCGAGGTCGTCCTCGCGGATTTCCCCGCGCTGCAAGGTCCGGCGCCAGAAGGCCCGGTCCTCGTCGTTGCCACGCCGGTAGGCCAGCACGATCGGCAGGGTGATCTTACCCTCCCGGAAATCGTCGCCGACATTCTTGCCGAGGTCGGCCGAGGTGCCGCCATAGTCGAGGGCGTCGTCGATGAGCTGGAAGGCGATGCCGAGGTTCATCCCATAGGAGCGGGCGGCGGCCTGCTCCTCCTCGCTGCGGCCGGCGATCACCGGACCGACCTCGCAGGCGGCGGCGAAGAGTTCGGCCGTCTTGCCACGGATGACCGCCAGATAGGCGTTCTCGTCGGTCTCGAGGTTCTTGGCGGCCGAAAGCTGCATCACCTCGCCCTCGGCGATCACCGTCGCGGCGGCGGAGAGGATGTCGAGGGCCCTCAGGGAGCCGACCTCCACCATCATGCGGAAGGCCTGCCCCAGAAGGAAATCGCCCACGAGGACGCTCGCCTCGTTGCCCCACTTGATCCGAGCGGCGACGCGGCCCCGGCGCATGTCGCTCTCATCCACCACGTCGTCATGGAGGAGCGTGGCCGTGTGCATGAACTCGACGCTGGCGGCGAGCTTCACGTCGCCCCCGCGTCCGCCCGCATCGACGTAATCGCAGAGCTTGGCGCAGGCGAGCGTCAGGATCGGCCGCAGGCGCTTGCCGCCGGAGGCGATGAGGTGGTTGGCGACCTCCGGAATCATCGCCACGTCCGATCCCGTGCGGGACAGGATGGTGGAGTTGACCCGGCTCATCCCGTCGGCCACCAGCGCGACCAGGTCGTTCAGCCCGGCATCGTCGGGCTTCGTCGGGTTCTCGATCGTGGCGGCGATACCCAAGATCCGTGACTCCATGGCCGGTCCGCGCGACAACATCCGCGCGGATCGCGTCGGCGCCGTCCAATCGCATGGTGCCTGCGGCGTCGCAACACAACGTGGATATGGGATAGCCGGGCGCGACGCTCCACGTGGCGAAAGCGCCGCACCGGGTGGACCGGCGTTCCGGTGTGACAGGAGGGGTGTGTGGTCGAGCTGATCCGGGCGAACGATGTCGTCCTCATCGATGTGGCGCGTTCGCTGCTGGAGGGTGCCGGTATCCCGGTTCTCGTCGCGGACGAGCATATGAGCGCGCTGGAGGGATCCATCGGCGCGTTCGGCCGGCGCCTGCTCGTTCCGACGGACCACGCCGCCCAGGCCCGTCGCCTCCTGACCGATGCCGGGCTTGCCCACGAGTTGCGCGCCCCGTGACCCGGGAGCCCGACGCGGTTCTGGGCGGGCGCCTGCGGCTGTATCAGCCGCCCCGGGGGGCGCACCGGGCGGGCACCGACGCGATCCTCCTCGCCCATTGGCTCGCCCCCGCGCCAGGCGCCGAACTGTGCGATCTGGGTTCGGGCCCCGGCATCGTCGGCCTCGCCGCCGCCATCCTGCGGCCGGGTCTGCGGCTTTGCCTCGTGGAGCGCGACGGGGCGATGGCCGCCCTGGCGCGGGACAACGCCGCCCTCAACGGCCTCCCGGCCCGCGTCATCGAGGCCGATGTGCTGGCCCCCGCCGGAGAGCGGCGCGCGGCGGGGCTTGAGCCCGGGTCCTTCGACTGCGTGCTCACCAATCCGCCCTTCTTCGAGGAGGGGACCTACCGCGTCTCCCCCGTTCCCCAGCGGGCCGCCGCGCATGGGTTCGCCGCCGGCGGACTCGACGGCTGGATCCGAACCTGCGCGGATCTCCTGCGGCCCGGCGGGCAACTCGGGCTGATCCACCGGGCGGACGCCCTCCCCCGCTGCCTCCAGGCCCTGGACCGCCGTTTCGGCGGGATCACGGTGCGGCCTGTCCATTCACGGGCCGAACAGCCGGCGATCCGCGTGCTGATCCGCGGCATAAAGGGCAGCCGGGCCCCCTTCGCGCTTGTGCCCCCCCTCGTCTTGCACGGAGACGACGGCCGCTTCACCCCCGAGGCGGCAGCCCTCCATGCTTCCCCCCTGGTGGCGCCGTGAACTTCGCGCGTCGCGGCGGTGAGCCCCTCGGCAAGGTCGCCCCGAGAGGCCGCGTTAGTCGCGCGCATTGTTGCTGCACCGCACCCTGAGGTAGAGGCATTCGGCAATGTCCGAGATCGCGACGATGACGCCCTCCCTCTGGACCCGGTTGTCCAACCCCGGCCATTTCATGCGCTGGTCGGGGAAGCTCGGGCCCTGGCTCACCGGCCTGTCGGTCGCGGTGCTGGCGCTCGGCCTCTACCAAACCTTCTTCGTCGTTCCGCCCGATTACCAGCAGGGTGAGACGGTGCGGATCATGTACATCCACGTGCCGGCGGCCTGGCTCGGGGTGTTCTTCTATGGCGCCATGAGCCTGTCGGCGATCGGCAGCCTCGTCTGGCGGCATCCCCTCGCCGACGTGTCCCAGAGGGCGGCGGCGCCGATCGGGGCGGCCTTCACCCTGATCTGCCTCGTCACCGGCTCCCTGTGGGGCAAGCCGATGTGGGGCACCTACTGGGTGTGGGACGCGCGGCTCAC
>JAKONI010000234.1 GCA_022702015.1 Beijerinckiaceae bacterium | reverse complement strand
CGTGGCGGCGCCCGCGGGAAAGCGACGCGCTGCGGCCGCGGGCCGGCGGCCGCGACCGGACGGGCGAGGGGGACGGCCGTCACGGTCGAGGGCGCGGGGAGGGTGGCTAGCCCCGCCGCGTGACAGGCGACGCAGCTATCCCCGTGGTGATGAGCCGGCAACTGCTTGCCGGCCGGTGCCCGATCTGTCTGGCCGCCATCGGCGAGGCACAGGATATGGTCCGGTCCCGCATTGGCCGAGGCGATGCCGCCGAGGATGCCCTGCAGCGCCAGGGCGTAGAGGGCGAGGAACGCCACGACCCGAGCGCATGCACGGACCGACCGTGCGGGAACGTCCCGACGAGCCGCGCGGCCGCGCGGGCCGGGCGCCGTGGCGGCCCGGCCTCGTGGGTTCTCCCTTCTCACGTCGGTCGCCCGGCGGCCGATGCTCCCTGTCGGGCGGCTAGTGCTGGTGCTGATGCTGGCCGCTCGGCGCGCCCGCGCCGATCGGGGCCACCGTGAAGGTCACCGGCACGGCGCCCGCCCGCTGGAAGGTGAGCGTCCCCGCGACGGTCTCGCCGGCCTTCGGCGCGCCGGTGAGCCCCTCGAACATCAGGTGGTAGCCGCCGGGCTTGAGCTCCACGGTCTCGCCGGGCTTGATCGTCAGGCCGTCCGAGACCGGTGCCATCTTCATGACGCCGCCCTCCATCGACATGGAGTGGATGTCGCTGCTCTTGGCGAACGGCACCGCGGCGCCCGTGAGCGTGTCCGGCGCGCTCCCCGTGTTGGTGATGCGCACGTACCCGCCGGCGACCTTGGCGCCGTTCGGCGTGGCGCGCAGCCACGGCGTCTCGATCGTCAGGTCACCGGCCTTCACGGTCGTCGCAGCCGCGGCCGTCCCCGCGGCCGGAGCGCCGCCCGCCTGGGCGACCTGGACGATCCGGAAGGACGGCGCGGCCGCCTTCAGGTCGTGGGCGTCCTGACCGGCCTTGGGGATCTCCGACCAGGAATAGCTGCCCTCCGCGCAATCCTGCTGGACCGGGACGTAGACGGTCGCGCCGGGCTCGAAGGTGCCGGCGACCTGCGCCAGGAAGGTGAACTCGTCGACCTGATCGTCCGGAAGGGAGCCGCCGCTCCACGTGATCGACGTCACGCCCTCCGCGGCCGTGCCGTGATGGGTCGCGTAGGTCTTGGCGTAGGGTCCGCGCGTCGTCGCGAGGGTCCAGCCGGGTTTCGGCATCGGCTTGGCGCCGATCAGGCCCTCCGGGATGGTGACGCTCACGCGCGTCGTCGGCTTGCCGTTGCAGCCGTGCATGATCTGGACGACGCCGCGATACGAGGCGCCGGGGGCTGCCTGCTTGCGTTCCAGCACCGCGTGGGCCTGCGCCGCGGAGGCGAGCAGCCCGAGGCCGAGGGCGGCCGAGACAAGGGTCTTCATGGGAATACATCCGTCCTGAGGGATCCGAGAGGTGGTGATCGCTCAGGCGGTCGGCGGCCCCCTCGGGGACGCGATGGTGCCGGGCGGCGCGCGGGCGCCGACGCTCCGGTTGAGGGGCCAGGCCGGCCGCAGGTCCGCGGTCGCGACCCATCGGAAGCCGACGGACGGGGGGCGCGGCGGGAGCGCCGGGCCGGTGGCCTGGGCCGCCGTGCAGCAATCGCCGTGGTCGTGGGGGACGGGCGCGCCCGATGGAGCGGACGCGTCGGCATGCTGCGCGCAGAGGCCGTCGGTCGCCGCCGGCACCGGCATCAGGCCGCCGAGAAAGGCCTGGAGCAGCAGGGCGTAGAGCGCCAGCAGGGCGACGACGGCCCGCAGGGCCGGCCCGACACGTCGATCCGAAAGGGCCTCGCCCGAATCCATGCTGCTCCCGCGCACCGTCCGAACCGGACCGCTATGGCATCCCTGCCACACCGGGCCGCCTTAGGCTGTTGCCAGGGTGCCGCACCGGGACGCTGCGTGCGCTGGCGCACGGCGATGCCACATTCCGGCCCCTTCGATAGGGAGTCTTAACGCCATCCCGACACCGTGGCGCCCGAGACAATCCGCTCCCGTCACGACCTGACGAACCCCGGACCAGAGCCAGCGACCGATGCGCAAGAAGGCACAAAACCGGTTCACCGCAATCCTGAGCGTCGCCGCTTTCGGCGCGCTGGGCTTCGGCGCCGCCCAAGCCCGCGATCAGGGCAACTATGCCCAGGCCGAGTGGGCGCAGGACTACGCTTCACCCGCCGGCATGCAGGTGCAGCGCGAGACGGTTCCGATCCTCTCGCCGCAGACCGTGACGTCCACCGAGCAGATGGTGGAGCGCTACAAGGACATCGTCGCCCGCGGTGGCTGGCGGCAGGTTTCCGGCGCCGACCACCTGCGGATCGGCTCGCGCGGCCCGGCCGTGGCGGCCATCCGCCAGCGCCTGATCGTCACCGGCGACCTCGATCCGGCCGCGGGCGGCTCGGGCGTGTACGATTCGTACGTCGCCGCGGGCGTGAAGCGGTTCCAGGCCCGGCACGGCCTCAGCCAGACCGGCGCGATGACGATGGCCACCCAGCAGGCCATGAACGTCCCGGCCGAGGTGCGCCTCCGCCAGCTCGAGATCAACGTCGTGCGCCTGCGCTCCTACTCGGGCGATCTCGGCCGGCGCTTCGTGATCACCAACATCCCGGCCGCGCTCGTCGAGACGGTCGAGAACGGTCAGGTCGTGACGCTCCACGCCGCAGGCGTCGGCAAGATCGACCGCCAGTCGCCGATCATGAACACCAAGGCGACGCAGATCAATTTCAACCCGACCTGGACGGTCCCGGCTTCCATCGTGAAGAAGGACCTGATCCCGAAGATGCAGAAGGATCCGAACTACCTCACGGACAACAAGATCCGGATCCTGTCGAACGGCTCCGAGATCTCGCCGAAGTCGGTGAACTGGTTCTCGGACGAGGGCACCCGCTACACCTACCGGCAGGATTCGGGCGCCGACTTCAACTCGATGGGCATCGTCCGCATCAACATCCCGAATCCCTACGGCGTGTTCATGCACGACACGAACACCAAGGGCGTGTTCGGCGACGACTTCCGCTTCATCTCCTCGGGCTGCGTGCGCGTGCAGAACGTGCGCGAGTACATCACGTGGCTGCTGAAGGACACGCCCGGCTGGGGCCGTGAGCAGGTCGAGCAGGCGATCGAGAGCGGCAAGCGGGTGGATGCCACCCTGGCGCAGCCGGTGCCGGTCTACTGGACCTACATCACCGCCTGGGCGACCCCGGACGGCCTCGTGCAGTTCCGCGACGACATCTACAAGCGCGATGGCGTGAACGTCCCCTCGACCATCAGCGCGCCGACCCCCGTCGCCAGCGCCGAGTCGACCATGCCGCAATCCTTCGAGCCGGACGACGAAGGCAACAACTGACGCCTCACCCGTCGCCCAAAAGGAGGGCCCGCGTCCCGGAAGGGGCGCGGGCCCTTTTTCGTGGTCCGCCCTGTCATGCGCCGGTCGCGGAAATCTGATCGGTCGGCGGTACAACCGAGGAATCGCCGATGCCGCCCCTGACCCGCCGCGAGACTCTCGCCGGAGCCGCCGCCCTCGGCCTCGCCGCCGGGAGCGCGCAAGCCCGCGAGGACGATGCCGGACAGGGCCAAACCCCGAAGCAGGCATCGGGCACGGTCTACGGGGTCGATCACGGCACCCGCTCGCCCCTGCCGGACGTCCTCGTCTCCAACGGTCGCGACGTGGCGCGCACCGATGCGCAGGGGCGCTACCGGCTGCCGATGCCGGGGGATGGGGTGGTCTTCGTCATCAAGCCCCCCGGCTTCGCCTTGCCCGTGGACGCGGACAACGTGCCCCGCCACAGCGTCCTCCACCAGCCGGAGGGGACGCCGAGGGATCTCGATCTCCGCTACCGGGGCGTGAACCCCACCGGCCCCTTGCCCGAGGCGATCGACTTCACCCTCACGCATGCCGACGAGCCGGAGGAGTTCGAGGTCCTGCTGTTCACCGATCCGCAGCCGGAGAGCCGGCTGGAACTCAGCCACGTCCGCGACACCGCCGTGGCGCGGGCGATGATCATCCCGGCGGCCTTCGGCATCACCACCGGGGACGTGCTGTTCGACGACCTGTCCCTCTACGGCCGCTCGAACGCCATCGTCGGCCGGATCGGGATTCCCTGGTACAGCCTGCCCGGCAATCACGACCTGAACCTGCGGGCGCCCGATGCGCGCTACAGCCGGGAGACGTGGAAGCGGGTGTTCGGCGCGCCGTCCTATGCCTTCCAGCACGGCCGGGCGCTGTTCGTGATGCTGGACAACGTGGTCTGGCTCGGCCCCTCCGTCGCCAACGGCGGTGGCCGGTACGAGGGGCGGATCGGCGAGGCGAACCTCACCTTCCTCCGCAACCTTCTGGCCGAGGTGCCGGCGGAGACGCTGATCGTCCTCGGGACACACATCCCCCTGCATACGGACACGGCCCCGAACGAGCCGCACAACAACACCATCGACCGGCCGGCGCTGCTCGACGTCCTGAAGGGCCGCAAGGTGCTGGCGATCTGCGGGCATACCCACACCACGGAGCACCATTACCTCGCCGACGGGCTGCACCACCACGTGATGACCGCCGTCTCGGGCTCGTGGTGGAGCGGGCCCAGTACCCGCACCGGCATCCCCTCGGCCGACAGCCGCGACGGGACGCCGAACGGCTTCCACGTCCTCTCGGTCCGGGGGACCGATTACACCACGCGCTATGTCCCCGCCCAGGGCGAGCCGGACGGTGTGATGCGCATCGCCTTCGAGAGCCAGCCCCGGGGCGGGATGCCGGAGGTGATCCGTTCCATGCGCCCCATGGAGGCGCTGCGGCCCCCGGTGGCCCAGGACGCCCTGGCCGACACCACGCTCGTGGTCAACGTCTTCGACGGTGGGCCCCGGACCCGCCTGAGCTACCGTGTCGGCACCGGCGCCGCCCTGCCGTTGCAGCGGACCCGCCGCCTCGACCCGTTCGTGGTGGAACTCTTCGCCCGCTACCCCGAGACGAAGAAGAGCTGGGTCCAGGCGACGCCCTCGACACATATCTGGACCGCGCGCCTCCCGGAGGATCTTCCCCCGGGGGCCCATCGGATCACGATCGAGGGCAGCGATGAGTATGGCCGCCCGATCCGGTCCGCCGCGGTCCTCGAAGTGACCCGCGGCGTCTGAAGCGTCGGTCAGGCGGCGAGCTGGCGCTCGCCGTGGCTGCCCTCGCCGATCTCCTCGATGATCTTCTTGCAGAAGGCATCGAGGTCGTCGGGCTTGCGGCTTGTGACGATACCCTGATCGGTCACGACCTCCTTATCGTGCCACTTGCCGCCGGCGTTGATCACGTCGGTCTTGATCGACGGAAACGAGGTGAGGTCGCGACCCTTGGCCGCGCCGGCCTCGATCAGCAGCCACGGGCCGTGGCAGATCGCGGCGACGACCTTGCCCGAGGTCAGGAAGCTCCTGATGATCTCGATGGCCTTCGGCTCCAGCCGCAGCTTGTCGGGGTTGATCTGCCCGCCCGGCAGGACGAGGGCATCATAGGCGGAAGGATCGACGCTCTCGAGGTTCGTGTCCACCGAGATGTCCTTGCCCCAATCGGTCTTGTCCCAGGCGCGAATGGTGCTCTCGCTCTGCCGGGACTTGGGCGCGGCCACCGTCACGGTGGCGCCGGCCTCCGACAGCTTAGCCTGCGGAACGGTGAGTTCAGTCTCCTCGAATCCGTCCGTGGCGATGATGAGGATCTTGGCTTGCTTGATGTCAGTCATGGCGGGGCTCTCCTGTTCTAGGAATTGAACCGCCAACACCCTCCGGCATCGCCTGTTCCCGCCGGAGACATCCTGCGGGCGCAACCCTGCCACGGGCGACATACGGGCCAGGAACCGTCCCCCGCCCGACCCGTTGGGTGTGATCCCGAACACGACAGGAGTTTCGTCATGGCAAACCCCGGTCTGCCCGAGCCGAATCCCGGCGATCTGCCGCCGCCCCCGCCCACGCCGGACAACGAGCCGGATATCGGGCCCATGGGGCCGCGCTCGCCCTATCCGGTGAACGATCCGGGCATCGGCGAGCCGGGCGGTCCGGGTTCGGAGCCCGACGTCTTCCCCGGATCGCCCACCGACCCCGGCACCCGCATGTGAACCCGACCACCGGGCCGATCCGCGGCCCGGTGTGTCTCACCCGGTGGGCTCAGTGGCCCCCGTGCGAGGCGCGCACGTCGCGGGGGGCGTTGAGGATCTCGGTGAGGCTCGTCGCCACGTGGCGGGCCTCCTCGTCCGAGAGGCGCAACTGGAAGGGGGGCAGCGCCCCCGCCTGGAGGGCGATCACCGGTTGGCCCTGTTCGTCCGTCCCCACCTCGATGGCGGAGGACGTGACCTCCAGCATAGCGATGTCCTCGCCCAGGGCGTCGGCCGTCTCGTGCTCGTCCGCCTCTTCCGGGTCGTCGATCGCCGTCAGCAACTGGCCCACCGCCCGCATCAGGGCGCGGGCGGCGCGGGCGTCCATCACCACGGCCGTCGCCTGATCGTCCTTTTGGAAGGAAAGCTGGATGTTTGCACCGTCCAGCGAGACCGAAATGCCTGCCATAAACCGTCCGGGAACCGCGTTGGCCTTTCCGCGCCATGCGAGAAACGACGACGGGCCGTTCTCATGGGGCGGGATCACGGACATCCCTAAGCGGCTGTCCGCGTTACCTACTATGCACCCGCGGGCGCGCAAATCACAGGGGTAGGAGAGGGCCGTGGACAGGCGGTTGGCGGCTGCGACCACGCCCATACCTTGTTAGCGCCACAGGGGAGGTCTATCTAGGGATGTGGGGGGCATACTGACGAGACTGACGCTCTTGCGAAAGGTGCTGTGTCTCGTGCCCCACCAAAACTACCGACCCAGAAAGATCGTCGTATCGATTGCAGCGTTCGCGCTGCGCGTGCGACCTATGGACTGACGAGGTACACTACGTGAATACCGGCACTGTAAAGTGGTTCAACGAGACCAAAGGTTATGGTTTCATCCAACCCGACGATGGTGGTAAGGACATCTTTGTCCACATCTCCGCCGTTGAGCGGGCCGGCATGCGCAATTTGATCGAGGGTCAGCGGATCTCCTACGAGGTCCTGCAGGACAAGCGCAGCGGCAAGGACGCAGCCGCGAACCTCCAGGCCGCCTGATTCCAGGTTCGGTCCCCGGGTCAACGCCAACGACCCCGATCAACAGCCGTCCCGGACGAACTCGTCGCCCGGGGCAGCTTCCATCCAAGAACGAGAAACGACGCCGAGCGCGCGGAACGCGCCGGTCCAGACAAGAAAAGACATATCCTATGCATTTCGAGTACACGCGGCGCAGGAGCGTCCGCTCACCGGTCACCGATGCTCCGACCTTCCGGGTCGGAAAGCTGGCGGCTTCCGATCAGATCGGTCGGGACATGAGCCATCTCATCGACCGGTCCTACAACTACCATTCACCCCGTGAGCTGCACTGGCATCTCGCCGATCGCCTCGGCCTCGCGCCGGGCGCCCTGTCGCTCACGGAAACCCTCGCGGCCTGAGACGGAGCGGGAAAGGGATCGCGCCCGCGGTCCCGGATTATCAACACGAAGCGAGGCCGCCCGGCAAATGGCGACGGTCAGCCGGCCCAGGCTTCGAGCACCGGACCACGCAGGGCCCGGGGCAGGACGACCAGTTCGCCGTGGACCGGATCGGCCCGGTTGTAGATCGCCGGATCACCGCGCAGCGACATGACCTCGCCGCCCGCTTCCCTCAGCACGAGGTCGGCGGCGGCCAGGTCCCAGTCGCGGGCATCCGAAGAGATCATCCCCACATCGACGGACCCTTCGGCCACGCGCACCAGGCGCAGGGCGAGGGAGGGAATGCGATCGATCCGGGTGAAGTCCGGCTCGGGGCCGGCGCCCTTGGTCAGCCGGTCGAGCATCGGCTTCGGCCCGGTGATGCGGGCGCCCCGCAGGTTGGGCTTCCCGTCCACCCGGATCCGCTCGCCGTCCCGGAACGCCCCCTGTCCCCGGATCGCCTCGTAGGCGACCCCCAGCGCCGGCGCGTGGACGAAGCCGATCAGCGGCTCGCCCTGCCACAGCAGCCCCACCGCGATGGACCAATCCCGGTGGCCGGAGAGGAAGGCCCGCGTCCCGTCGATGGGATCGACGATCCACACGAGGTCGCGGCCGAGGCGGGCGTGGTCGTCCGCCGTCTCCTCCGACAGCCACGCCGCCTGAGGCACGAGTTCGCTGAGGCGGATCTTGAGGAAGGTGTCGACGGCGACATCCGCCTCCGTCACCGGCGATCCCCCGGCCTTCGACCAGATCCGGGCGGTCGTCTGCCGCTCGGGCCGGAAGAAGGGGTGGGCGATGGACGCCGCCTCGCGCATCACCGTGCGCAGTTCGGGCATCAGGTCCGCCACGCTCTCTTCGGTGAAGGTCTGGGGCATCGCGGTCCGATGTCGGGCTCGTGGGGCGGCACGGCGACGGATCGTCCGGAGGTGAACCGGAGCCGGGACTCGCGCTCTGAGGAAGGCGGCGGGGAGATGCCTCGCACCGTTCTAAGCGTCCTGCCGCGGGCCCACAAGCATGGGTGGGGACGACATGATGAATCGATCTTGACCGGTTCTCGCAACAAAACATTGAGCATTCAAGGAAGCATTGAGCATCCCGCGAGTGAAGGGCACGTCCAGATTCGCTTAACGACAGCTCTTAAGGCGTACAAAGGGGTCGGGGTGCCAATTTGCTGCGCATAACGGACGGTCCGGTAGTGATCGCCACTTGCAGGGATCGCCTTCCGGCGACGAGGCTCAGACGATGAACACGTCCTCCGACATCCACGGCCCGGAACTGCTGATGCCCGACTTCGCGGTGGCCCGTCTTCCGGTGTGCGGCCTGCTTGCCGGGCGCGCTGACGCAGGGGCCCGCCTCACGGGTGTCGCCCTGTCCTACGCCGAGGACGAGGCCGATCTCTGCGGCGAGGACCGGTTCCACCTGCTGCTGATCGATGCCGAGGGGCGCACGGCGCAGGTGCTCGGCCCCTTCCCGGAGGAGGATGTCGTGGCGATCTGGCGGGACCTCGCCGCGCAGGCCGGGCTGACCCGCATGATCGTCCGGGAGGATGGGGGATTGGTGCCGGTGGCGTTGCAGGTCGGGCGGCTGATGCTCGGCCGGGTGCGGATCCGCCGCCGCCATGCCGGGCTGGGCGCCCGCCGTCCCCGTTTCCTCGCCCGCCGCAAGACCGGGCGTCTGCCGGCCCGGCCGCAGATCTTCCGGGGCGAGGAGGAGATCATCGCCCGGTCCTGAGATCACCGGACCTTTCGCTAGGACAGCGCCCGCACCAGGGCATCGGCCGCGAGGCCCACGAAGAGAATCAGACCCGCATCCCGGTTCGACCGGAACAGGCGCAGCGCCCCGGCCCCGTCCCGCTCCCGCAGGCCATAAACCTGCCAAGCCAGATGGCCGGCGAAGGCCGCCACGCCGAGGAGGCCGACCCACCCCGCCCCCGCCCGCCACGCCGCGAGCAGGACGAGCAGGGAGGCAAGGCCGTAACACAGGCCCACCGCCGCCTTCAGGCGCCGCCCGAACAGCCGCGCCGACGAGCGGATGCCGGCGATCTCGTCATCCTCGATGTCCTGCACCGCGTAGATCGTGTCGTACCCGACGATCCAGGCGACGGCCCCCGCGTAGAGCAGCAGGGCGGGCGGATCGAGCCGGGGGAAGACCGCCACCCAGCCCATCAGCGCCCCCCAGGCGAAGGCGAGCCCCAGCACGAACTGCGGCATCGACATGATGCGCTTCATGAACGGGTAGACCGCCACGGGGGCGAGGGAGCACAGCCCCACGAGGATCGCGAAGCGGTTGAACTGGCACAGCACGGCCAGTCCCACGAGGGCCTGGGCCAGCAGGAACAGAGCCGCCTGCCGCGTCCGCACCTGTCCCGAGGGGAGGGGGCGCAGCCGCGTCCGCTCCACCTGCGCGTCGAGGTCCCGGTCGGCGATGTCGTTGTAGGTCGAGCCGGCGCCGCGCATCGCCACCGCGCCGATCAGGAACAGCAGGCAGTGGACCGGATCGGGGAAGGCCCGGTCGGCCGCGATGGCCGCCAGCGCCGCCGACCACCAGCACGGTAGCAGCAGCAGCCACCAGCCGATCGGCCGGTCGATCCGGGCGAGGCGCAGATAGGGGCGCCATCCGCTGGGCGCCCGGCGGTCGACCCAGTGGCCGGCCACCGCATCGGCGGGGCGCCCCTCGGGGAGGGCGGCGCCCCGGCTCCGGGGAGGCGTAATCAGAGCGCGCCCTGCGGTAGCTTGAACGACCCGCTCAGGCCGGGACCGCCGAGCAGGCCGCCACCACCGCCGCCGCCGGCCTGCGCCTGGGCGCGGGCCTGCGCTTCCATCTTCGTGGCCTGCGCCGCGACCTTGCAGATCTGGCTGCGGATGCCGATCACCCGCTCATGGTCCGCCTTGAAGCCCTCGCTGAACGAATCGGGGATGGAGCACCATTCCCGGTTCGTGGAGATCCACTTCATGCCGTCGCTGCCGTTGACGACGAGCTTGCCGAACAGCGCGCAGGCCTCCTGCGGGGTCATCTTCTTCTTCGACTGGGAGGCGGCGTTGGCCCGGCCCACCAGGGCCTTCCGCTCGGCCAGGGTCTTCTGGATGCTGTTGCAATCGGCCCCGGCCGCCTGAGCCAGTGCCTGCCCCGACATCAGGAGGCCGGCCGCCAGCGCCGCCGCCCCCAGCACGATGCTCCTGTTGCTCATCCCTCGTCTCCTCGACGCGCCACGCCGCCCCGGCTTGGGCAGTCAGAACTTCATGGCTAGGGCATCGCCATAGGAATGTGGCGTCAATCGAGCGGGAGGGTGCTTCTCCGGTGTGTCCGTGGGGGTACAGCCGAAAACACCGCACTGTCGCGCCCCCGCAACACCCCGGCCCGGGGGGAGCGTGGGCGGTCGAGCGTTGACTCCGGGGATCGCCCGCGCGACCACCCGCCGATGCCGGCCTACGACTTCAAAGCGCCCCGTCTCTTCGTGGAGGCCGATCTCGCCCCCGGCACGGTGCTGCCCCTCGACCGGGCCCAGGCCAACTACCTTCTCAACGTCCTGCGCCGGGGCGAGGAGGATCCGGTCCTCGTCTTTAATGGGCGGGACGGGGAGTGGCGCGCGACCCTGGTCGCCAAGGGCCGGAAGGATGGGGAGCTGCGGTGCCGCGAGCGAATCCGTCCTCAGGCGGAGCCCGCAGACCTGCACTACCTCTTCGCGCCCCTGAAGAGCGCCCGGCTCGACTATCTGGCGCAGAAGGCCGTGGAGATGGGGGCGGGCACCCTCCGCCCCGTCCTGACGCGCTACACCCAGGGCGACCGGATCAACCTCGACCGCCTCCGGGCCAACACCGTGGAGGCGGCCGAGCAATGCGGCATCCTCGCGATCCCGCGCTGCCTGCCGCCCCTGCGCCTGCCCGAGGCGATGGCCGCCCTGGAGCCGGGCCGGCTCCTCGTCTTCTGCGACGAGGATGCGCCGATCGCCGATCCGGTGCGGGCCCTGTCCGAGGCGGCGGACCCCGCCCGCCCGCCGCCGCTGGCCATCCTCGTCGGCCCCGAGGGGGGCTTCTCGGAGGAGGAGCGGGAGGCGATTCGTGCCCGCCCCAACACAGTGGCCCTCTCCCTGGGCCCGCGGATCCTGCGCGCCGACACGGCGGCGGTGGCCGTCCTCGCCCTGGTCCAGTCCGTCCTGGGGGATTGCCGCTGAGGCACCAACCGTGTGCGGCCGCGCACACGGCAGGCCATCCGCGACCTCGGCGGATGCGGACCGCCAACGGCTAGGCTTGTACGCAAAGTCGCTATGCGTTGTCGGCGTGCGGCCTCTCGACTATGTGCGTCAGAGGTCGCTGCCCAACCTGCGCACCCGTCGCGGCGGGGCGGCGACCCGTCCGAACCCCGAATTTTCGGGTCGCGGTGAGAACGGGCGGACGACCGGCGAACCGGCGGTCCGCCCTCCGATCGGATCAGAATTTCTGGGCAGGCAGCGCATGGCGCGCGACTCCGATGACACGACGCCGCTGACCACGCGCGCCGAATTGATCGACTGGTTCGCCGCCGGGGAAAAGCCCCGCGAGCGGTTCGCCATCGGCACCGAGCACGAGAAGATTCCCTTCTACACGGCTGACCGCCGTCCCGTGCCTTACGCGGGGGAGACGGGGATCGGAGCCCTGTTGCAGGGTCTCGGCCGCGATACCGGGTGGGAACCGATCACCGACCGGGGCGAGGTCATCGGCCTCGCGGCCGACGAGGGCGGCGCCATCTCCCTCGAGCCGGGGGGGCAGTTCGAGCTGTCCGGGGCGGCCCTGCCGGACGTCCACGCGACGGCGGCGGAACTGGCGACCCATCTCGCGGCGGTGAAGCGCGTCGCCGACCCCCTCGGGATCGGCTTCCTCACCCTCGGGATGAGCCCGAAATGGCGGCGGGAGGAAACCCCCGTCATGCCCAAGAGCCGCTACCGGATCATGGCGGGCTACATGCCGAAGGTCGGCAGCCTCGGCCTCGACATGATGCTCCGCACGGCGACCGTGCAGGTGAACCTCGATTTCCGCTCCGAGGACGACATGGCGCGCAAGATGCGCGCCTCCCTCGCCCTCCAGCCGGTGGCCACCGCCCTCTTCGCCAACTCGCCGTTCACGGACGGCCGGCCCAACGGCTTCCTGTCCCGCCGCTCCGAGATCTGGCGCGATACCGACGGCAACCGGACGGGCATGCTGCCCTTCGCCTTCGAGTCCGGCTTCCGCTACGAGGCCTATGCCGACTGGCTGCTCGACATGCCGATGTACTTCGTCAAGCGCGGGGACATCTACCACGACGTGTCGGGCGCCTCCTTCCGCGACCTGTTGGAGGGGAAGCTGGCGCAGCTCCCCGGCGAGCGGGCCACCGTGTCGGACTGGGCCAACCACGCCTCCACCGCCTTCCCCGAGGTCCGGCTGAAGCGCTTCCTCGAAATGCGCGGCGCCGATGTCGGCGGGGCGGACATGATCGCCGCGCAGGCGGCCTTCTGGACGGGCCTCCTCTACGACGAGGGCGCCCTCGATGCGGCCCTGGACCTCGTGAAGGGCTGGACCGCCTCGCAGCGGGAGGCGGCCCGCGCCACCGCTCCGCGCCTCGGCCTCGCGACGCCGGTGGCCAACCGCACCCTCGGGGAGGTGGCCGCCGAGGCCCTGGCCATCGCCCGCGCGGGCCTCAAGGCGCGGGGCCGTCGGGACTCCGACGGGCAGGACGAGACGCGGTTCCTGCAACCGCTTGAAATGATCGTCGTGGCCGGTCGGACCCGGGCGCAGGACATGCTGGACGCCTACGACACCCGGTGGGATTCCTGCGTCGATCCCACCTTCAGCGAGTGCGTTTTCTAACCTTGCCGGCAAGGAGAGCCGCCGCCGCCGCCGCGGCGATGGAACGGGTGGCCGGACTTTTCGGTTTCGTCGTGCGTTTTACACCCGATATGGAGGGTTTTAGCATGACACGCTTCGCCACTCTCGCCATCGGCGCCACGACGTCCCTGGCGCTTGTCGCCGGTTCGCTCACGGCCGCCGAGGCGGCGCCGCTCCCCGCCCAGACCGCCGTACAGTTGGCCGGCGATAACGCCGTGGTCGATCACGTCCGCTACCGCCGCTATGGCTACGGCTATCGTCGGGGCTATGGCGGTCGCGCGGCCGGTGCCCTGGCCGCCGGCGCGGCCCTGGGGCTGATCGGCGGGGCGCTCGCCGCCAGCGCCGCCCCGCGTTACGGTTACGACAATTATGGCTACGGCTACGGTGGCGGTTACGGCTATGCGCCGGCCTACGGCTACGCACCGGCCTATGGTTACGGCTACGCCCCGGCTGCGACCTACGGCTACGGCTACCCGGCCTACGGCTACGGCTGGTAGCGCGGGGCTGGCCACGTTCCTCCGCCGGGACTAGACGCTCCCCGCATCCGCACCACGGAGGCGGGGAGTTTTCGTTCGTGCCGCCCGACATCTTGGACTGCGCCGGTTTGAAATGCCCCCTGCCGGTCCTGCGCACCCGCAGGGCCCTGCGCGACCGGGCGCCCGGGCGGACGCTGACCGTGATCTGCACCGATCCGATGTCGGCCATCGACATCCCCAACCTCGTCAGGGAGGAGGGGGCCCGCCTCGACTCCGCCGAGCGGATCGACGGGCAATGGCGCTTCACCATCACGACCTTCGCGATGCCGCCGCATTCTTGAACGATCCGCAGGGCTTCGAAGCGGGCAAGACGGTCTGGACAGGATGGCGGCGCGGATTGGCGGAGTGCGGATCGTCCACGACGGGTGGGCGCGGTTCCTGGTGGCCGAGGTGATTCAGTCCAACGGGACCCGGATCAGCCGGGAGGTCGAGGACCATGGCCGGGCCGTCTGCGTCCTGCCCTACGATCCCGCCCGAAGGGTCGCGACCCTCGTCTCGCAGTTGCGGGCGCCGCTCCTTTACGCGGGGGGCCCGCCGGGCATCATGGAGGCGCCGGCCGGCCTCCTGGAGGACGAGCCCCCGGAGGAGGGGGCCCGGCGCGAGGCCGAGGAGGAGACGGGGTTGCGCCTCGCCCGCCTCGACGGGG
>JAKONI010000225.1 GCA_022702015.1 Beijerinckiaceae bacterium | reverse complement strand
GCCGGCATCTCCCCCATCCCCCGCCGGGTGCGGGAGGCCGGCGAAGCGGGGGTGCGGCGCAAGGCGGCGCCGTGGACCCTGTCCCGCGCCAGCTTCTACGACATCGTGGAGGAGGCCCGCGACGCGGCGGCCGGGCTGATCGGCGCCCGCCCGGAGGACATCGCCATCACCGGCTCGGCGAGCTACGGCATCGCCACCGCCTGCCTGAACCTGCCCCTCCCGGCGGGCAGCGCCGTCGTGACGATCGAGGACGAGCACTCCTCCCCCGTCTACGCATGGCTCCGGGCGGCCGAAGTGAGCGGCGCGGTCCACGACGAGATCCCCCGCCCCGCCGACCACGACTGGACCCGGGCCATCCTGGACCGCCTCGCCGACCCGAAGCGCCCCCCGGTCGCGGTCCTGTCCCTGACGCCCCTCCACTGGAACGACGGGGCGCGCCTCGACCTCGCCGCGATCCGTCAGGCCGCCGACCGCATCGGCGCGGCCCTCGTGGTGGACGGCACCCAGGCGGTCGGGGTGCAGCCGTTCCCCCTGGCGGCGATCCGCCCGGATTTCCTGGTCTTCCCGACCTACAAGTGGCTGCTCGGCCCCTACGGCCTCGCGTTCCTCTACGCCGACCCCGCCCGGCAGGCGGGGGTGCCGCTGGAGGAGCACACGTTCTCCCGGCTGGGGGCGGATACGATCACCGACCGGTTCGACCGCGAGTTGCGCTTCATGGACGGCGCCCGCCGCTACGACATGGGCGAGCGCAGCAACTTCGTCACCCTGCCCATGGCGGTGCAGGGGATCAACCTCATCCGGGAGGTCGGCCCCGCCGGGATCGAGGCCTATCTCCGGCCCCTCACGGCGCGGCTCGTCGAGGGCGCGGCGGCCTTGGGGTTCGCGGCGCCCCCCGCCGCCCGCGCCTCGGCCCACCTCGTGGGCCTGCGCCGGCCGGGCACGGAGGCCGCCGCCGTGGTGGCACGCCTCGCGGAGCGGAGGATCCATGTCGCGGCCCGCAACGGGGTGATCCGCGTCGCGCCGCACCTCTACAACGACGCGGCCGACATCGAGCGTTTCCTGGAGGGGCTCGCCGCCGTCGCCTGAGGCGGTGGGCGGCCGGCCTCAACCTTTCCGGTCCGGCTTCCCCAGGAAGGCGTCGATGGCCGTGTGGTCGGCCGAGGGGCCGAGTTCGGCCAAAGCCTCCGTCCACAGGCCCGCGACCGCCCCGGAGAGCGGGGCGGCGACCCCCTGGTGGCGGGCGAGGTCGTCCGCCGTGCGCAGGTCCTTGGCCATCAGCGCCAGGGAGAACCCCGACGTGTAGCTCTGCGGGATAACGAAGGGCTTCAGCTTCACCTCCGTCGAGTTGTTGCGCCCGGTGGAGGCGTTCAGGATGTCGGTCATCAGCATCGGATCGAGGCCGAAGCTCCGGCCCACCCGCAGGGCCTCGCAGGCCGCCGTCAGACCGGCGGCCGAGACGTAGTTGTTGAGCGCCTTCATGGCGTGGCCGGACCCGATGGGGCCCGTCGCGAAGATCGATCCGCCCATCGCGTCGAGGAGGGGCCGGGCCGTCGCGATGGCCCCGGCATCGCCGCCGACCATGATGGCCAGCGACCCGTCGATGGCCCGCCGGACGCCCCCCGAGACCGGGGCGTCGATCAGGATCACGCCGTCGGCGGCGAGGTCGGCGGCGAGGTCGCGGGTGCCCACCGGGTCGGACGAGCTCATGTCCACCACGACGGTGCCGGGGGCGAGGCGCCCCGCGACGCCCTCCCCTTGCATGAGCAGCGCGCGCACCGCCTTGCCGTCCGGCAGCATGGTGATGACGACGGCGGCGCCCTCGACCGCCGCGCCCGGATCGGCGGCCATCCGGCCCCCCGCCGCCGCGAACGCCTCCCGCGCCTCCGGGAAGGGATCGTAGCCCGTGACGCTCCAGCCCGCCTCGATGAGGCACCGCGCCATGGGCAGCCCCATCTTGCCGAGTCCGAAGAACGCGATGCGCGCGGCGGCCTTATCGAGGGTCATCGTCATGGTCGGTGGCGTCCCTGCCCGGGGACCCGCCGGGCGGGGACCCCTTCATTGTAAGACAATCGCCCGGCGATGGGGTACGGCCGCCGGAGGTCAGGCCGCCGGGATCGCGCCCTCGGCCTTCAGCACCTCGTGGGCCGCCTTGAAGGCATCGAGCCCCGCCGGGATGCCGCAATAGACGGTGGCGTGCAGCAGGATCTCCTTGATCTCCTCGACGGTGACGCCGTTGGCCAGCGCGCCCTTCACGTGGAGACGGAGTTCGGCGGGCTTCGACAGCGCCGTGAGCATGGCGAGGTTGAGCATGGACCGGGTTTTGCGATCCAGCCCGTCGCGGGTCCAGGCGTAGCCCCAGCACCATTCGGTGGTGATGCGCTGGAAGGCCATCATGAAGTCGTCGGCCTTGGCGAGGCCGCCATCCACGTACTCGGTCCCGAGCACGGCCCGGCGCACCTCGAGGCCCTTCTGAAACTGCTCGCTTTCGGCCATGTTGTCCTCCTTGAGTCCACCCTTTCTACACGATCGTCAGTCAATCTGACAATCGAGTTTAATAGGGGGATCGCGCGGAGCGGGTATTTCGGATGAGCGAGTCGTTGCGGATCGTGCCGCAGCCCATGCGCCGGCAGGTCGAGGAGGGCCTTCGGGCCGCGATCGTGAACGGGCGCTTCGCCCCGGGGGAGCACCTGCCCGACCGGGTGCTCTGCGACCTGTTCGGCGCGAGCCGCAGCGTGGTCCGCGAGGCGGTGCGGCTGCTCGAGGCCGAGGGCCTCGTCACGGTGCAGCCGAATCGCGGACCGTTCGTGGCGCATCTCTCGCCGGAGGAGGCCGCGCAGATCTACGACGTGCGCGGCGTGCTGGAGGCGTTGGCGGGGGAGAGCTTCGCCCGCCACGCCACGGACGGGGAGCGGGCGGAACTGCGCGCCGTCTGGGAGGACCTGGCCACGCGCGGCCCCGGGGCGAGCCGGGAGGATCTCCTGGCCATCAAGCGCCGCTTCTACGACGTGCTGCTGGCGGGCGCCCGCAACGCCTACGTGGCTCGGATGCTGGACCAGCTCCTCAACCGCAACATGCAGTTGCGGGCCACCTCCCTCTCCGATCCGGGCCGCCTGGCCTGGACCGTCAAGGAGTTGAAGCGGGTGCTCGACGCCATCGACCGGCGCGACCCAGACGAGACCTTCATCGCCTGCCGCGAGCACGTGCAACGGGCGGCGGACGTGGCCCTGCGCCTCCTGGCGACGCACTCCCCCTCCCCCGACGCCGAGCCACCCTCATGACCCTTCACCGCCTCGCCGGGCGTCTGCGCCCCGCCCTGAGCGATCCCGAGTTCCGCGCCGCCGCCCGGGGCCTGACCACCCGGGTCGCCTTCTCCGGCGATGGGGCACGGATCGACCTCGTGGTCTCGGACGGGGCCGCGACGGTCGAGGACGCCCCTTCGCCGCCGGCCGACATCGCGGTCACGGCCGACGCGGCGACCTGGGGCGAGGTCCTGTCGGCGCGTCCGCCGCGCGGGGCGAGCTCCTTCACCGCCTGGCAGCTCGCCCATCCGGGAATCGCGGTGGAGGGCGACCCGCTGCGGATCGCCCAGGCCCGGCCGGCGCTGGAGCGCCTGGTCGAATGCCTGCGCGAGGTCGATCGCCTCGCCGCCCCGCCGGTGCGGCGGGACCCGACGCAGATCCGGGGCCGCTACGTGCCGGTTACGGCGGCGGGCACCCGGGCCGACCTCTTCGTCGAGGAGGCCGGATCGGGGGTCCCCGTCCTCTGCCTGCACACGGCGGGGGCGGACGCGCGCCAGTACGGGGCCCACCTCGCCGACGTCGATCTCGCCGAACGCTTCCGGCTGATCGCCTTCGACATGCCGTTCCACGGGCGGACGATGCCGCCGCTCGACTGGGACGGGGGCGCCTACCGTCTCGATGCGGCGACCTACCTCGCCTGGGTGGTGGCCGCGCTGGAGCATTGGGTCGGGGAGCCCGCGATCCTGGTCGGCTGCTCCATGGGCGCCGCCATCGCCCTCGTCGCGGCGGCCGCGCGGCCCGACCTCCTGCGGGGGGTCATCGCCCTCGAACCGCCCCTGCGCTCGCCGGGCCGGCGCAACCCCTACCTCGCCCACGCCGCCGTCTCGGGGGGCGCGCACAACGCGGCCTATGTGCGGGGCCTCATGAGCCCCCTCGGCCCCGAGGGCCACCGCCGCCGGGCGGCCTGGATCTACGCCCAGGGCGGGCCGGGCGTGTACACGGGCGACCTCGCCTTCTACTCGGAGGAGTTCGACGGGCACGTCACCGGCCCGCTGATCGACACCGGCCGCGTGCCGGTGACGCTGATGACCGGCGAGTACGATTACTCGGCCACCGTCGCGGACGGCGAGGCCCTGGCCGCGCTCATCCCGGGCAGCCGGTTCGTGCCGATGCCCGGCCTCGGGCACTTCCCGATGAGCGAGCATCCCGACCTGTTCCGCACCCATTTCGCCCCCGCGCTCGCCCGCATGGCCGGGGCGGGGTAGGCCGCCCGCTACAGCCCGAGATAGGCCTCGCGCACCCGGGGATCGTCGCGCAGGGCCGCCGCGCTGCCCTCCAGGGCGACGCGGCCGCTCTCCAGCACGACGCCCCGGGTCGCCACGGAGAGCGCGAGCTGCGTGTTCTGCTCCACGAGGAGGATCGCGGTGCCGCGGGCGTGGATCGTCACGAGGGCGGCGTGCAGTTCCTCCACCACCATGGGGGCGAGGCCGTGGCTCGGCTCGTCCAGCATCAGGAGGCGCGGCGCCAGCATGAGGGCGCGGCCCACGGCGACCATCTGCTGCTCGCCCCCCGACATGGAGCCCGCGCGCTGCGACCGGCGCTCCCGCAGGCGGGGAAACAGGGCGAACACCTCCTCCATCCGGGCCGGGATCGCCGGATCCCCCCGGCACGAGAAGGCGCCAGCCAGCAGGTTGTCCTCGACGCTCATGTCCGGGAACACGTGCCGGCCCTCCGGCACATGCGCGATGCCCAGCGCCGGCACCCGGTGGGCGGGCATCCGCATGAGGTCCTGCCCCCGGAACGCGATCGACCCGGTGGCGCGGGGCACGAGCCGGGAGATCGCGCGCAGCAGCGTCGACTTGCCCGCCGTGTTCGCGCCGATGACGCAAACGAACTCCCCCGGCCCCACGGTGAGCGAGACCCCGTGCAGGACCTCGACCCGGTCGTAGCGCGCCGAGAGATTCGCGACGGTGAGGAGGTCAGCCGACATATTCGCGTCCGAGATAGGCGGCGACGACATCCGGGTGGCGGGCGATCTCCGCCGGGCTGCCGGTGGCCAGCAGGCGGCCGAAGGAGAGGGCGACGATCCGGTCGCAGAGCGCCATCACCGTCTTCATGTGATGCTCCACGATGATCAGGGTCAGGCCCTCCCCCCGGAGCTGGCGCAGGAGGGCGACGATCTCCGCCGTCTCCGCGTGGTTCAGGGCGGCCATGACCTCGTCGAGGAGGAGCACCTTCGGCTCGGTGGCCAGCGCCCGGGCGACCTCCACCCGCGCCCGCTCCGGGAAGGAGAGGTCGCCGGCCTTCTTCTCCGCGATGCCCGCGAGCCCGACCCGGGCGAGGCACTCGCCCGCGAAGGCCCGGGCCCCGGCCACGTCCCGCCGCAGCAGGCCACCGATCAGCACGTTGTCGAGCACGCTCGCGTCGGCGAACAGCGCCACGTTCTGAAAGGTCTTCGTCAGCCCCAGGGCCGCCACCCGGTGGGGTGCCGCGCGGGCGATCTCCCGCCCGTCGAGGAGGATGGAGCCGGCGTCGATCCGGTGCAGGCCGACGAGAGCGCTGAACAGCGTCGTCTTGCCCGCCCCGTTCGGGCCGATCAGCCCCAGGATCTCGCCCCGGCGCACGTCGAAGGTGACGTCGCCGAGCGCCTGGAGACCGCCGAAGCGCTTGGAGACGCCCCGGAGGGAAAGAATCGGATCACCCGTCACGGCGCGCCCCTCCGGCCCCGTCCCCACCGCCGGCCGAGGGAGGCGAGGCCGTGCGGCTGGACGAGGATCACGGCGATGAGAATGAGCCCGTAGGCGAAGCCGGACAGCCCGGCGACCTGGCTCGACAGGAACAGGTTCGCCGCCTCCTCCAGGGGGATGATGACGAGCGCCCCGAGGATCGGGCCGATGGCCGTGCCGACGCCGCCGACGATGGCGATCAACGCCACCCGGATGGAGACCGGCGCCGCGCCGAACACGGTATCGGGATCGAAGAAGAAATTGAGCTGCGCGAACAGCGTGCCGAGCATCGCCATCAGCGCCCCCGACACCACGGCGGCGATGAGCTTCGTGCGGGCGGTGTTCACGCCCACCACCTCGGCCGCGTCCCCGTTCTCCCGGACGGCCCGCAGGCGGTAGCCCAGCGCCGACCGCTTGATCGCCACGAAGACCGCCGTGACGAGGCACAGGGCCGCCAGCGCGATGTAGTAGTGCGGCAGCGTCGCCTTGAAGTTGAACAGCCACAGGGAATCCGGCGCGAAGGGCACCGAGAGGCCCACCGGCCCCCCCGTCAGCCCCGACCAGGAGTTGGCCACCACGCGCATCACCTCGCCGAAGGCCAGGGTCGCCAGGGCGAAATAGTGCCCGGACAGCCGCATCGTCGGCAGGCTGATGAGCGCCGCCGCCGCGCCGCCGAGCACCCCGCCCGCCAGCATCCCGAGCCATGGGGAAAGACCGAAATGGACGAGGAGCAGCGTCGAGGTATAGGCGCCGAGACCGAAGAAGGCCGCGTGGCCGAGCGACATCTGGTTGGCGAGGCCGCCGACCACGTTCCAGCTCTGCGCCATGGCGCCGAACAGGAACACCAGCGTCACGACGCGGATGGCGTAGCCCTGCGGATCGAGCCCCAGGGGCAGGGCGAGCGCCGCCAGGAGGGCGAGGACCGCCGCGAGGGCGAGGGGGCGGTTCATCGGCGGGCCCCCAGCAGACCCTCGGGCCGGAGCGCGAGCACCGCGATGAAGACGCAGAACAGCACGAGGTTCTGCAACTGGATCGGGAAGACGAGGCCCGACAGGGACTGCACGATGCCCACGAACAGGCCGCCGGCCACCGCGCCGGCGATGGAGCCGAGCCCGCCGATGACCACCACCGTGAACATCAGCACGACGAACTGGCCGCCCACCGTCGGCGAAACGGTCAGGTAGGGCAGGATGACCGCCCCCCCGAACGCCGTGAGGCCGACGCCGAGGCCGAAGGCGAGGCGGCGCATGGCGTCGGCGTCGATCCCCGAGAGCCGGGCCGCCATGGGATCCTGCGCGGTGGCCCGCATCGCCCGGCCATAGGGGCTCGCCCGCAGGAACCACCACAGGGCGAGGCCCGAGACCGCCGAGGCGGCGAAGGCGAGGAGATAGGGCACGCTCACGAAGAGCGGCCCGAGCTTCAGCGCCTGCGCCTGGTAGGCCGTCGTCACCGACCGGTAATCGGACCCGAACACCAGGAGCGCCCCGTTCTCGAGGACGATGAGCAGCCCCACGGTGAGGAAGATCTGCGCCACCGGCGGCGCGTTCATCACCCGCCGGAGGAGGAATTCCTGCACCAGCATCCCGAGCCCGCCCACCACCACGAAGGCGACCGGCGCCGCGAGCAGCGGATCGAGGCCGAGATAGGCCCAGAGGAACCACGCCACGAACATCCCGAGCATCAGGAACTCGGCCTGCGCGAAGTTCACGATGCCCATCACGCCGAAGACGAGGGTGAGGCCGATGGAGATGACGGCGTAGACGCCGCCGATCATCACGCCGTCGAGGACGGCCTGGGCGAGGGCGAGCATGGCTGCGTCAGCCCTGCCAGGTGGCCTTGGCCTTCGCGTAGGGCTCCGGCCACACGGTGACGAGTTCCTTCCGGCGCCACTGCACCATGACGGGGACGGACAGGGTGTTGAGGCCGCTGGCGTCGAACCGCACGGCGCCCCCCGTCATGGCCCTGGTCCAGCCCCCCTCGAAGCGCCCCCCCGCCAGGGCGGCGCGGATGGCGGCGGGATCGGCCTTGCCCGCCTTCTCGATGGCCTGGGCCAGCACGTCCATGCAGACGGCGTGCTCCAGCGCCTCGTGGACCATGAAGTAGCCGTAGCGCTTGCGGAACCGCTCGGTCAGGTCCGGGGCGAGGTCGTAGTTGGCCGGCGCGATCGACAGCACCCCCTCGGCGAAGGGCCCGAGGCCCTTCTCGAAATCGGGGATGACGTAGCCGGCCGCCCCACCGATCGCCGGGATGGCGATGCCCTGCTGGCGCATCACGCGGATGATCTGGAGGCTGTCGCTCAGGTAGGAGACCGGGAACACGGCCTGGGCGTTCGAGGCCCGGAGCTTGTTGATGAGCGGCGTGACGTCGGTGATCCCGAGGGGGTAGGCGTCGTCCATGACGATCTGCACGCCGGCCCGCTTGGCGCCCTCGCGCAGGCCCACCGCCTGGGCGGTGCCGTAGGCCGTGTCCTCGTACATGATCGCGATGCGCTCCAGGGTCTGCCCGGCCGCCTTGGCGATGGCGAGCGTGCCATCGAACTGCGCGGCGCCGATCACCGAGGCCTTGGCGACCACCTGGAACACGTTCTTGAAGCCGCGCCCCGTCACCTGGTCGGCGAAGGACATGGTGAGGAGCGGCACGTCGCGGCGCTCCGTGACCTCCGAGATGGCGATGGTGAGCGAGGAGGCGAAGGCGCCGAGGATCGCGCTCACGCGGTTCTGGGTGATCATCCGCTGCGCGACGTTGGCGGCGGAGGTCGGCGTCGAGGTCGAGTCCGCGATGACGAGGTTGATCCGGGCGCCGCCGAGCGCCTTGATCCCGCCCGAGGCGTTGATCTCGTCGGCGACGAGTTCGATCCCGTTGCGCGAGTTCACGCCGAACTGGGCGTTGGCCCCCGAGAGCGGCACCGCGACGCCCACGTTGACGACCTCGGCCGCCCAGGCGCTCCGCAGCAGGGCCGGTGCCGCCACGGCCCCGGCGAGGCCCGCCAACGCCGTCCGGCGCGTCGGCCGCGCCGTTCCGATCACCCGATCCGCCATGTCATCCTCCCAATTCTTTCAGTCTTGGACCGTTTCCGGTCATGGGGACGGGGCGTACCGCCGCCCGGATCGTGTCCTCCGGCGCGACGCCGCGTCCGGCGGATGGCGATGGCGTCGCGATCCGGGTGGAGCACCGTGATTCACGGAACCACTCACTCACTCTGTCAGATTGTCTGACTATCCTGGCAATTGCAAGCGGCCGCGGCCCCACCGACACGCCCGTGCGGCGCTGGTCGGCGCGATCCCCCCGTTGAGAGCGGCGCGTTGTGCTGCGATTGTCTGGTAATGGCACCCGTCACGCGGGGCGTCGGCGCGGATGCCGGCGGTTGGTCCAGGCCGGGGTTCACACCGCGTGCGAGGGTCGAGGTCGGCATCCCCCCGAAAGGCGGTTCGGCTCGGGAGGATCGGCCCGCGTGTCAGGCGGCTAGTGCAGTGACGGCCGGAGCCCCGCGCTGGCCCGGTGCGGGGCGGCTGCGCATCCCGCCATCCGCTGCCGGGGCATGGCCGGGCTCTCGACGGCCCTGGCCCACCACAAACAAAAATGCCCGGCACGGATGCCGGGCAGTTGGGTCCCGTTGCACGGGGACATCACGGTCGGGGCTTTGGAAACCCGACCGAGATTGGGAATTAGAAGTCGCGCTGGACGCGGAAGCGGACCTGGGCGGCGTCGTAGCTGCTGAGGGTCTTCACGCCGCCGCCGGCGAGCAGGGCGTTGAAGTTCGCCGCCGTCACGCCGACCGTCTTGGTCTGATCGATCACGCGGCCCTGCTGCATGCCGGTGTTGATGTAGTTGCCCTCGACGCCGATATCGAGGTCCTTCACCGGCGACCAGATCAGGTTCGCGCCGGCGACGATCTGGTAGCTGTCCCGCAGCACGGGGCTGAGGCCGAACAGGACGGCATTGGTCGCCACCGAGGTGGTGCCGGCGGCGCCGCCGATGATGCCGTTCGTCAGGCTGAGGGCCGCGCGGTCCCCCTTCCCGTAGCTGACCTGACCGTAGCTGGCGTACACGGCCGAGCGGACCGACGGCGACCAGTAGTGCAGGAACGAGCCGACCACGCTGAAGCTCTCGGCCAGGCTGATCTTGCCGGTGAGCGGGTTCAGCACCGCATCGGCGAGGTACTGCTGGAACGGGCCACCGTTGGTGGGCGTGCCGGAGGCGGTGTAGGTGCCGGTGTAGGCGGAGACGCCGGTGTAGACGTTCGCGCCGACGCCGTAGGCGCCCTGCAGGTAGAGCGCATCGCCCGGGGCGATGAACGGAGTGTTGATCTTCAGACCGCCCTGGACCGCGAAGCCCTCGGTGGTCTTGGCGTTGCCCGAGATGCCGCGGGCGGTCGCCAGGGCGGCGCCGGCGGCGAGGTTCGCCGGGGCGGCGACACCGGCGGCGGTCAGGAACGCCTGGTTGAAGGAGCTGCCGATGTTCACGTCCTTGGCGGCGGCCGAGATCTGGGCCGAGCCCCAGGCCTGGTCGTAGCGCAGCACGCCG
>JAKONI010000223.1 GCA_022702015.1 Beijerinckiaceae bacterium | reverse complement strand
CACACCAAGATGTGGAAGAACCAGCACCCGCCGGGCAACATGGCCTGCCTCGTCAACTCCCCCCGCGCCGGCCTGCGCACGGTGGAGGACGTGATCGAGGCCGGCCCGCTCAAGCGGTAGGCGTCTCAGTGGGGCGGCGCCGCCGGAAGCGGTGCTGCCCTGCGCCGTCCGCCCTTGCCCGTCACCGGGCGGGGCGCGACAACGGCGCCGCTTGACAGGCCGTCCCCGCCGATCCGGCGCGAGTGGACGCCGCGGGCGGGAGCCTCGAGACGTGACCGGCGACGACGAAACCTACGTGTACGATGAGGCCACGGGCGAGTGGCTGCCCCCCGGCGAAGCGACGGCGGCCCCCGCGCGACCGGAGGTCCGCGATGCGTCCGGCAACATCCTGGTCGACGGCGATTCGGTGACGCTGATCAAGGACCTGAAGGTCAAGGGCACCAGCACGACCCTCAAGCAGGGCACGGTGATCCGCTCGATCCGTCTGACGGACGACCCCGAGGAGATCGACTGCCGCCACGACACGATCAAGGGTCTGGTGCTGCGCACGGAGTTCGTGCGCAAGCGGTAGGTCTCGAACGCCGCGAGGGGGATCGTCGCGCATGCCGGTCAGCGCTCCCGATCCCACCCACGACCTCATCCTGAGGCGCGGCGAAGCCGCCTCGAAGGAGGGCTCCAGGGATCGCGGAGCCTTCGTGAGACCTCCTTGAAGGCCCGCTGACGCGGCACCTCAGGATGAGGCCGAGGGTGGGACGAGTTTCGCGGCGATCCCCGCAGGGGGAAGACAGGGCCGGCAACCCGATCGGCCTACCGCCGCCGGGACTCGTCCTGCGGCAGGTGGCGGCCGTAGACCTCTTCCTTCTCGGCCTTCTGCTTGAGCATGTCGGCATAGGCCTCGCGCATCTCCGGCGAGACCGAGACGCTCTTGCCCTTGCTCGGCTTGCGCTTCGGCGCCTTCTTGAAGGTATCCCCCGTCTGACTCATGCCGGCCCTCCGATCGGCCGCGTGAGGGCGGCCCCGTGCCAAGACGGGCCGCAGCCAGCGCAGGGAATCGGCGCCTTGGCAAGGGGATGGGCCCGCGAACCGCCGGAAGCGCACGCCCGGCGCGGGGTGATCCGCGCCGGCACAACCCGCGATACCCGGTGGGGGCTCAGGCCGCCCGGTCGATCGCCGCGCCCAGCACCTCGGCCATCTCACCAATCTGGGTGGGCTCGATGATGAGCGGCGGCGACAGGGCAATGATGTCCCCGGTGACGCGGATGAGGAGCCCCCGCTGGAAGCAATCCACGAACACGTCGTAGGCGCGCTTGCCCGGGGCGCCGGGCCGGGGCTCGAGCTCGATGCCGGCGATGAGGCCGAGCGTGCGGATGTCGATGACGTTCCGCCGGTCACGCAGGTCGTGGAAGGCGGACGTCCAATCCTCCGAGAGGGCGGCGGCGCGGGTGAGGAGCCCCTCCTGCGCGTAGATGTCGAGGGTGGCGAGCCCTGCGGCGCAGGCCACGGGATGCCCCGAATAGGTGTAGCCGTGGAACAGCTCGATTCCCTCCGGCCCGTTCATCAGCCCGTCGTGGACGCTGCGGCTGGCGAAGACCGCGCCCATGGGGATCGTGCCGTTGGTGAGGCCCTTGGCGGTGGTCATCAGGTCGGGGGTCACGCCGAAATAGTCGGCGGCGAAGGGCGTGCCGAGGCGGCCGAAGCCGGTGATCACCTCGTCGAAGATCAGCAGGATGCCGTGCTTGGTGCAGATCTCCCGCAGGCGCTGGAGGTAGCCCTCCGGCGGGATCAGCACCCCCGTGGAGCCGGCCACGGGCTCGACGATGCAGGCGGCGATGGTCTCGGCCCCGTGCAGGGCGACGAGGCGCTCCAGATCCTCGGCGAGGTCCGCCCCGTGCTCGGGCTGGCCCTTCACGAAGGCGTTGCGGGCGAGGTCGTGGGTGTGGCGCAGGTGGTCGGCGCCGGGGAGCTGCGGGAAGACGCGCCGGTTCGAGACGATGCCGCCCACCGAGATGCCGCCGAAGCCGACGCCGTGATAGCCGCGCTCCCGGCCGATCAGGCGGGTCCGGGTCCCCTGCCCGATGGCGCGCTGGTAGGCGATCGCGATCTTGAGGGCGGTATCCACCGATTCCGAGCCCGAGCCGGTGAAGAACACCCGGTCGAGGCCGGCGGGGGCGATGGCCGCGAGGCGCTCGGCGAATTCGAAGGCGATGGGGTGGCCCATCTGGAAGGTCGGGGCAAAATCGAGGGTGGCGAGCTGGCGCTCCACCGCCGTCGCGATGCCCCTGCGCCCGTGCCCGGCATTCACGCACCAGAGGCCGGCGGTGCCGTCGAGGACGGTGCGGCCGTCATCGGCGGTGTAGTGCATCCCCTCGGCGGCCACGAGGAGGCGCGGTGCCGCCTTGAACTGCCGGTTGGCCGTGAACGGCATCCAGAAGGCATCGAGGGCGGGCGTGTTGCGCAGGGGATGATCGGTCATGGGAAGGCTCCGGCCGGCGGCTGGCCGAAGGGGAACCCATTTTGCCACCGCGCAACAAGTCCTTTTCTGCGTGCCTCCAACCCCTTGCGAGATCAGGGGCGATGGCGGCACTGTTGCGGGATAGGCAACACGTGCAACGGGTGCGATCCATGGGCGTCGATGTCGGCGAGCGGCTGCGCTTCGTGCGGGTGCGCCATGGGCTGTCGCAGCGCGCCCTGGCGAAGCGGGCCGGCGTCACCAATTCGGCGGTCTCGCTGATCGAGGCGAACCTGGTGAACCCCTCCGTGGGGGCCCTCAAGCGCATCCTCGACGGTATCCCCATCGGCATGGCTGAGTTCTTCGCCCTCGAGCCGGAGCCGGAGCGCAAGGCGTTCTTCGCCGCCGACGAGTTGACCGAGATCGGCCGCCGCTCGCCCAAGGGCGGCATCTCCTACGGCCAGGTGGGTGAGAGCCTGTTCGGGCGGCGGCTTCAGATCCTGAAGGAGCGCTACGAGCCCGGCGCGGATACCGGTCGCGTCCTCCTCAGCCACGACGGCGAGGAGGGCGGGATCGTGCTCAGCGGGCGGCTGGAGGTGACGGTGGGCGAGGAGCGCCGCATCCTCGGCCCCGGCGACGCCTACAGCTTCGACAGCCGCCGTCCCCACCGTTTCCGCTGTGTCGGCCCGAACCCCTGCGAGGTGGTGAGCGCCTGCACGCCGCCGAGCTTCTGAGAAACGAAAGAAGGGCCGCCCTCGCGGGCGGCCCTTCTCATCGTCGTTACCGATCTTTTCCCGGAGCGCCTTAGTAGCAGCGCTCGACCAGCACCCGGCGGTAGCCGTAGGGCGTCCAGCGCGTGCGCGGGACCGTGTAGCACCCACCACCGTAGCCGTAGTCGCCGCCGCCGTAGTAGCCGACGGGGGCGTAGCCGCCACCATAGCCGCCGTATCCACCGTAGCCGTAGCCCGGGTAGCCGTAACCGTAGCCGCCGTAGAGGCCGCCGGCCGCCAGCCCGAGGCCGAACCCGGCCAGGCCGTAGCCCAGACCGCGCCCGTAGCCGCCCCGGTAGCCGTAGCCCCCGTAGCCGCCCCGGAAACCGCCGTAGCCGCCGCGGAAGCCCGCGCCGCGGAAGCCACCGTAGCCGCCGCCCCGGAAACCGCCGAAGCCACCGCCCCGGAAGCCGCCGAAGCCGCCCCCATGGAACCCACCGCCGTGGAACCCGCCGCCGCCGAAGCCGCGCGCGTCGGCGCTCGCAGGCATGAGCGCGAGGGCGCCGGCCGCCAGGAGCGCAGAACCGAGCACTGCACCCTTCATGTCAGATCTCCAAAGAATCCTGTAACCCCATCGATGAGCAAACGCGCAGGGCCCGGGAACGGTTCGACGGGAAAGTACGGTCCGCCGGTCACGCTGTTGTGCGTCGCCGGCGTGGGGCAGTTTTCGTGTCCAAACGTGTGATGTCCGAGGCGCGCGAACCTTCGCCGTCCGCCGTTGCACGGGGGCGCGACAAGAATTCAGTCTTAGATACTGTCGGCTGGCTGACGATCAGCCGCAGGGTCCGGCGGAATGGCCAAGCCTCGATGCCTTGTCCCGGTCGCCCCGTGGGAGACGGGACGGGGGTGAATGCTCTATGAGACCGCCCGGCCAGCTCAAGGAAACCGTCGTCCGCGATGATCCGCACGCTTCTCGTCCGCCTCGGTGCCGGGGCGTTCATCGCCGGGCTCTCCATCGCGCCCCCGCCGGCCACGGCCGCGCCGAGGCCGGATCTGTGCCGACCCCAGGAAGCCCAGGGCGAGAGCTTCACGGTCTGCACCGTCGACCTGCGGCGGCAGCGCCTGCGCCTGTTCTGGCGGCGACCGGACGGGCAGCCCTTCGGCTCCCTCCCTGCCCTGGCGGAGACGCAGGGAACCGGGCTCGCCTTCGCCATGAACGGCGGCATGTACGACAAGGATCAGGCGCCCGTGGGCCTCTACGTCGAGGACGGGCGGGAACTCCACGCGGTCTCGACGGCGGACGGGCCGGGCAACTTCCATCTCAAGCCGAACGGCGTGTTCTACGTGAAGGGCGAGCGGGCGGGCGTCCTCGACACGCCGCACTATCTCAAGGCCCGCCCGGCGCCGGACTTCGCCACCCAGTCCGGGCCGATGCTGGTGATCGAGGGGCAGATCCACCCGAAGATCTCCGCCGACGGTCCGTCGCAGAAGATCCGCAACGGGGTCGGCGTCCGGGACGGGGGGCACGTGGCGGTCTTCGCCATCTCCGAGCGCCCGGTGAGCTTCGGCGCCTTCGCCCGGCTGTTCAGGGACGACCTCGGGTGCCGGAACGCCCTGTTCCTCGACGGATCCGTTTCCAGTCTCTACGCCCCGAACCTCGGCCGCTCCGATCTCGGGCGGCCGCTCGGTCCGATGATCGGGGCGGTGGCTCGATAGCCTTGCGCGTTGGCGAAAGTCTTGCGCGTTGGCTCGATAGCCTTGGGCGGCGTCACCGCTGCCCGAAGGTCGCCTCCTTGAACAGGTCCTTGAGGTGGTGCGGCTGCGAGCGCCAGTACTGCTTCGGCGCCGGGACCTGCGCCCCGAGTTCCGCCGCCGCGTGCCAGGGCCAGCGCGGGTTGTAGAGCATGGCGCGGGCCAGGGAGATCGCGTCGGCGCGGCCCTCGGCCAGGATGTCCTCCGCCTGACGCGGCTCGGTGATCAGCCCCACCGCGATGGTGGTGAGGCCCGTCTCCGCCTTGATCCGCTCGGCGTAGGGCACCTGATAGCCCGGCCCCAGCTTGATCACCTGCTTGGGCGAGACGCCGCCAGTGGAAACGTGGATCGCCGGCGAGCCCGCCCGCTTGAGCGCCCGCGCCAGTTCCACGGTCTCATCGAGGTTCCAGCCGTCCTCGACCCAGTCCGTCGCGGAGACCCGCAGCCAGACCGGGGTGCCGGCGGGCACCACTTCACGCACCGCCTCGTAGACCTCCAGGGGGAAGCGCATCCGGTTGGCGAGGCTGCCGCCGTAGGCATCCGTGCGGGTGTTGGCCAGGGGCGAGAGGAACTGGTGCAGGAGGTAGCCGTGGGCGCCGTGCAGCTCCACCGCCTCGATGCCCAGGCGCACGGCACGCTTGGCCGTCGCGACGAACTCCTCCCGGACTCGCTTCAGGTCGGCGGCGTCGAGGGCGTGCGGCGGCACCTCGCTCTCCGCGTGCGGCACGGCCGAGGGCGCCTCGGTCCGCCAGCCGTAGGGGTGCTCCGGGGGGATCTGCCGGCCGCCGGACCAGGGGGCGGCACTCGACGCCTTGCGCCCGGCATGGGCGATCTGGATGCAGACCGGGATCGGCGCGTATTGGCGCACGGAATCGAGCACGCGGGCGAGCGCGGTCTCGCAACCGTCGTCGTAGAGACCGAGATCCCAGGCGGTGATGCGGGCCTCCGGCGAGACGGCGGTGGCCTCCAGCGTGAGCAGGCCCGCCCCGGACATCGCGAGCTGGCCCAGATGCATCACGTGCCAGTCGGTCGCCTGCCCGTCCCGCGCGGAGTACTGGCACATCGGCGCGATCGTGATGCGGTTGTCGAGGGTGAGCGAATCGAGCGTCAGCGGCTCGAACAGGCGTGCGGTCATCGAGGGTCTCCGGGCAGTGAGTCGTACTTTGCGGCAACCGGGGATGGAGGGCCAGCGCCCCCGAGGAAGCCGTGCGACAGAGCGGCCATGCCATGTCCGCAGGGGAACCCGCCCCTGGGCGATCCGTTCTCTCATCGTCGCCGCGATGCGGCGGTCGACGCGAGCCGCCTGAGGGGGCGAGATCGCCAAGGTTTTGGATTATGTCACTCTCTCGATTTGTCGCCCCGTTCGTCCTGGTGGCCGGATGCGTCGCCTTCGCCGGCGCCTCCGAGGCCCAGCCCGCCGCCTTCGGCGGTCCGAAAATGCTGATCCATGGGAATTACTGCGGGCCGGGCAACAACGCCCCCCTGCCCCCGATCGATGCCCTCGACGCCGCCTGCGCCCGGCACGATGCCTGCACGCCGCATGGCGGCCTCCCCACCCGGGCCTGCAACCTGCGCCTCCAGCGTGAGGCGGAGGCGATCTCCCGCGATCCGCGCACGCCCGAACAGGAGCGCGCCATGGCGGGGATGATCGCCATGGGCGCGACGATGATGCCGACGAGCCCGGGGGCCGCCCCCGTGATGACGGGGTCGATCAGGACCGCCCCGGCCCCCGTCTCCGTCCAGTCCGACGAGGACGACGCCGAGTAGGGGGTGTCCGGAGGGCGAGCCCTCTGGCGGGGGCGGGGCGGAGCCCCGCGAGACACCAGGGGTTTCACCCCTGGACCCCACCAAAGGACGTGTCCTTCGGGATCCACTCCTCAGCCCTTGGCGAGGCCACGATCCTTCAGGCTTTCGCCGATCTCGTCGAGGGCGCCCGCGTCGTCGATGGTGGCGGGCATCGTCCAGGGTTCCGCGTCGGCGATGCGCTTCATCGTGGCGCGCAGGATCTTGCCGGAGCGGGTCTTTGGCAGGCGCGGCACTGTGAGCGCCAGCTTGAAGGCCGCCACCGGGCCGATCTCGTCGCGCACCTTGGCGACCAGCTCACGCTCGATCTCGGAAGGGTCCCGCTCGACCCGGGCCTTCAGCACCACGAAGCCGCAGGGCACCTCCCCCTTCAACGTGTCGCGGATGCCGATCACCGCGCATTCGGCGACGTCCGGGTGGGCGGACAGCACCGCCTCCATGCCCCCGGTGGAGAGGCGGTGCCCGGCGACGTTGATGATGTCGTCGGTGCGCCCGAGCACCGTGATGTAGCCGTCCGAATCGATGATCCCGGCATCCGAGGTGTCGTAATAGCCGGGGAAGGTGGAAAGGTAGCTCTGCCGCATCCGCTCGTCCGAGCCCCAGAGGGTGGGAAGGCAACCGGGGGGCAGGGGCAGCCGGATCGCGATCGTGCCCATCGTCCCCGGCGGGACCTCCCTCCCGCCCTCGTCGAGGACGCGGACGTCGTAGCCCGGCATCGGCACGCAGGTGCTGCCGTGCTTGACCGGCAGCAGGCCGAGGCCGATCGGGTTGCCGGCGATGGGCCAGCCGGTCTCGGTCTGCCACCAATGGTCGATGACCGGCCGGTGCAGCACCCGCTCCGCCCAGGCCACCGAATCCGGGTCCGCCCGCTCCCCCGCCAGGAACAGGGACCGGAAGGCCGAGAGGTCGTGGCCGGCGGTCAGCTCCCCCTGCGGGTCCTCCTTCTTGATCGCCCGCAGGGCCGTCGGCGCCGTGAACAGGCACACGACCCTGTGCTCGGCCACCACCCGCCAGAACGCCCCGGCATCCGGCGTGCCCACCGGCTTGCCCTCGTAGAGCACGCTGGTGCAGCCGTGCAGCAGCGGCGCGTAGACGATGTAGCAATGGCCGACGACCCAGCCGATGTCCGAGGCGCAGAAATAGGTCTCGCCGGGGGCGACGCCGTAGAGGTTCGGCATCGACCATGCCAGCGCCGTGAGGTAGCCCCCGGTGTCGCGCACGACCCCCTTGGGCTTGCCCGTCGTGCCGGAGGTGTAGAGGATGTAGAGCGGATCGGTGGCGGCCACGCTCACGCAGCCGGCGCGGGCGCCCCGGCCCTTGGCCTCCGCGACGGTCTCCGCCCAGTCCCGGTCGCGGGCGGGGTCCAGGGCCGCCGCGCATTGCGGGCGCTGGAGGATCAGGCAGGCCCCGGGCTTGTGCGCCGAGGCGGCGATGGCCGCGTCCAGCAGGGGCTTGTACGCCACGACCCGGTTCGGCTCGATGCCGCAGGAGGCGGCCAGCACCACCTTCGGCTCCGCGTCCTCGATGCGCTTGGCGAGCTCGTTGGCGGCGAAGCCCCCGAATACCACCGAATGCACCGCCCCGAGCCGGGCGCAGGCGAGCATTCCGAACAGCGCCTCGGGCACCATCGGCATATAGAGGACCACCCGGTCGCCCTTGCCGACGCCGCGCTCGGCCAGGACGGCGGCCAGCGTCGCCACCTCGTCGCGCAACTCGCCGTAGGTGACGGTCCGCTTGGTGCCGGTGACGGGGGAATCGTAGACGATGGCCGCCTGGTCCCGGCGGGGTCCGTCGGCGTGCCGGTCGACGGCGTTGTGGCAGGCGTTGAGCCGCCCGTCGGGGAACCAGCGGCCATAGGGGCCCTGGTCCGGGTCGAAGGCCCGCGCCGGCTCGGTGTCCCAGTCGAGCGCCTCCGCCGCGGCGAGCCAGAACCCCTCCGGGTCGCGGGCGGCGGCGGCATGGGTCTCGGCATAGCGGCCGGGCGGCGGCGCGGTCTCGGGCATGGCGTTTCCTCACGGCGTCAGGCAGTCTTGAGGCTGCCTTCGGGGGTGCCCCCCACGAAAAACCGCGCCGCCCCGGGGGGACGACGCGGCGGCTCACATCGATTCACGTCGTATCAGTGCAGGGTGCCGTGCGATTGCAGCCGGTTGATCTCGTCCTTGAGGTGGAGTTTCCGGCGCTTGAGTTCCGCGATCTGCTGGTCGCTTGACGAGGGCCTGTGGATGGCCTCCTGAATCTCGCGTTCGAGGGCTTCGTGCTTGCGTGCGAGTTGGCTCAGATGCGTCTGCAGCGACATGAGGCGAATCTCCTGTCATCGTTTCGACATGGACAGACTGACACAGCTTTTTGCCCCTGTCGAAGCGTTTTCGCCGGACAGCCTTCATGAGGCCTTGCCCCGGCGCTTGCTCCTCCGTGAGGCGTGACGCATGCTCCTGACCTTCGATGGGTGCTCGGTTTTTCAGGGTACGATGACGGCTGAGTCGGGTGACAACGCGCCGGGCGACCTCACGATGGAGCTGGCCCGCCTCCGCGAGGAACACCGCGACCTCGACGGCGCCATCGATGCCCTGGAGCGGAGCGTCGCCGGCGACCAGCTCCAGATCCAGCGCCTCAAGAAGCGCAAGTTGACCCTGCGCGACCGGATTTCCCACCTGGAAGACCTGATCACACCCGATATCATCGCCTGAACGGTGGGTTCCCCGCGTCGTAGCCTTGCGGCCGGAACCCCGCGCGGTTAAGCGCCCTCTTTTGCCGGAACCAAGCATGTCGGCGCCTTCCGTCGCGATCATCATGGGCAGCCAGTCCGACTGGGCGACCATGCGCCATGCCGCCGAGACCCTCGACGCGCTGGCGGTGCCCTACGAGACCCGCATCGTCTCGGCCCACCGCACGCCGGACCGGCTGGTGGCCTTCGCCAAGGGCGCGCGGGCGGCGGGCCTGAAGGTGGTGATCGCCGGAGCCGGAGGCGCCGCCCACCTGCCGGGGATGACGGCCTCCATGACCAGCCTGCCGGTCTTCGGCGTGCCCGTGGAATCCAAGGCCCTGTCGGGGCAGGACAGCCTGCTCTCCATCGTGCAGATGCCAGCCGGCGTGCCGGTGGGCACCCTGGCGATCGGCCGCGCCGGAGCCGTCAACGCCGCCCTGCTGGCGACGGCGGTGCTGGCGCTCACCGACGGGGCGCTGGCCGACCGTCTCGACGCATGGCGCGCCGCCCAGAGCGCGGCGGTGGCCGAACGGCCGGAGACCGAAGGACCGTGACGGATACGACCATCGCCCCCGGCGGGACGCTCGGGATCGTCGGCGGCGGCCAGCTCGGGCGGATGATCGCCCTCGCGGCGGCCAACCATGGGCTCAAGGTGCACGTCTACGCCCCGGATGCCGACAGCCCGGCCTTCGATGTGGCGGCGCAGGCGACCTGCGCCGCTTACGACGACGAGGCGGCCTTGGCCGACTTCGCGGCCTCGGTCGATGTCGTCACCTACGAGTTCGAGAACATCCCCCGGGCCACCGCCGAGGTGCTCGCCCGGCACGCCCCCCTGCACCCGAACGCCGACGCCCTGGCGACCACGCAGGACCGGCTCTCGGAGAAGGAGTTCATCAACGGCCTCGGCATCCCCACGGCGCCGTTCCGGCCGGTGGACACCCCCGACGACCTCGCCCGCGCCCTGGAGGCGATCGGCCTGCCCGCCGTGCTCAAGACCCGCCGGTTCGGCTACGACGGCAAGGGCCAGCGGATCATCCGCGAGCCCGGCGAGGGCGACCGCAACGCGATCTTCGCCGAGTTCGGCGGCGCGCCGCTGATCCTGGAGGGCTTCGTGCCCTTCGAGCGGGAGGTGTCGGTCGTCGCCGCCCGGGGGGCGGACGGGAGCTTCGCGGCCTTCGACCTCTGCGAGAACGAGCACCGCAACCACATCCTGGCCTTCACCCGCGTCCCCGCCCGGGGCATCGCCCCCGAGACGGAGGCGGAGGCGTTCCGCATCGCCCGCAGCCTCGCCGACGCCCTGGACTATGTCGGGGTGCTGGCGGTGGAAATGTTCCTGGTCCGCGAGGGCGGCGAGCGCTTGGTCGTCAACGAGATCGCCCCCCGGGTCCACAATTCCGGGCACTGGACCATCGAGGGTGCCCTGTCGTCGCAGTTCGAGCAGCATGTCCGCGCCGTGTGCGGCTGGCCGCTGGGCGATGCGGGCCG
>JAKONI010000213.1 GCA_022702015.1 Beijerinckiaceae bacterium | reverse complement strand
CCCACAAGGGGGGCAAGGCCGGAGGCGCCGCCTCGGCCTCGCGCAGCGCGGCGGACCGCTCCGCCTCCGCGAAGAAGGCCGCCGCCACGAGGAAGGCCCGGGCGGCCGGGGGCTGAGCCCCCCCTCGAGAGAGGGGATCGTGCCCTATCGGGCGTCCGGCTCCACGAGCTTCACCAGCGTGTGCAGCACCCGGTTCGCCGGGGTGGGAATGCCGAGGCGCGCGCCCTGCCGGATCACGTAGCCGTTGAGGTGGTCGATCTCGGTCCGGCGGCCCCGGGCGAGGTCCTGGGCGGTGGAGGAGCGTTGCCCGGTCATCGTCCGGGCGATGGCCTCCACCTGCGCCAGCATATCCTCCGGCAGGCTCACGCCGCTCGCCCGCGCCACGGCGAGGCACTCCGCCGTCACGTCGGCCAGCACCTCCCCGACGCCCTCGGCCGCGTACAGCCGGCCATAGGGTTTCCCGCCGAGGGCCGAGAGGGCGTTCCAGGCGCAATTGATCGTCAGCTTCGCCCATAGGGCGGCGCGGACCTGGTCCGACACCGTCGCGGGGATGCCGGACGACGAGAGCACCCGCGCGATCCGCTCGCTGGCCTCCCCCGCCCCGAGGATCAGGTCGCCCCTTCCGTGGTGGCGGACGTGGCCGGGCCCGGCCATCTCCGTGGCCACGTAGACCGCCACCGGCACCACCGGCCGGCCGATCATCGCCGCCAGCCGTTCGCCGTTATCGACCCCGTTCTGGAGGCTGAGGACGACGGCCTCCGGGGCGAGGTGCGGGATCATCCCCCGCCCCGCCGCCTCGGTATCCCCCGATTTGACGCAGACGAGGACGAGGTCCGCCCCCGCGACGCCGGACGGGTCGGCCACGGCCCGGAGGGGAACCGTCCCGCGCGCCCCCGCGGTCTCCAGGATGAGACCCCGTTCGGCCACGGCGGCGACCAGGGCCGGACGGCCGACCAGGGTGACGGCGTGGCCGGCGCCGGCGAGCACCGCGCCGTAGTAGCAGCCGACGGCCCCCGCCCCCATCACGGCGACCTGGAGAGGCGGCGATCCGGCACTCATGCGGCGACCTTCCCTGTCTCCAGGACGGCGCTCGCCCGGACGTGATCGAGGAGGGCTCGCACGGGATGGCGCAGGCGCAGGCCATCCACGATCTTCACCTGCGAGCGGCAGGAATAGCCGTCCGCCAGGAGGTCGCCCGCCGATTCGTGGACCCGCAGGGCCCAGCTCTGGCGGTAGATCGTTTCCGAGGTCGCCCGGTGCCGGGCCTCGTGGCCGTAGGTGCCGGCCATGCCGCAGCAGCCCGAGGCCGGCACGTCGAGGGTGAGGCCGAGGTGGCGGAACACCGCCTGCCAATCCTTCACCGCCCCGGGGGCGTTGGTCCGCTCGGTGCAGTGGGGCAACAGCCGGAAGCGGCATCCGCCAGTCCGCCTCGGGACCCCGTCGAGCCGGGTGGACAGCCATTCCTGCACGAGTTGCACCTTCGGCGCCGCCCCGGCCGGCAGGGCTTCCGCGTATTCCGAGCGGTAGGTGAGGGTCATCGACGGATCGATGCCGACGAGGGGCACGCCCTCCGCCGCCAGGACGTTGAGCGCCGCCGCCCCGTCCGCCGCCACCCGGCCGAACCGGGCAAGGAAGCCGTGGACGTGCAGTGGCTTGCCGTTGGGCCGATAGGGGGCGAGCCAGGGCCGGAAGCCGAGTTCCACCAGCAGGGCGCAGAGGTCGGCCACGAGATCCGCCTCGAAATGCGTGGTGAAGGCATCCTGCACCACCACCACCGCCCTCTTCCGCTCCTCGGCGCTCAGTGCCCGCAGGGCCGCCGGCGTCGCGGTGCGGACGCCGAGGCCGTCGAGCGCCCCGGCGAGGTCGAAGGTCGAGAGGGTGGGAATCGCCACGAGCCCGAGGCGGGCCAGCACGGCGCGGGACAGGGGGTTCGCGGTGAGCGCGTTGCCGAGGGTCGGGCTCCGCGCCGCCAGCGGCAGCAGGGGTTCGAGCGCGGCGATCAGGTGGTCCTTCAGGGGGCGCGGATAGCGCTGGTGATAGAGCGCCAGGAACTTCGCCCGGAAGCCCGGGACGTCCACCTTGATCGGGCAGGACCCCGTGCAGGATTTGCAGGCGAGGCAACCGTCCATCGCCTCCTTCACCGCGTGGGAGAAGTCCCCCCGGTGGCCGGCGGGGCGCAGGCTGCCCAGCAGATCGCCGAGCCAGTTCGGGCGCTCAGACCGCAGCGCGGCGGCGGGGTCGGCCCCGGCGGCGGCGGCCAGCCGCAGCCATTCCCGCATGAGGGAGGCGCGGCCCTTCGGCGAGTGCCGCCGCTCCCGGGTGGCCTTCCACGAGGGGCACATCGCCTCGTCCGTGTCGAAGGAGAAGCAGGCGCCGTTGCCGTTGCAGTGCAACGCCTCGTCGAACGCGGCGCGGACGGGGATGGGAATCGTCCGGTCGGCCTCGCCCCGGCGGGGCACCCCGTCGATCCGCGTGAGCGGGTGGCCGGCGGCCGAGGCGATCTTGCCGGGGTTCAGCCGGTCGCCGGGATCGAAGGCGCGCTTCACGGTCTCCAGGACGGGCATGAGAGGCCCGAAGGTCTCCGGCACGAACTCGGAGCGGAAGCCCTTGCCGTGCTCGCCCCACAGCAAGCCGCCATAGCGCCGGGTGAGGGCCACGACCCCCTCCGTCACCTCGCGGATCAGGGGGGCTTGGCGCTCGTCCTTCAGGTCGATGGCCGGGCGGACATGGAGCACCCCGGCATCCACATGGCCGAACATTCCGTAGCGGAGGCCCTTCCCGTCGAGGAGCGCGCGGAACTCGGCGATGTAGTCCGCCAGCACCTCCGGGGGCACCGCCGTGTCCTCCACGAAGGGGATCGGCCGGGCGTCGCCCTTGGCCGCGCCCAGCAGGCCCACCGCCTTCTTGCGCATGGTCCAGAGCCGCTCGATCGCCGCGCCCCGGGCGATGGTATAGCCGACCCGCTTGCCGTGGCTCCCCTTCTCCGCGTCGAGGACGGCGATGAGCCGGTCCAACGCGGCCTCCACGACCTCCGCCGCGTCGCCCACGAACTCCACGAGGTTGATGCCCTCGACCGTGCGCCCCGCCGGGTCGTCGGGGAAGAAGGCCCGGACCTCGGCCCAGATCGGGTCCTTGCGGGCGAGCCCCAGCACGGTGGAGTCGATGGTCTCGACGGATGCGGCCCCGAAGGGCATCAGCGCCTGGGCATCGCGCAACGCCGCGTCGAAATCGACATAGGACAGGGCGACGAGGGCCGCCGCCTTCGGGATCGGCAGCACGTTGAGGCGAGCCTCGGCGATGAGGGCGAGCGTCCCCTCCGCGCCGCAGATCAGGCTCTTGAGGTCGAACCGGCCCTGCCCATCCCGGACATGGGCGAGATCGTAGCCGGTGAGGCAGCGGTTGAGCCTGGGAAATCGCTCGGCGATCAAGGCGGCGTTGGCCGAGACCGCCTCGTCCACCGCCCGGTGGATCTCGCCCCCCCGGCCCGGCCGGGCCTTGGCGGCGGCGAGCCCGGCCGCGTCGAGGGGCTCGGCGGTCCAGACGGTGCCGTCGGTCAGCACGCAGGTCAGCGCCAGCACGTGGTCGCGGGTTTTCCCGTAGAGGCAGGAGCCCTGGCCGCAGGCGTCGGTGGAGATCATCCCGCCGATGGTGGCGCGGTTGGAGGTGGAGAGTTCCGGGGCGAAGAACAGGCCGTGCTTGGCCAGCTCCCGGTTGAGCTGGTCCTTCACCACCCCGGGCTCGACGCGCACCGTCCGGTGCTCCACGTCGATCTCGACGATGCGGTTCATATGCCGGGAGGTGTCAACCACGAGCCCGTGGCCGAGGGACTGGCCGTTGGTCCCCGTCGCCCCGCCCCGGGGACGCAGGACGATCTCCGTGAAGCGCGGATCGTCCAGCAGGCGGGCGATCCGCACGAGGTCGTCGCGGGTTCGGGGGAAGGCCACCGCGCCGGGCTCGACCTGATAGATCGAGTTGTCGGTGGAGAAGACCGTACGGTCGGCCGGGGCCGACGAGAGATCGCCCTCGAAGCCCCGCGCCATAAGTTCCGCGCAGGCGGCCTCGTAGAGCGGAACGGCGTCGGCGGTACGGGTCAGAACCGGAATCATGGTCGGGGTTTGACACCCGGGTGCCCGCAAGGGAAGTCGCCGCCGCTGGCACCGCCCTTGCCAGGGCGTCGCAACAGGGAGGCTCGGAGGCCAGCATGAACGCGGATGTGGAGCGGGTCAGGGAGGCCCTGGCCGAGTTGATCAAGGCCGCCCTGCTGTCGGACGACGCGCGGAGCCTCGCCTGCCGGGAGGCGGCGGCGGTCAAGCTGACGGCGCTGGCCGAGAACCCGCCGGCGGCCGGCCATGTGAGGATCGACGGGGCCTGGACGCTCGCGATTCAGGATGCCGAGAGCCCCGAACTGGCCCCCTACGAGGGGCAGGTGAACCTCACCCTGCCGCGCCAGTGCCCCTTCACCCTGGAGGAACTCGCCTCGCCCCGCTTCGACACCGACGAGGCCGTGGAGCGGATCCGCAAGTCGGCCTCGACGGGCTGAG